>JAPPLI010000107.1 GCA_028819495.1 Gammaproteobacteria bacterium | reverse complement strand
AAGGAACCTCTAAAAATGCCCTCCGTGGCATTTTCAGAGACGGAAACGGAAAAGTGCGATTTTCCGTTTCCTTCATTTTCAATCACTTACGTGATTAAAAATGGCAGCATATCCTTATGCTGCACGGGCGCCTCTAATTTTTAGAGGTGCCCTTGATAGTTCGAATCTCGAAACAGAAACCAAACCACGGGAGGTAGCGATGCAACAGAATTGGGCAAGGATACTTCTGATGATCCTCATCCACGCAGCAGCGCTGTTCGCGCTCGTCATTGCTTTTTACTTCGCTTTATTTCTTGGTCTGCAAGTTCATCCCATGCTCGGAAATCTCGGGATCATCACGGTAGTGTTGCTGGTAGTATTGTACGTCTATATCGGCTGGGTCAGGCCGATAAGACGCGCAATAACGGCATCAAATGACGAGAACTAAACTCACTACATGAAGCACATTCACTGGCTGGGAGCAGGCCTGTCATCGGTGCCCGGGATACGCCGGCTGGCAAAGTCGGAATTTCCGGTTACCGTATGGAACAGGACATTGGCAAAAGCGCAGGCTGCTATTGCGGAGCTGGGCTCTTCCGGTTGCGATGCAGTGGCGTTCGACTGGACGCGATTGGCTTCCGCTATCGGGCCTGGAGACGTTGTGGTATCCATGCTGCCCGCATCCATGCACCTGCGGGCGGCAGAATTATGCCTGAAAAACGGTGCACACTTTGTTACTTCGAGTTACATTTCCGAGGAAATGGCAGCGCTGCATGAACAGACCAGCGCCGGTGGGTTATGCTTCGTCAACGAGTGCGGCCTGGATCCGGGACTGGACCACCTGTTCGCCCATGCCCTGCTGGACAGCTACCGCCATAGCGATGCATTTGACCTGGAAAACATCATTGCGTTTCATTCTTACTGTGGTGGTTTCCCGCTTGAGCCGGATGAGTTCACCTACAAGTTCTCCTGGTCGCCGCTGGGCGTGCTGAAGGCGTTGAATACACCGGCGCGGTGGATCGCCCGCGGTGAGGAACACAGCACCGGTACGCCTTACCGGGAAACGGAAGCCTACCTGGTTAACGGGGAGTATTTCGAGGCTTTCCCAAACCGGGATTCGTTGCCGTTCATCGGGCAATACGGGATTGACGGGGACTGGGTAATAGATGATTTCGTGCGAGGCACACTGCGGCTTAGCGGCTGGGCAGAGGCCTGGCAGGGCATTTTCGATACGGTGGAGAATGCAACCGGGACAGCCGGGGAGCGTCGTCTCGCCGTGTTGAGTGAGGAGTTGTGGCGGCAACACCAGTATGCCGAAGGGGAGCCGGACCGGGTCGTATTGAGTGTGGAATTGGGCGTCAAGGATAAAACAGGTAAGCAGGTATGGGGCCGGCAGTACCTCCTGGACAGCACCGGTGATGAGCGGGGATCTGCCATGGCAAGGCTTGTCTCTGTCCCGGTCTCACTGGTGGTCGAGGCCATATTGAATGGTGAACTCGAAACCGGCGTAACACCTGTGCCTTCAGACAGGGAACACGTTGACAAGTGGATTGAGTTGTTGCGGGAATCCGGGGAAAATATCGTTCTGAAAGAGTGGGGCTGACCCGAATAATTCCACACAAAAAATAACGATATTGAATCCTGGAACCTGTCGTGGAGAGATATTCTTTTCCGAAAATTGTCTACCATGCGCTCAGGGGGCACAAGCGCTGGCAGCCGGCCTGGCGTTCGCCGGAACCGAAGAAATCCTATGACGTGGTGGTTATCGGCGGGGGAGGGCATGGTCTAGCCACGGCGTATTACCTGGCAAAAAAGCACGGGGTCACCAATGTCGCGGTACTGGAACGCGGCTGGATAGGCGGCGGCAACAGCGGCCGCAATACCCAGGTTACCCGTTCAAATTATTTCTACCCCGAGAGCGCCGCGTTCTTCGAGCACTCCCTGAAGCTATACGAAAGCATGAGCCGCGATCTCAATATCAACGTGATGTTCAGCCAGCGCGGTGTGCTGAACCTTGCCCATAGCGATCATGACATGGAGATGCTCAGGCGCTGGACCAATGCCATCCAGCTTAACGGTATAGATTCCGAGATGCTGACAGCGCAGCAAATCAAGGAGCTTGAACCGCTCATCGACATCAATGCGCGCTTTCCCGTAGCCGGTGGATTTATCCAATGGCGCGGCGGTATCTCGCGTCACGATGCGGTCAACTGGGGCTATGCCCGCGCCGCGGACGCCCTGGGGGTGGATATTATCCAGAACTGTACCGTGACCGGCTTCAACACCAACCACGGCATGGTTACCGGGGTACAAACCTCGCTGGGAGACATTTCCGCGGAAAAAGTGCACATCACGGTAGCCGGCCATACCAGCGTATTGGCAAAAATGGCGGGTTTTGGCTTGCCGCTGACCAGCATGGCGCTACAGGCAATGGTATCGGAGCCGATTAAACCCGCGCTTAACCTGGTAACCGTGTCCGGCGCCATACACATGTACGCGAGCCAGTCGGATCGCGGCGAGATAGTCCTGGGCGCCGGGGCCGATGTTTACAATTCCTATGCCCAGCGCGGCAGCTACGATAACATCGAATCCTGCGTGGCGGCGTTCCTGACCCTGTATCCTCGGTTCGCCCGGTTGAAACTCATGCGCCAGTGGGCCGGCATCGTGGATATCTCTCCCGATACCAGTCCCATCATGGGTAAGACCCCGGTACAGAACCTGTATATCAACTGCGGTTGGGGCACCGGCGGTTACAAGGCCATCCCGGCGAGCGGAGATACCATGGCTTATACCATCGTCAAGGACCAGCCTCACGCGCTGATCAGGCCCTTCTCCCTGGAGCGCTTTGAGAGCGGCGCGCTGGTGGACGAATCGGCGGCGGCAGGCGTGGCTCATTAAACCGGATACTGCACGAGACAGCGCCATGTTCCGGATCTCCTGCCCTTTTTGCGGTGAACGTGATGAAAATGAATTTGTGTCGGGCGGACAGGCTCATATAGCCCGGCCTGAACCGGCGGAGCAGGTGCCGGACCGGGAATGGGCCGAATACCTGTTTTATCGTGATAATCCCAAAGGAGTGCATTTCGAACGCTGGCAACACCGCTACGGGTGCCGGCAGTGGTTCAATGTTGCGCGTCATACGGTAACCCACGAGATTCTGGCTGTGTATCGTCTCGACGAGGCGGCCCCGGATATCGACCGGGAAGAAGCGGTATGAATAAAACTCAGCTCATGCGGCTTGAAACCGGCGGCAGGATCGACCGTGACAAGCCGTTGTCGTTTACTTTCGACGGCAAACGATACGGCGGCTTCAAAGGCGACACCCTGGCTTCGGCATTACTGGCAAACGAGGTGCGCGTGGTGGGACGCAGTTTCAAGTATCACCGCCCCCGGGGTATTCTTGCTGCCGGCGCTGAAGAGTGTAACGCACTTGTGACGGTGGGGCAGGGCGCCCTGGAAGAACCCAATATACGGGCGACATTGCAACCGTTGTACGATGGATTGACGGCGCGCAGCCAGAACTGCTGGCCCGGCGTGAAGTTTGATATCGGGCGCAGTCTTGATTACCTGCACTTCCTCTGGCCTGCCGGGTTTTACAACAAGACCTTTATCTGGCCCCACTGGCGCTGGTACGAGGGGTTTATCCGGCGCCTGTCCGGGCTGGGTAAACTGCCGCCGGGCGAAGACCCCGATCACTATGTTCACCATAACGCGCATTGTGATGTCCTGGTCGTGGGCGGCGGTCCGGCCGGGTTGAGTGCAGCGCTGGCCGCCAGTGAGCACGGGTTGCGGGTCGTCCTTATTGAACAGGACAGTCTGCTGGGCGGCAGCTTGCTCTGGAGTGAAGGGAACATTGACGGCGACCAGGGCGACGCATGGCTGGAAAACACGGTTAGCGTTTTACGGCAACGGGATAATGTTACCCTGTTGACCAATACCACGGCCTCGGCCTGGTTCGACCATCGTGTGGTGATTGCGTGCGAGATGGTAAGTGACCGGCGTGTCACGGGAGAAGGTAGAGGGCCGCGACAGCGCTTATGGAAGATACGTGCGCGCGAAGTTGTCCTGGCCACAGGCGCCATCGAGCAGCCACTGGTATTCGCCAACAATGATTGCCCGGGCATCATGCTGGCAAGCGCCGTACAGCAGTACTGTAACCGTTACGCGGTTGCGTCGGGAACGCGCATCGCCATTGCGACCAATAACGACGGTGCATACGGTGTTGCCGGCGCGCTCATGGATGCAGGCATCAATGTTATTGCCATGATAGATACCCGGCAAAAGCTGACAGGGAAGGCTGCACGTCTTGTCCGCGATCAGGGAATGACGGTATTTCATAATGCGATTCCGCTGGATTGCCGGGGTGACAAAGGCGTGCGCAGCGTGTCCGTAGCCAGGCGTGGAAGCACGGGAACCGTTGCGACGCTGCAATGTGACAGTATCGCCATGGCGGGCGGCTGGCAACCGGCGGTGCATCTCTTCACCCAGGCGCGCGGCAGGCTGCGCTACGACGCCCGGTTTGGCGCATTCCTTCCCGACATAAGTCCTCCCCATGTGCAGGTGGCGGGGATGCTGGCTGGCGCCCTGTCCCTGCACGATGCACTGGAACAGGGCCGGGTGGCCGGTCTCGCTGCCATTGGGGATGGACTTCAAGCCCGTCCCCGGACGCGTTCGAAGAACACTGGCGCCCTGCATATTGAACGGGCCGGGTGTGAACAACGCCCGGACCGTCAATGGATCGATTTTCAGTATGACGTGACCTTGCAGGACATCGATATCGCAACGGCGGAGAACTACACGTCCGTTGAGCACATGAAGCGTTACACCACTGCCGGCATGTCCGTGGACCAGGGCAAGACAAGCAATGTGAATGCCCTGCTCGCCCTGGCGGAGCGTACTGGCCGGACCCCTGGTGACGTAGGCACCACCACCTTCCGGCCCTTCTATATGCCGGTCACCCTGGGTGCCTTGGCAGGACGTGACAGGGGCGGGTTCTATGCGCCGGTTCAGCGCAGTCCGCTGTTTGCCTGTCACGAGCAACTTAATGCCCGATTTGAAGATTACGGCACCTGGCGCCGTCCCCGGGTGTACCTGCGCAGCGGTGAAAACGAACAACAGGCCATCACCCGGGAGGCCGTGGCAGCACGTAGCTCCGTTGTCGTCTTTGACGGGTCACCACTGGGCAAATTTGATGTATACGGACCGGATGCCGCCGAATTTCTGAACCGGGTCTACATCAATAACGTTACATCGCTGAAGACCGGCCGCGCCCGTTACGGCCTGATGCTCAATGAAAACGGCATTATCATCGACGACGGCATTTTCGCACGGCTGGCAGACGAGCACTACCTGGTGCATACCACCAGCGCCGGGGCGAGTCGCATCCACGCCTGGATGGAGGCCCTGCTACAGGGAGACTGGCCGGACCTGGATGTATTGCTGACACCGGTTACCAGCCAGTGGGCGAATATCGCCGTATCCGGCCCGCGTTCGAGAGAGTTGATGGAGCGGCTGGAGCCCGGTATTGACCTCAGCGGCAACGGGTTGCCCCACATGGCAATTGCCACCGGCACGCTGGATGGCATACCCGTACGCGTACTCAGGGCCAGCTATACAGGCGAGCTATGCTATGAACTGAACGTTCCCGCTGACCGGGGGGAAGCCCTATGGAACCGTTTGCTGCAACTCGGTGAAGACCTGCAACCGGTTCCGATCGGGATTGAAACCCTGACGGTTCTGCGGACCGAGAAGGGTTACCTGCACGTGGGGAGCGATACCGACGGCAACACCACGCCCGGGGATGTCGGCTGGGGTCATGTAGCTGACAGCAAGCAGGGCGAGTTCCTGGGCAAGCGTTCCCTGAGCCGTCCTCACAACGTAAGTAACGGACGTTTTGAATTTGTCGGTCTCACACCTGTGGAACAAAGAGGTGTTCTTACGGCCGGCGCGCATGTTATCGATGTGAAGCACTCAGGGGCGCCCGCGCCTACCCAGGGTTACGTGACTTCCGCCTGTTACAGTCCCAACCTGCAACGTTATGTGGGCCTCGGCCTGGTGCAGGACGGCAGTAAGCGGCTGGGTGAGAAGGTGAACGTGTATGACAACGGCCGGGTTCATCCGGCACAGCTCAGTACACCCGCTGCCTGGGACCCGGAAGGAGATCGATTACATGCTTGACGGTACACGCAAGCTGCGTCTGCAGGTGCGGCCACGCGCCGAGGTGGACAAAAGCCGGCTTGAAAGACTGCTGGGAACCGTCCTGCCGGGAGGGCCGCAGGAGAAAGTTGACAATGATGCTTCAGCTTACTGGCTGGCGCCCAATGATTGGTTGCTGGTTAATCCGGCGCCGGATATCGACAGTATTTCAAGCGCATTACGGGATTCAGCCGGCGGCGCCACCGCCGTTGTCACCGATATGACCGATGCCTGGAGCATCATCGACATATCCGGTGAGGATGCCGCAGCGAGACTGGCGGAGGGGTGTTCGGTCGATCTCCATGACAACGCCTTTCCCTCCGGCCGCTATGCCTTGACCCGGTTGCAGCACCTGCCGGTCATTATCCACCGGCTGGATGACGTCCCGTGCTTCCGTATCCTGGTTGACCGCAGCGTGGCGCAGTTTCTGCGGGATTGGTTAGGGGATGAGTAACGGCATAACCTCAGCACCGAAGCGCTGCAGTTCTTCCAGCGTGGGATGAAACTGCAGCAGGAATGTCTCGATGCCCAGTGACTCAAAATGCCGCAGGCGTTCGGCTATCATGTCCGGTGTTCCCACCAGTCCTGCCATGGTACCTCCGTTGGTGCCCACTTTCTCTGCGTCATCCGGTTGCACCTGATGCATTACCACTTCTTTGTCCGCCCCCTTGATTTGCATATGACGTAATGCCAGCAGGCGCCGGAATTCCTCGTTTGCGGCGGTTTCCGTTTCCCGGCAGATGACAAACCCCGCCATGCCGAAGCGAATCGTGCGCCCGTGTTGTTGCGCCCGCTCCTTCATGTTGGCCACGATCCCGGAAATTTGTTGCGGGGGCCTGCCGTTCATGACGAAAATATCGGCGGCCCGCGCACCCAGGGCCCGGCCCTGTTCCGATTCTCCACCGATATAGATGGGGATGTGCGGCTGTTGCACCGAGCGCGGGGCAATGGAGGCGTCCTTTATTTTGAAGTACTCGCCGTCGAAACTGAATTTGTCACGGGTCCACAAGCCCCTGAGAATATCGATATATTCAGAGGAACGGGCGTAACGGTCATCATGCGCCAGCGCCGGCGCGCCGAGCATCTCGTATTCGGGCGGCCACCAGGCAGATACCAGGTTTATCGCGAAGCGGCCCCGGCTGATATGGTCAATGCTGTTCGCCATTTTTGCAATGACACCGGGTGCCCGCAGACCGGGTTTTACCGCCGCAATGATTTCGATTTTTGATGTCAGCGCGGCCAGCCCGGCTGCGCTGGTCCAGGCATCGACCAGATCCAGCGTCGCGCCGTTGGGATGGATAAAATGCTCGGCAAGCAACAGGGTGTCAAATCCAAGCTGCTCCGCCAGCAGGGTCGACTCCTTCACGTAGTCGTAGGAGGCCACACCCTGATCAGGGGAATCAGTCATGATCCAGTTGCCATAAACCGGAGGCCAGAAACCAAGTCGCATTGCGGTCATATCCGTTCCAAGTTACGATAAACCTGATTGCAATACTGTAAGGAACCTATGATTAATTCAGAGGTTCCTACGGTACATGGACGTACCATCAAAATCAATGACTTTATGTCATTGATTTTGTGAGGAAAACTAAAATCGCATTTTAGTTTTCCGTACTCTGGCAAGTCCAGGATGGACTTGTCCAGAGTTTCTTTAACTTCTCAGGTTTACGGGCGGTGTGGCCATATATTGTAGACAGCAAACCGGTTGAGTCAGGCGTATGAAGGGGAATCATGTACCGGTTCTGAAAGACCTGGTGCTGGTGGGCGGCGGGCACGCCCACGTCACGGTGCTGAAAAAGTTTGCCATGAAACCTGTGCCCGGGGTCCGCCTGACGTTGATATGCCGGGACCTGCAGGCGCCTTATTCCGGCATGTTGCCGGGGTATATTGCCGGGCACTACACGTTTGAAGAAGCCCATATCGACCTGGTTCCCTTGTGCCGGTTTGCCGGCGCACGGTTTTTCCATGATGAAGTAACCGGCGTGGATACGGAGAATAAACGACTCATCTGCCGCGGCCGGCCTGACGTGAGTTACGACGTGCTGTCCATCAACGTCGGCTCCGCTCCTGATATCTCTGCTGTCCCCGGCGCTGCCGCCAATGTAACGCCGGTCAAACCCATCGATGGTTTCGTCGACAACTGGCAAAACTTGTGTGAGCGGATAATACCCCGCCAGGGTGGTGCACGCATCGGCATCGTCGGCGCGGGGGCAGGAGGCGTTGAACTGACACTTGCTGTCCAGTACCGGCTGAAACAGTTACTGGCCGGAAAATGGCCGGACGATGCGAGTCCTGAATTTCACCTGATTACCGACACCGATGACGTGCTGGTTACACATAACCGATTCGTACGCGCCAAATTCCGGCGCGTGCTTGCTGAGCGCAACATCAACGTCCATACGGGACACAAGGTGACTGAAGTCCGGACCGGCGCGCTGCAATGCGCCAACGGCGCAACTTTTGAACTGGATGAGATCCTGTGGGTGACCATGGCCCGCGCCCAGGCGTGGCCGGCAGAGGCGGGTCTGGAAGTTGATCAACAGGGCTTTATTAAGGTCAACGATACACTTGAGTCCGTGTCGCATCCGGGCATTTTCGCGGCCGGCGATATCGCTCATATGATTAACCATCCCCGGCCCAAATCCGGCGTGTTCGCCGTGCGCCAGGGACCGCCCCTATCGTTGAATGTCCGGAACAGGTTGCTGGATCGGCCCCTCAAACCCTATTTCCCGCAGAAGGAGTTCCTGAGCCTGATTTCCACGGGCGACAAGTATGCCATCGCCTCACGCTCCTGGTGGGCGCTGGAAGGACGCTGGGTGTGGCGCTGGAAAGACTGGATTGACCTCCGCTTCATGCGCAAGTACAACCGGCTTCCCGAGATGAAGGAAGAGGTGCGAGAGGATATTCCCCGCGGCCTGGCCGATAAGGACGCGAGCAGGGAGATATCCGCCGTTGCCATGCGTTGCGGCGGCTGTGGCGCCAAGGTGGGCGCTACGGTACTTGAAAATGCCCTGGCGGGGCTTGAACCGGTTTCCCGGGACGACGTGCTTATCGGTTTGCACGAGCCTGATGACGCCGCCGTGGCGAGTGTGCCTGCCGGCAAGGTAATGGTGCATACGGTGGATTCCTTCCGCTCGTTTATTGACGACCCCTATATCTTCGGACAGGTGGCCGCAAACCATGCATTGAGTGATTTATACGCGATGGGTGCGGAACCGCAAACGGCATTGGCTATCGTGACCGTTCCCTATGCGGGCGAAAAGAAGGTTGAAGATTTGCTCGCGCAAATGCTGCAGGGCGCCCTCAAGGTATTGAACGAGACAGGCACGGCGCTGGTCGGCGGGCATACCAGCGAAGGTGAGGAGTTGTCGCTGGGGTTTTCCGTGAACGGCCTGATTGACCGGGAGAATATCCTGCATAAAGGTGGTCTGGTTCCGGGTGATCGACTCGTGTTGACCAAGGCCGTCGGCACCGGCACCCTGTTTGCGGCCGATATGCAGCACAAGGCAAAAGGGCCATGGATTGCCGCCGCGCTGGAAAGCATGGTGCAATCAAACCTTGGGGCCGCCAGGTGTTTGTTCAGGCACGGTGCAACCGCATGCACGGATGTAACCGGCTTCGGCCTGCTGGGGCACCTGGTGGAAATGATAAAGCCTTCCCGCGTTGATGTTGAGGTGGACCTGAACGCCATCCCGTATCTGGCCGGCGCCGAGGAGACGGTGGCAGCAGGCGTATTCAGTTCATTGCAACCACAGAACCTGCGCCTGCGCCGGGCGATACATGACGCTGAGAACGCATCAAAAGATCTGCGCTACCCGTTGCTGTTCGACCCGCAAACGTCCGGCGGACTGCTTGCCGGCGTCCCGGCAGAGCAGGCCGATGCCTGTGTCGTGGAACTGCGCAAGCTGGGATATACCCGCACGGCGATTATCGGTAGGGCGTTACCCGAGAGTGATCGGGTGGAGCCTGTAAGGTTGCTTTTATAATTTCGCGCTATGCTACATCACGCATAGGTCCCACCTGCGGCGTTGGCAGGGTACGCCCCTATAATTGAGCGAGCATTTTTTAATATACAGCTTCGTGCTTTCCAACATCAATCAGAATAATATCCTCATTTTTTATTGAGGTATGTGTGATCCGGTAGCTTTTGTTTATGGATACAGACGAGATGCCTTTGTGACGGCCCTTCAGGTGGTGTGATTTTAAGGAAGGGTGAAAGGGATTGTTCTGCAATAATTTCAGCGTTTTCCCATATTGCTTCAGTAATTCCGGGTGTTGTTTCAGAAATTTCTTTTCGCGTTTTCTGTAACTGTCAGGGGCTATCAGGTTATACGTCATCAAGCAGTCCCTGCTCTTTTTCCAGTGACGTTATATGTCCGTCCACGTCTTTGATAATAGTAAACTTGCCCGCCTGGATATCCTCCATCGCTTCACGATGAGCAATGTCCAATTTGGATTCTGTTTGTTTATTACAGTTCTTAACTGTTTCAGGAGTTGTACTCATGCGTTATTCCTTCCGCCTCTGGCTGCTTAGGGAAACTACAACACTGTCGTCCTCATTAGCAACTTAAACATCGAAGGCAAATATAACAGATTATTCCCGTATCGCAACACACAAATTTATGCTACATCACGCATAAGTTGTAATTAGTAAGGCTAAATCAACGACTGCCCAGCAAGGCCTGCCAGCCCCTGCTCTCCCGTTCCGGGGTAAACAGGTGTTTGCGCCTGTTTCCATATTCCAGCAGAAGTTGCAGAAAGTCATGGTCGGATTCCGCCCGCTGTAACAGGGTGCGTAACGATCCGGTGTCCTGTACCGGGTAATAACCGGGATAATCCTCGCCGAGCAGGCCGACGTTGCCGTCGATATCGGAGGCAACGACGGGGACACCCGCCACCAGGGCCTCGGAGACGACGTTGGCGCCGCCTTCCATGATCGAGCTGTGCACCAGAGCATGTGTTTTCAGAAATTCTTTTCGTACCTCCCATGCGCCGACCTCGCCGCGCCAGTGATAACGGGGGTTCAACTCCATTTCGGCGCGCGCCTGCGCGGCCCACTCGTCATTATGGGCCTTGCCCAGATGGATAATACGCAGGCGGGATTGTTGCGTCAGGCCCCGGGCAGCGAAGGCGGCCCTGAACGGGTCTTTCTCATCGCGGAGATGGCCGACCACGCAGACATCGAAGGTGCGTACCGAAGGGCGACGGGCGCGTGTCAGCGGCGCTGCCGATTGATGGATCACATGAAGTTTCTTCCGGTGAGCTTCCGGGATAGCTCGGTACACCAGGTCATGCAGGCATACCAGCGCGTCAGCCGTCTCCATGGAGCGCAGGGTTTCCTCAGGGTGGCTGTACCGGAAGCGGTAGATATCCGTGCCGCTCAGGGCAACCACCAGGGGGCGCCCGGGGAACCGTTGGCGGAATCGTGCTATCGATGAGGCGCTGCGCCACGCGTGTATCGCTACCATCATATCTCCCGGGGTTCCGTCCCAGTCGAACTGTACCGTTACCTTGTGGCCGAGTCCCCGCAACAGCCGGCCCCAGCGGCTCGCGGTCACGCGATTTCCCGTTTTCGATTGTTTTTTTACGGGGGTAATGAGGATAATATTCATACTGTTACTTTATGTAAGAATAATCGCGATGCAACAGGTCAGCAGTAATTATTTGAAGGAAATCATGAAGGACGCCCATAACCGGACCCTGGAATTGGTCGCCGGCCTGGATGCGGAGCAGGTGATAGGGCCGAAGTTGCCCATCGTCAACCCGTTGCGCTGGGAAATCGGGCACGTGGCCTGGTTTCATGAAAAATTCATCCTGCGCGACCTGTACGGACGACCTCCGCTGCTGGCAAACGGTGACGCTATCTATGATTCCATCGCCATCCATCACGACACGCGCTGGGACCTGCCGCTGTTGAGTATGCAGGACACGCTTGATTACATCGGGAACGTCCTCGATGACTGCTTGTCACTGCTGCCGGACGGCACCGCAGACCCGGCCCAGAGCTACATATACCGGTTTTCCACCTACCATGAAGACATGCATACAGAGGCCTATTGCTGGTCGCGCCAGACATTGGCCTATCCGGAGCCTTCATTCGCAAATGCGCTGAGACCGGAAGATGCGGAGGCCGGAGCCTGGCCGGGCGATGCAGCCATTCCGGGAGGATTGTTTTTCCCTGGAGCCGCCAAAGAAACACCGTTCGTCTTCGATAACGAAAAGTGGGCGTTTGAGGCGACCCTGGAACCGTTTCACATCGCAAAAGCGCCGGTCACCAATGCCGAGTTCATGGATTTCGTCGAAGCGGGGGGATATCGATGCCGGGAGTTCTGGAGTGATGAGGGCTGGTCCTGGCGGGAGCAGGCAAATGCACGGCACCCGGTGTACTGGTTTACCGGCGACCGGGGGGAATGGCGTCTGAGGCGGTTTAACGAGATAGAGGATATGCCGCTTCATCAACCCCTCATTCATGTGAACTGGTACGAAGCCAATGCGTATTGCCGCTGGGCAGGCAGGCGCCTGCCGACGGAAGTGGAATGGGATGCCGCAGCATTGGGTGAACCGGTGCAGGACGACAGCAAACTTGCCTTGAAAAAACGTACTTACCCATGGGGGGAACAAGCGCCGGATACTCGCCGGGCTAATCTTGACGGACGCGCGCTGGGGTGTATCGACGTGGCCGCTTTGCCTGATGGAGACAGTGCCTTTGCCTGCCGGCAGATGCTTGGTAACGTATGGGAATGGACCTCATCCACGTTTGCCCCGTTTCCAGGATTTTCACCGGATGCCTATAAGGAATATTCAGAACCGCTGTTTTATGACACCAGGGTATTGAAAGGCGGTACCTGGGCAACGCGAAGCCGTATGATAACAGGCCGGTACCGTAATTTTTTCACCCCGGACCGGCGCGATGTCCTGGCGGGCTTCAGGACCTGCGCGCTTTAACTACGACATATCGGGAATGGACAGCGATAAACAGCGCCTGAGAAGCCTGCCGTCGGTGGATCGCGTACTGCGGGAGACGCCGCACCTTGCCGAACGATGGGGACATGAGCGTGTGGCGGCCGCAATCCGCAATGAGCTTGAACGGATGCGAAATAACCCGGAATTGTTGAACCTTGCCGGTAAGACATTGTTATTAAGCCATGTCGCGGCTGCCGTTGAAACCGAACTGGAAAATGCCGCGAAAAGCAGTCTGGTCAGGGTGTTCAACCTGACCGGTACGGTATTGCATACAAACCTGGGCCGTGCATTACTCCCCGAAGAGGCATTGGAAGCGGTGCAGGCGGTCGCAAGTTCACCTTCCAGCCTGGAATACGGTTTACAGACCGGAAAACGCGGGGACCGTGATGAACACGTGGAACACCTGATATGTGAACTCTGCGCCGTAGAAGCGGCGACGGTGGTGAACAACAACGCTGCAGCGGTGTTGCTGGTGTTGAACACACTGGCAAAGGAGTTGGAGGTTCCTGTCTCCCGGGGTGAACTGGTCGAGATCGGCGGTTCATTCCGTATCCCGGAAATCATGCAGAGTTCGGGATGTGTCCTGGTTGAGGTCGGTACGACCAACCGTACCCACCTGAAGGATTATAAAAATGCCGTAAACGACAAAACCGCGTTGTTGCTCAAGGTGCATGCGAGCAATTATCAGATCCAGGGCTTTACCCGCAGCGTTGCCGAAACAGACCTGGCGGAACTGGCCCAGCAGCACGGATTGCCTTTTGTTGTCGATCTGGGCAGCGGCAACCTGGTCGACTTTCCCGCGTTCAAGCTGCCCGATGAGCCCACCGTGGCGCACACGGTGAAGCGTGGCGCGGATATTGTCACGTTCAGTGGCGACAAGCTGCTGGGCGGTCCCCAGTGCGGCATCATCGCAGGTAAACAGGAATTGATAACCAGGATCAAGAAGAATCCCATGAAACGGGCCCTGCGCGTCGACAAAATGACGCTGGCTGCCTTGGTAGAAGTGCTCAGGCTCTATCAGGACCCGTCCCGGTTGGTGGAAAAACTGCCGACTCTTGCAGCCCTGGCCCGGCCGGCAGGCAAGATTCGCGCCCAGGCCGAACGGGTCGCTCCCCATCTTGCAGAAGCATTGGCGCCGCGTTATCAGGTGATCATAACCGAATGCAACAGCCAGGTCGGCAGCGGCGCCTTACCGGTTGAGACATTGCCCAGTTTCGGCGTCAGGATTAGCGCGGTGGATGATTCAGACGAAGCGATCAGGCGCCTGGCCGACTCGATGCGCGGGTTGCCTGCACCAGTTATCGGCCGGATCAATAAAGGCGCGTATTTCCTGGACCTGCGTTGCCTGGACCGGGAAGAAGAATTTATCGCCCAGCTTGATAAAAGCGGCCTGGAGAGAAGCGGAAACTTCGCCTGAGCAGTCCCGCTGCAATTTATTTTCCTGTCCCTTGCTCATGGACAACTTCACCGTTCAGCAAGGTGAGCAATACTTCCGTATCGCCGATATCTTCAGCGGCCATATCGAACAGGTTATCTTTCAGGACTATCATGTCCGCATACTTGCCGACATCGATTGACCCCGTCACGTCAGCCTGGCGCATGGCATAGGCTCCGTTTCGGGTAAATACCTCAATGGCGGCAGCAAGATCGATGGATTGCTCCGGTACGAACTCGTCCCGAGGATCATCGATGTCGGGATCGCGGCGGGTAATCATGGCCTCCATGGCGCGCCATGGATTGGTGCTCGGTACTATGGCCGGCCAGTCCGAACCATAAACCGCGATCGCGCCGGTGTCTATGATGCTCCGGATCTGCCACATCCGCAGGACCCTTTCTTCTCCCAGGTTTTTCGCAAGTATCCGGAGCACGGGATGTGGATACCAGACTACCGGTGTAAGGTCGGCAACGGCATTTAACAATTTGAATCTCGGTATATCTTCAGGACTGACAAGATTCGGATGTGAAATTTCGTGGGGGATGCCGGAGTCCCCGTTCACGCGCCGCGCCGCGGCGATTGCATCCAGTGCAGCGCGCACTGCAGCATCGCCGCCGCAGTGCATCTTCACCGATATACCCTTACTGTCCAGTAAAACAAGGTATTCATCGAGCCTGTCCGGTGTAACCAGGAACTCCCCGTAATAGTCGGTATCCTGCGAATCGTCCGACTTGTATGGTTCCAGGTATGCTGCCTTGCGGCCGCCGGCCGACCCGTCTACAAAAATCTTGGCAAAGTCGGGATTAACGAGCGTACGCCGATACTTGAAACGGCTTCTTACCAGTGCGGAACGCTTTTCCCGGGACATCGATGCAGTAGGCCAGATGAGGCTGGTTGCGACCCGCAGGCTCAAAACACCCTGGTTCGCCGCGTCGGCATAGGCTGCCAGCTCTGTCCGGGACGTGGACGCATCCTTGATCGAGGTAATGCCCCGGCTGTTCAGGTCACGGGAAAAATGCCCGATGGCGGCTACACGTTGCCCGGGTGAATAATCCGGTATGCCTGCTGAAACAAGGCGTCCTGCAGCTTCCTGCAAAATGCCTGTAGGTTCGCCGGTAATTTCATCCCTTGCAATATAGCCATTTTCAGGATCGGTCGTATTTTTGTCGATCCCGGCCAATTTCAGCGCCCGGGAATTTACCCAGACGCTATGGCCGCCCGAACTGCTCAGCATAACCGGGTGTTCCGGCGCGGCCGCATCGAGAAAAGAGTAGTGCAGATTCTGATCAGGGCCGAGCAGGCGCGTTCCAAAAGCGCCTCCCCGTATCCAGGAACCGGGAGGCCGATCCGCGGCACAGGATTGTACGCGCGCTGCGATTTCCGGCAATGTTGCGCTTGGAGGAAAACTGCACTCGTGAAGTTCCATTAATGCCCCTGCAACCGGGTGAATATGCAGATCCTGTATTCCAGGCATCGCCATCCTTCCCTGCAGATCGGTCACCACTGTCTCCGGTCCGATATAAGACTCGATCTCCGCATCACTGCCGACCGCGATGAATTGTCCATCCCTGACGGCAACGGCCTGTGCCCATGTGCGTTCTGAATCGACGCGATAAATTTTTCCGTTCACGAAAGCTGAATCTGCCATAGCGGACCCAGGGTCTTGTGCAGAGACGGCAAGTGGCGGCGCCAGCAGCAAGAGGGCAATAACGTGATACCGGATCAGGTCATTTCGTGTTTTCCCGATAGTCAATACTCTCTCACCAGGAGTTAACTGCTTGCTGTTACTTCGAACCGGTAATATCCTTCAGAAAAGCCCGGGTTGTCCGGGTTATTTCATCGCCCGGGCGACCAAAGTCGCGAATTACGCTCCGATGGGTTTTTTCCGGTTCACCATAGACCTGCGCGTGGGACCCGGCGGTGCGTAACCTCTCCGCGAATGCTTCCGACTGTACTTTTGAAAGTGTCTGCTTGAAGACACCCTCGGGGCTGGTATCGAAAATACCGCCGTAAATTACGAGAAACGGCGGATACTGTTTGCCCGGTTCGACATGGTAAACGGGAGATGCCGCCTCCTGCGCGTTCCGATCGGAACTGAAGACCCGCGTAAGGTACGCCGGGCTTACAGGCACGCCCTGTGACGGCGCTTCCCGAATGGCGCGGGGAATATCGTATGCGCTCACATCCAGCGCAATGACGCCCCTCAGTACGGAAAGCGTGAGGTTTTCGTTCTTGAGATAGGAATCATCGGTACCCACCAATGCCACCAGGTGGGCGCCTGCCGAGAAACCCAAAAGGACCAACCGATCCGGATCGCCACCGTAACGTTGAATATTGTCATGTACCCAGCGAACCGCGGCAGCGACATCGGTTGCCTGCTCACGAAAAGTGGTTGAGGGTGACTCCGGGTTATGTACAAGACGCATACCTGCGCTGACGAGAACCATGTCCTGTTTCTCAAAAAACTCAAGAAACGGAGGAGATCTCCTTACATTTCCCTTGTTGCCGCTTACCCAGCCGCCACCATGAATGAACACGACGACCGGGGCGCCCTGCGACCGCCCGCCCGCATAAACATCCAGGCTCTTCATGTCCGCGGGGACTCCGGCTATTTCACTGTGAACGTGGGTCTCATGAACGGTATCGGCGGCCCGGACACCGGATAAAACAACCAGTCCCGGAATCAATATGGATAACAGTAATGCTCTTTTCATTATAGCGTTACCTGCAGAACGCCCGCCGGGATCCACTTCGGCAGCATCGTCTGCGATCGGAACCACCCCGGTGTCGTTATCAGAAATTGAGCCTGGCCTGAACGGCGAGCGAACGCGGCGGGTGGCTGAAGTAGAAGAACGACGCGCCGTCCGGTCCCGCACCGTCGTTGGCGAAGTTCGCAGTCTTGCGATCGGTCAGGTTGCGTCCGATCAGCGATACCCGCCACCTGCCGTCTGCGCTGCCAAGCGCCAGCGATGCGTCCACCTTGACAAAATCGTCCTGGAACGCATTCGGATCATGGTCCAGCGCCATGAGATAATCATCGGAGTAATACATACGGCCGAACAATCGCATGGTGAGATCGCCAGGCAGGTTCCAGGTGTAATCGCCATCCAGCGACCACGACCACTCCGGAGCAAACTGCAGGGCTTTGCCGCTGAGATCCTGGTTGCCGCCGATGCAGCCCTCTGCCGCGGGCTGTGCCCCGTAGCACGGCGCGTCTACATAATCATCGAAGTCGGCATCGAGATAGGCGGCAGCCAGGTTAATGTTAAGGTTGTCCACAGGCTGCCACTGCGCGTCCAGTTCCACGCCCTGGCTGATCGCCGAGGCTGCATTGCCGACCCTGAACAGGACCGTGCCGCCCGGAATGAGGGTACTGACCTGCAGGTCTTCGAATTCCATTCGAAAGAACGAAACGCTCATCCGCGCCCGGCTGTCTGGGAACTGGAACTTGCCGCCAACTTCGTACGCCAGCACCGACTCGTCTTCGAATTCAAAGTCCCGTTCCGCCTGCGCCTGCGGGGACCCGAGCTGGTGATCGTACCCGCCGCCCTTGAAGCCTTTGCTGACATTGGCGTACAGCATGGCATCATCGACAGGCCGCCACTGGATAGTGCCGTTGGGCGTAAACTGGTTTTCGGTGCGGTCGGCGGATACGTCGTGCGTATTGGCGATCGGACCGAATGGCGGCGGGGGTCTGCGCTCGTCGGTGTACAGCACAGTCGGAAACAGCAGGTGGCTCGCCTCCTTCGACTCGTGCGTGTAACGGAAGCCCGCGGTCAGGTCCCATTGCGGGTGGACATGCCAGGTCGCCTGGCCGAACACCGCCTGGGTATCACCTTCCGCATCCGTGTGCCGGTTGCTGCGCCCGCGGGCAAAGGGCGGCAGGTTATTCAGCGGCGGCGGCCCCATGAAGTTGAAGTCCAGCCCGAAGCGGGTCTTGTGATCCACGAACTGGAAATAGGCGCCGAGGGTGTAGTCGACCACGTTGTCGCCGGACGAGGTAAGCCGGATTTCCTCAGACCACTGCTCGTATTCCTCGTTGATGAGAATGCTTACCGCCTCGACCGCAATGCTGTCGGAGTCCCAGTGGTCCTTGGTCTCGTAGCGCGAGAAGGCCGAAACCGAGGTCAGGATGCCGAGCGGTGTATCCCAGTCAATAGTCAAGCCGGCGAGCCAGGTCTCCGTGTCGCTGGCGGATTCCTGCTCGACGCCGTGCTGGAGCAGGACCCGCGAATTCGTGCGGTTCCACTCGCAATCGTCTCCAAACCTGCTGAGCAGGTTTGCGAAGCCCGGAGTGCAATTTCCCAATTCCACCGGCCGGCCCTCGCGCGTCTGGTCGCTGTACTGAAAGAGGAGCCTGGCGTCCAGACCTTCGGCGAGGTCCGCCTCGAACTGCGCGCGGATCGCGACCTCTTCCCTCTGCATTTCCTCGGTGTCGCGCGCGAGATTTTTTATATACCCGTCGCGGTCTTCATAACGAAACGCGACGCGCCCGCGCAGCTGGTCGCTCAGGGGTCCCGAGATTGCGCCCTCGATGGTCGGTCCGTCGTCGCCCTCAAACTCCCACGTCGGCGCGAGGTAAGCCTCGAATTCTTCGGTCGGCCTTGCACTGGTGATGTTGATGGCCCCGGCCGTCGTATTCTTGCCGATCAGCGCCCCCTGCGGGCCCTTGAGGACCTCGATGCGGTCGAGATCCATGAACAGCGCGCGCCCGTAGCGGGCGCGGCCGAAGAATATGCCGTCGAAGACCTGTCCGACCGAGTTCTCGAAGCCGAAGTTGACTCCCGACCCGACGCCGCGCATGAACACCTGGTCGTTGCCCGACACCGCCTCGCTGTGATGAAAGTTGGGGAGCGTGGGAGCCAGGTTTTCCAGCTTGCCGATATTGCCGTCCTGCACGACGCTGCCCGAGACCACCGAAACCGAAATGGGCACGTCCATCAGGCTCTCTTCCTTTTTACGGGCGGTCACGATGATCTCTTCGAGTTCCGATGTCTGGGCATAGGCGAGTATGGGCACCAACATGACGGCAAGAAGGCCTGCGAATGCAGGCGTCAGTAACGGATTTTTCATATCAACTTCCCCCGCGTGCATTTTCATTAAAGGGCTAACCGATTGATTATGCAGTGTATATTATGACCTGAACGGATAACTGAAGATCTTATAACATATTATTTCATTATATTCGACATGTCAATTAAGGTTAAGGCCGGACTTGACGGTCTGCAATCAAAACTCCAGTTTTCGATTGGGAAATTTTTCCATCATCTTCAGATGGTTGCTCATCAGTTGCCTTAACGGTTCAATGACCCACAGATACTGGCGCCTGTCGGAATGCATCTCATTGGGATCGCGCATTATGTTAAAAACTTCCATCTTGTTCGGATAAAGCTTGATATCGTTCCAGCGAACGGCTTCAAGCCGTGTGCCCAACCCGGTCCCGAACACGCTGTATTTATAATGGAACAGGTAATTCCTGCGTGAATATCCTTCTCCATTAATGAGTAATGAGGTCTGATTTACGCCATCGATTATCCTGTCGCCTGGAATATTGGCCTGGGCGCCCGCAATGCCGGCTATGGTGGTGAACCAGTCGGTGACGTGAACCAGGTCCAGGGGTTCGGATCCCGGTGCGATCATCCCCGGCCACCACGCGATTGCCGGGGTTCTTACACCGCCTTCCTGTACCTCGTGTTTCCTTCCGCGCAGGTAACTGAAGCCGGCTGAAGGGTAAAAAGAGTACATGGGCCCGTTATCGCTGGCCCATACGACGAGGGTATTTTCCGCTATTTCCAGTTGTTCGAGTTTTTCTCTCAGTCGCTTAACGTTCTTGTCGTGTTGAAATATCTGGGCAGCCTGGCAATTTGCCGAGTCAACATATTTCGCATGGCGTTCTTCAGGCGGACACGCGAACACCTGCTGTGCATTGGTGGCGAAATAGGCAAAAAAGGGCTTGCCGGCCTTATGATTGTCTTCAATGAAATCCAGCAGCTTGTCCGTAAGTTCATTATCGTGCCGATTGTACCGTTCCAGCGTGAGTTTCCCGATTTCCCTGGGCGTACCGCCTTTATAACTTTCCTGTACGCCGTGAATGGTGATGTTAAACTGATCCTCGTAATCCCCGGGCATATCAAGCGTGTAGGGGATTTCTCCGATGGTCTCATTCTCCTTGTTAAAATATTCCAGGTTCTCCAGCCAGGGCCAGACACCGCCGTTGTACATGCCGTACAGGGCGTAGTCGAAACCCTGGTTGGTCGGCTGGTGTTCGGCGCTCTCACCCAAATGCCATTTTCCGAACATGGCGGTGGCATAGCCGGCTTCCGATAATACCTCCGCGATGGTTTTTTCATCCCTGACGAGGCCTTTCGGATTGCCGGGGAACAGTACATTGTCAACGCCTGTCCGCACCGGCAAACGGCCGGTCATCAGGGCGACTCTCGTGACCGTGCAGGACGGTTCGGAATAGTGCTGCAGGAAGCGCATTCCATCCTCTGCCAGCTTGTCAAGATTAGGGGTCGGCGTGCCGCGCAATTTGCCGCCGCCATAGGAACCCAGTTCGCCCCAGCCGATATCGTCACCGAGAATAAATAGAATATTCGGCTGCCCGTGTTTCTTTGCGAGATCCTGCAGCCGTTTGCCTATGGATTTATCTTCCTGGCTCCATTGCGCGTATCTTTCTGCTGCCAGGGCGCGCTGTGCCGCATCCGCTTCATAGGCATCTGCATCCAAATAAAGACCAGTCATGCCGAGCACGAAAATTGCAGGCACAGCACTCTTGGAAACCTGACGGAAAACATCTTTGAATAAATCGCTCATGAACAAACCCTCGTAGGAATTATTTTCAGTTTACCAGGGATTCTGATCCGTTCCCGGCATCAGTACTACTGCCGCCAAGATTCAATTTTCGAAATTCCGGCAAATTCAGGATGGCCTGTATTACCAGTTCATGCCCGCCCATAATATCTTCTTTCATGGCGTCAGCGGCTTTACGGGCATTACCCTGCTCGATCGCAGCAATAATATCCTTGTGCTGATCCTGCCATCCTTGTCCGCTGATTTCTGAATTTCTGATATCCAGGTATTGAAACCGGAGTACATGGTCACTCAATTCCCGAATCCACTTTTCAAGCTGCTGATTACCCGAAGCCTGGGCAATAGTGAGATGGAATTCCCGGTGAACAAACAGTGCCTTCACTTGCGATTTACGATCACTCTTCTGAATTGCCTTGTTTAATTCCAGTTCAAGTTTGTGCAGAACTTCCGGATCCAGGTTTTTCATGGCCTTTTCCACCGCGACAGGCTCCAGCAAACCACGCATTTCATAGGTATTATGGATATCCTCAAACGTTACCGGTCTGACCATATGTCCCAGACGTTTCCTGTTGATCATCAGGCCGTCCTGGCGCAGGCGTGATAAAGCCGCCCTCACTGCCGCAATGGGAAAGTCAAAGCGTGCCGCCAGTGAAGCCTCGGAAAATGTTTCACCGGGCATCAGTCCAAAAGTCAGAATTTCCAGATGCAGCCTGTCGTACACCCGCTCGGCGCTGGATAATTGATCCGTGTTGCTTGATTTCCTGCCCTGTTTACCTGAATGCGAGGATTTCATTTTCAGCAACCCGCATTATTGACACCGGCAGCGATTGTCACACACAATTCCGGAAAATCCTTTTTATTAATATTTTGATTTATAAAAATTGACATGTTAATTATGCTACCACATCCGCACAGACAAGTGGTGTTTGCAAAGCACATCCTGGAACCCGCAGTGACCCTGTAAAAAACTTCATGGAAACACAACAACGCTTCCTCCGGGTGCTCGGACGCAAAGATGTCCTGGCGCTGGCATTCGGCGCAATGGTCGGCTGGGGCTGGGTAATCATGTCAAATACCTGGATCCTGCGCGGCGGAAGTATCGGTGCAGTGGCCGCCTTCGCCGGTGGAGGCCTGATCATATTGATTGTCGCCCTGCTATACGCCGAACTGGCCGCGGCCATGCCTCGTGCCGGGGGTGAACATTTCTACAGTCTGAAAGCACTCGGCTGGACGGGATCGTTTGTATGTACCTGGGCGCTCATATTCATCTATGTCTCGGTGTGCTGCTTTGAAGCTGTGGCGCTGGCCAGCGTATTCGATTACATCGATATCAATGTCAAACACGTCTACCTGTGGACCATTGCCGGCTACGATGTTTACCTGGGTTGGGCGCTCATTGGAATTGTTGCGTCAGCCGTAATCACGACGATCAATATTCTGGGTGTGAAATTATCCGCGATATTCCAGACCACCGTAACATTACTGGTGCTGGTCAGCGGTCTGTGCCTGTTGACCGGCGCCACCTTGCATGGTTCTTCAGATAACATACAGCCCTATTTTGCAGCCGGCGGCGTCGGGATACTCAGTGTCCTTGTGATGGTGCCGTTTTTCTTTGTCGGATTTGATGTAATTCCGCAGGCCGCTGAGGAAATCAACCTGCCTTTCAGGGACATCGGTTCCATCATAATCGTTTCCGTCGGCATAACGGTCCTCTGGTACTGCCTGGTAATTCTGGCGGTGGCATTACTCCTGGATGCTCCTTCACTCTCTACTTCAAAGCTCGCAACGGCGGATGCCAACGCAATCGCGTGGGGAGACATCGGCGCAACCCTGCTGATAGTCGGTGGAATAGCCGGTATTCTGACAAGCTGGAATGCGTTTGTCATCGGCGGCAGCCGGGCGATATTTGCGATGGCCGGAGATGATATGCTGCCGTCCGGCCTGGAAAAGCTGCATCACAGCTACCGTACGCCGTTCATGGCGATTGCCCTGATTGGCCTGTTGTCCTGTATCGCGCCGATTTTCGGCCGCCAGGCGCTGGTCTGGTTTGTGAATGCCGGCAGCTTCGGCCTGGTCATTGCCTGGCTGCTGGTCTCCATCTCATTTCTGCGATTACGGAAATTACATCCTGAAATGGAACGGCCGTTCAAACTGCCGGCGGGTACGCTGGCAGGATGGGCGGGGGTAGTGAGTTGCCTGATGCTTACCTGTCTGTATCTGCCGGGCAGCCCCGCCGCTCTGGCCCGGGAAGAGTGGCTGATCGTTCTTGCCTGGACTTTCCTGGGACTGATCTTTTATATACAGGGCGTAACACGACAGAAGAGAAAAGTGACGAACCACGGATAGGCGAGGCCTGCCAGGATCCCCCTGGGTTACGGTGTATGCCTCACTTCATCCTTTTTCCCATCCTTTCTTTGCAGGAATTTACCCGGCAATGCCCCGGTCATCTGCCTGTCCCGGAGTACGCTTACGCCGTCAACCAGGACATGCACGATACCCTCGGAATATTTTGATGGTTCACGCCAGGTCGCTCGGTCAATAACCGTATCGGGGTCAAAAATGGTTATATCAGCCCCGTAACCTTCCCGTATCAGACCCCGTTCGGCCAGGTGATAATAATCGGCCGGCAGGTGCGTCATCTTTCTGATTGCGTCTTCCAGCGTCAGCACATTCCACTCTCGAACATAACGTCCCAGCACTCGCGGGAAAGTACCTCTGGAACGTGGATGGCCACGACCGTCTTCCAAACCCGTAATGCTGCCGTCACTGGCAATCATGGCCCAGGGACGTTTCATTATCTCGCGTACGTCTTCTTCCGTCGCTGCGGACAGGGTAACTTTAGTAGTCGCACCTTCTTCTGTGACCAGATCGACCAAGGCGTCAAATGGCAGAACGCCACGCTCAGCGGCAATGTCCACCAGCATTCTACCTTCCAGCTCCGGATACCTTTCGCTTGCCACGATACGCACCGTATCATAGCCTTCGGCTGCGTTGGCAACGATACTGAACAGTCCCGGCACACCCACCTCAGTCGCTATTCGAATTGCTTCACGCTTATCCTCTTCGTGCAGTGCCTCCACCAGTTGTCGAACCCTGCGATTCACCAGCTCCTGCTTGACCTCAACATTCAGGGTGGGGTCATGTAACTGCTGCCTGATGTCGATTATTCCCAGCTCCGGCGGGATTACCAAAACGTCCATTAATTGTTCCGTTCCACCGCCATCATAGGGATACAGGTCAATGGTAATATCCACACCCCTGTCGATCTCGGCTTGAAAGTAGTCATTCAACTCCCTGGCCTTGCCCCAGTTTCGTTTTCCCACGGCCTTGTAGTGGGCCGGGTGCGGACGCGCCCCTGATCGAATGCCTGTCTCTATGGCCTCACGGTACGCACCTTCGAAATCGGGGACGGCGTCGCGCACATGTGAATCATATAAACCATCATATTCCGCCGCAATTTTCGCAAGTTCGACAACCTCGTCCATCGATGCATAACGTCCGGGCACGTACATCAGGGCACTGGATAAACCGACGGCGCCGAGTTCCATGCCCTCACGGACCAGTGATTTCGACTGCTCAAGTTCTTCCCGGGCAGGAGGGCGGTCTTCCATTCCCATAACTTCCCTGCGGATGGCATTGACGCCGACAAGAAATGCATAGTGCGTCCCGACACCCTGGCGTTTAAAGGTCGCTATCAGTTTTTTGATTGAGCCCGGGGAATGTCCGCCATCTGCACCGATGACGCTGGTCGTCACTCCCTGCGTCACAAAGCCCCTGTTTTCCTTCAGCGTGGGATCTACAAGGCCGTCTTCAACGTGTGTGTGCACATCGATAAAACCGGGGGCCACGATCAATCCGCTTGCATCAATTGTATTGCCGGCATCAGCTCCGGCCAGATTGCCGATTGCGGTAATCCTGCCGTCTCTCACCCCGATGTCGGCCCTGTAACGCGGCTCCCCGGAACCATCGATCACAATACCGTTGACGATCACCGTGTCGAAGAACTGTGATGCCGGATAACACAATGACCAGGGGCCTGCCAGGCCGAATAGAAAGATTAACAGTTTTACTTTTATCATTTTAACATGAGCCTTATTATCGCCATTGCATCGTCTCTCGCAGTGTGTTCCCCCGGAGTACGATTAGTCAGAACGGTAACAAATATCCCGTCGTCCGGCAGGAAAACCAGGAATGTACTAATCCCGCTGAAACTGCCGCCATGACCGGCCAACCTGTGTCCATGCACATTTGTAACAACGAACCCGAATCCATGGCGACTCACACCATCGCCTTTCAGCGGAAATGGCGTCAGCATTGTTTCAAGCGTCTGCGCTTTTACCAGCCGGCCGGATATCAATGCCCGGTAAAAGGAAAACAGGTCATCCACAGTAGAAAATAGCGCGCCCATACCGAACCCGCGCGTAAAACTTGCCGCACCGGCCTGCTTCCATTCCTGTTCATGTTTCGTATAACGGGAAACCGACAGCGGTATGATACGATTGTGACCGGCATAAAAGGTCGAACTCATGCCTGCCGGTTGGAAAATCCGCTCTTTTAAAAAAGCCTCCCAGGATTGCCCCGAGGTTATTTCAATGATACGCGCCAGCGTGGCGGTACCTTCATTGCTGTACCGAAATTGCTCGCCCGGTTTAAATTTCAGGGGATAATCAGCGTACGAGGCAATAAGCTCGCCGGAAGTGATCTCACGATGAAAATGCTCATCCCGGTATCCCGGTATCTCGGTAACCGGGCCGGTCAGGCCGGAAGTATGTGACAGGAGGTGTGCGATAGTGACGCCCTCCGTCCTGTCAAGGACGGGTAAATAATCCATCACTTCATCGTCCAGTTGCAACCTGCCATCTTCAACCAGCATCATCGCCGCCACTGCCGTAAACAACTTTGTCACCGATGCCAGGCCGAATACCATTTCCGGTGAAACCGGGACCTGGAGTTCCAGGCTGGCGAGACCATAGGCACGGCGAAAAATTATCTGGTCGTCACGGGCAACCAGGACACTTGCGCCGGGTTGATCGGCGGGATAATGCGCGGACATCAACCGGTGAACGCGGTCGGAGAGATTGTCACTCGCAGCAGTTGCCTGTTGCAACGTGCAGAAACCGACGAGCAGGATGGTCCTGACGGCGATTACCCTGAATACGTTGCAGAATACGTTAGCCTGGTAACCCACTTCATCTCCCCCGGATTCAATCATTAATTTATTTCACATCGACCGACTGCAGTTATGACATGTTGATACTATGTATACAATATGTCAATGTTATGAGCACGGTCTGAAATTATTGTGTGGGTACTAAAGCAGGTATAGTATCCGGAGACACGGTGAACTACTGATGAAAACGGGAATATCTTCATGCGCCTGCCCCGTCGCCAATTCCTGAAGCTCGCGGGTTCAGGCCTGTTGCTGCCCCATGCAAGGGCATCAATGGCCTCCAGTCAGCACAGGTTTCGAATACGCACGATTACCGCCGGCATGGAACTGGACAAAATCGACAATCCGCGCCGGATACATGGCGTAATCGATCTTCTCGGCCGGCTGCGAGCTGCGTACCAGGATAAAGGATACACCGTCCAGACACTACGTCTTGCGACCCAGTCCCTTGCCGGATACCTGCCTGACTGGATGCAGACATCATCGATATCCGAATTAAAAAAACTGGACCTGATAATGCAGGAAACAGGTGTCCTGCTCAGTGTCGGTCCCCTCCCGATCGACGCTGGTAACTCCCTCGAACTTGGTTCCTGGGCGAGTAAAATGATCGGGGCAACCTCCCGGACCGTTTTTTCAATCAATGTTGCTTCAGCCGATGCGGGAATACATGCTGCTTCCATTCGCTCCGCAGTTGAAGTGATAGCCGCGTTGTCAAGAGTCGGCTCCGCCGGCCTGAGTAATTTCAGGTTTACCGCCAGTGCCTGTGTCCCTCCCGGCACGCCTTTTTTCCCCGCTGCGTATCATGAAGGTGAAGATGCATTCAGTATCGGGCTTGAAACACCAAATTTGTTAACGGACACCTTTACCGAAGCAGATGATATTCGGGAAGCAAAAGCCCTGTTACGCACCGATTTACAAAATGCACTCGAACCGATAGAGGAACTCGGAGTAAGGCTGGCGCGGGAAAACGGTTTAAAATACGGTGGAATAGATGTATCGCCTGCCCCGGGACCCGAAGCCAGTATCGGCAGGGCTGTTGAAACGCTGACCGGCAACCCGTTTGGCTCTGCTTCCACGCTTGCTGCCTGCAGCGCGATCACCGACGTACTGAAATCCCTGAGTGTAAAAAAATGTGGTTTCTCGGGACTGATGTTGCCGGTGATTGAGGATTCCGTCCTGGCTGCACGCGCAACTGAAAACCGGTATGGCATATCCGAGTTACTGCTGTATTCCTCGGTATGCGGGACTGGCCTCGATGTAGTGCCGCTACCCGGGGACGTTTCACGGAGAAAGCTGGCTGGTATATTGAGAGACGTTGCCGCGCTGGCATTGAAATACAATAAACCTCTGTCCGCGAGGATTATGCCTATCCCAGGGAAAAAGGCCGGGCACGCAGTCACGTTCAGTCATCCGTTGCTCCACGACTCCGTAGTTTTTGCACCTGACTAAATATTGACACTACCCATAGGTTCTGCTGTTGTGGGGAAATGGCAGATCCAATAGTTTAAGCTTAACTGAGGAGATACAAGAGCTAAGCACCTCGAGCATCGATTGACCAAATATCGACAAGTGTATTACCTCGGACACAATGATATTCATCGAACAGGTTAATCGTCGGGTCACAGTGTGGTGTTAAACATTCGATTCTCTGACCAAGTGCAGCATGTCCTGACTGGCCTTCGAACATGACAAACCCATGTTCATCTCCGGCTGTCATATAGGTGGAGCCGTCCGGCGCACCCTTCGCAATCACGGGTTGCCCTGCGTCCTTGGCAAAACGTTTCTGGCCTGCATCAGTAGTAACAAACCCCGGGTGGTTATTGCTGATGACGACGGTCTGAACAAACAGGGCTGTCTCGAAAGGAGGCCTCTTGTTATCTTCTGTCCAGACTTCGTTATATTGTGTATCCATCACGACATAGGAGCCTGCCTGTAGTTCGGTAAAGATATTATCAATATTCAACATATCAAAAGTGCCTGTTCCACCGCCCGAAACGATACCGGGTTTCAATCCTGCCGTGGTAAGTTCAGCAACCAGTTCACTGATTATTTTGTTGCTCATTACCACAGCACGACGACGCTCTTCCATTGCTACAATATGCTGTGCACGCCCGGCATAACCCTGGACACCCGAGAATGTAAGCGAATCCGATTCATTTATATATCGAGCCAGCTTCACTGCATGTTCAATATCAGTACAGCCGGTGCGATGGTCATTGATGTCCATATCTACAACCAGGCGTAAAGGGCTTTCCTTTCCGCCATTGGCAGTTTCCAAGGCCATAACATTTTCCATGTTATCGACAACTATCATCACATCGGCAGATATTTCCTTGAGTGCTATGAGCCTTTCAACTTGCTCTGGGGTGACAACCGGTCGTGTAATCAGAATTCCGTCAATAACACCCCGGACCATCGCTTCCGCTTCTCCAATGGTCGCGGCACAGACACCTATCGCACCGTGTTTGACTTGTAGTTCAGCAAGTTTGACACATTTATGTGTTTTACAATGGGGCCTCAGCTTTAATCCCGCCTTTTTGCAATGTGCAGCCATTACACCAATATTATTTTCAGCCAGATCCAGATCAAGAATTAATGCAGGTGTGTTGAGCTGACTTCTGGAGTCCGGCTTGCCGATAAATTTATGGTTGTGGGAACGTTCAGTCACACATTGCATAGTGCCCGCTGCCTGTCCCTGCTGTAAATTACCCAGTCCGACCGCCCCGCCAAGCATGGCTCCGGATTTCAATAGATTCCGTCGCTTCATCTTTAACCACCTTACTCCTCACATTTTCAGAACTCGCCATTTGTGTGCAGGATTTTCCCGGACAATAACGTCAACAGCACCACTGTCTCGCTTATCTCATCCGCATCAATATCAAACAGATTCCTGTCATGTCCTACTTACCCCGATGACTCCATGTTCGGTGAGAAATCCGGGTCAGATGCTCGCTTCCCGGATCATCTTCCGGAACATGCGCACGCCGATGAGTTTCAGCATCAACCTTTTGAAAAACGGGGTGGGGCTTGAGTTGGCGGCGGAGACATACCGGTTGATACCCAGTTGCTCCCGCAGGTCCTCGGACATGACCTGCATGGGGCCGTCCGTCGGGATGCCGATCGCGTCGGCGATGCGCACCATGCGCTGGAAGTTCGATATGACGCCGGCCGTGTCCACCATCGCCGCGGCGCCCATGCTGTCCACCAGCGCCTGGCGCGCCGCTTCCGGGTCGGCGCCTTCAACGCCCATGCAGGCATTGGTGAACTGCAGCAGTTCGCGGGAATTCGGCACACCCCTGATCTCGGTGCAGGACGGATCGGTGAGGCCGTCGAAGTCGATGGACCCGCCTGTCAGCTCGACGCTCTCACGGAGCATCACCACATGTGAGGCGGTTCAGTAGAAACAGCCGTTGAGCGCAGACACCCGCGCCGCCACGATCTCGGTCTGGGGACGGGTCAGGGTTCCCTGGGGCGCTTTGGTCACATTCCAGACTTCATGGACCTTGAGGTAATGGGCCTCGGACTCATCCAGCAGGTTGCGCACCTCATCCGGGACCAGGCTCAGCGCGCGGATGACATAGCCGCGCATGTCGCCTTCCCACAGGTCCGCATCGGGTCCGGTATCGACCCGCGTCGGCAGTATGGGTACCCATGCGCTGTCGTAGGTCGCATTGGCGGGGCGGTAACGGCTGGGTTCGCCCGGCTGCGGTTCCGGCAGTTCATTCAGGGGCAGGCCCAGGCAGCGGCAGAATTCGTCTATGGAGAACAACGCGACCAGGGTGCCGATGATTTCAACGTATTTTTCCTCGCTCAGGCCCTGCTGCATGATCCCGTCGAACCAGGTTTTCGTGAGGCGCGCCGAGTCGGTGGTAACGCGGTGGATGACTTCGACCACGACGTCGGGCAGATCGGTGACCGTGTCATGGGTCCCGTCAACCGTATAAGGCGATAATGACTCCTTGCGCCGCCGGCACAGGTCGCATTGCTGCGACTGGCGAATCTCCCTGGCTATGTCAACCCGTTCCGCGCCCGTGAACCAGGTCCCCGGCGCGGCCAGGCGCTGCCAGTAGCGGTTGTGGCACGCGGCGAAGTCCTCGCGTACCGGCCAGGGGGCGGTGCTGTAGTCAATCATATTCACGGACAGGAATCTGCACTATCCGTAAATCACTGTCAACACAGCGTCATTGCCCGTAGGACCAGCTTACCTGGGCGCCGATGGTGCGGGGCGGCACGGTGTACTGTCTCATCGTATCCGGCCCCCAGGAACCGTCAATGTCGATAGTGGCCCGCTTGTCCGTCACGTTGTTGACGAAGAAACGCAATCCGAAATTGTCGCGCCGGAAGTCGGCGCTGAGGTTCAGCAGGAAATAATCGCCGATCTCGGTGAAACCGGGGAAGCTGTCATTGAAGAAAGTGTCCGATTCCCCGACGTAGGAGAAATTGCCGCGCAGGGAGGCTTCGACGTTGTCCAGCATGGTAACCGGGAAGGTGTATTCCGCGGTCCCGGAAAACGCCCATTCAGGCACTTTGGGAACATTGTCGCCATCGTTGCCCAGGGGCGGGGCAAACCCCGGCGCGGACAGTCCGGGATCAATAGTTTGATCTTCGGTCAGTTCCGCGTTAAGCCAGGTTGCGCCGAAGTGGAGTGAAAATTGCTCTGTCGGCCTTGCGGATAGTTCCACTTCAACCCCGTCGACCTCGGATTCAGCCGCGTTCGAAATAAATTCAACGGCGCCGGTAGGTTCAACGCCGGGCACCTGCATATCGTCCCAGAACATCTTGAAGTAAGTGGCATTCAGGGTCACCCGCCCATCATTCCAGGAAGTCTTGGCGCCAACCTCGACACTGAGGACCTCGTCTGAAGTGAAAGAAGGGGGAATAGCAATGCCGAAAGCCGATGCGGTAGCCGCATCGTTGATGCCGCCTTGCCTGAAACCGGTTGCCCCGCGCACATAGTACATCTGGTTGTCGTTCGGGGAGAACGACAGGCTGGCATCCCAGGTTATCTCATCTTCCTTTGCCACATCATCGACAGTGACTGTCGGAACGGTCTGGATCGGGCCGCCGAATAATGGCGGGATGGTAAAAGCGATACTGCCCTGGAATGCCTGCAGGGTCTGCTCCAGGTTATCCTGTTCCGAATCGAAATAACGCACTCCACCGCCCAGGGTAATCTGATCCGTGACTTCAAAATCAACATGACCGAACACCGCAAAGAATTCGAAATTAATGTCCTGGCTGCGGGCGAATGCCAGTGACGCGGCCGCCAGCGCAGGGTCGGTGATACATTCGTCCCGGCTGTGACAGACGGGAATGCCGGTCATGATATCGCCGGCCAGGATGTCCAGTTCGGAATAGGTCTCGTCATCTTCATAGAAGAAACCGCCGACGAAGTTGAGGGGACCGTCAAGATCGGAACTGAAGCGGATTTCCGCATTGAATACGTCACGATCCTGGAACTGGTGTATTCCGTAGGAGCCGAGCGGCGGGCCGAAAGCCGGCGGGAAGCCGAATGACATGGCGGTGGCCGAAGTATCTTCCAGGAACTCCACGTCGCGCTCGAACTTTGAAACGGTGCCGAGTATCGAACCGAACCCCAGGTCGTAATCGACGGTAATGCCGTACATGTCGATGTCGTCGCCATAAGGCTCCTGGTGTGCGATTGAGGTTTTCAGGTCACCATACGCGCCGTCGAACGCCGGAATAAAATGGGGAAACGGCACGACGATGACCTGGGTCGGGGTGAGCAGGCCGGTGGCCCTGGACGCATAGTGCTGGGCTCCGTCCACGTCCGTCTCCTGCATCTGGTAGAACGCATCGATGGTCAGGTCCTCGTGCGGCGTCCAGCGTCCCATGATGCGACCGCCGGTAATCTCCGAATCATTCACGTCCTTGAGTTCGGTAACGCCGTTCAGGCCCGCATACTGGTCGATATATCCGCCATGTTCCTTTTGCCAGCCCACCAGGCGCAGGGCCAGGGTGTCCGCCACCAGCGGGACGTTGATGGCGGCATTGACCGAGTAACCTTCATCGCCGTGCTCGACCGTTTCAATCCCCGCAGAGATGTTCATGTCGAACCCGGAGGCATCCGGCTTGTTGGTGATAATCCTGACCGCGCCGCTCATGGAACTGGCGCCGAATAACGTGCCCTGGGGGCCTTTCAGTACCTCGATGCGGGCAATATCGTAAGCGCCGATGTCCGGGGTGCGGCCGCCGCCGTCCTGGAAGTTGCCGCCGGTAATCGGCGATTCGTCGAAATACACGCCGACAGTGCTGTCACCGGGGGAGGAGATGCCGCGGATAATCAACTGGGTGTCGCCAACGCCCTGGGTGGAGTACTGGAGTGAGGGCTCCAGCCGGGAGAAATCCTCCAGCGAACGCAGGTCGTGTCTGTCGATGGTGTCTCCGGTAATGGCGCTGATTCCCCCTGCAATGTCCTGCACCGAGACTTCTCCCCGCTTGGTCGCGGTCACGGTGATTTCTTCAATGGTCGTTTGGGCCGCCGCATCGGCCATGCAGATCACAGGCAGAGCGGCGCTGACAAGATATTTATTGATGTTTTTCATATCATCCCCCGGGTGTGTCTATCCGGCAATTTTCACAAATCGAAACCAATCGGTGTAGAATATACCTATTGTGAAAATTATACACAAAATTATCAATAATAAAAGGACGCCGGTATTGAAAACCGTCCATTAAACTGCGGGAGGAAATATAAGATGAACGCCGAGAAACCCGGTATGACAACCACTGCCGAACTTAAGGACAGCCACCACCCGGAGCTGGTGCGGGCCGATATGCGCGCATTTATCGACTGGCTGAAGGAAAGTGATGAGATCATCGTTGTCAGTGAAGCCGTAGACCCGCGTAACTTTGAGTTGTCAGCCATCGTCCAGCACAGCGAGAACGGGCCGAACAAGGCAGTATTGTTTGAAAACGTCAAGGGTTTCGACATGCCCGTGGTGGCGAACCTGTACGGCACCATACACAGGACGGCAATGGCTTTGGGAATTGTGCCTACGGATAATCAGATAAAAAAGTATTACGACGACCCGCGCGGCAGTCCAGGGTCGCTGGCCGGGATGTCCGGGCGCAAGATGAACGGGTTTTCCATGGACCCGCGTTCCCGAGCCGAACTGATACTGATAAAGGAGTTGTTACTGGATGCCGACCGCCGCGCCTACCGGAAGGAAATGCCTTATGTCATGGCGTCTTCCGCGCCCTGCCAGGAAGTGGTGATCACGGAGAATATCGACGTGCTGGGCCTGTTGCCGGTGGTGTGGCACCTGAAGCAGGACGCCGGTCCTTACATCACGCCGGGAGGCCTGGTGCAGAAGGATCCGGACAACGGCCTGCTGAATATCGGCGTCAGGCGCCACATGGTGAGCCATGAGCGCTACGCGCCGAACCGGATCGGCGTACAGATCGGCACGCAAACGCCGGGCGGCAAGATCATCCAGAAATACCATGACCGGGGCGAACCCTGTCCGATGGCGATCTGCCTGGGCCCGGACCCGGCCACCCAGATCTTATCGACTTATTCATCGCCCCATTACTGGATGGAACCCCCGTACAGCGAGTTCGACATGACCGGGGTAATCCGCAACAAGCCGCTGGAACTGGTGAAATGCAGGACTATCGACCTGGAAGTGCCCGCCAACACGGAGATCGTGGTTGAAGGGTTGTCTCCACCGCCGCCGGACAACAAGATCGATGAAGGCCCCATGATGGAGTTTACCGATTATTCGGGCACGGTGGTCGAGGCAATCCCTTTCATGGAGGTTACCGCGATAACCCACAGGAACAACCCCATATTTCATACCTGCATGTCCGGTAATTCCGAAGAGCACAGGGTGGGCTGCATCTGGTCCTTCTTCGGCTATGAACAGATGGGACTGGAACTGATCAAGAAGCAGTTCCCCCACGTAGTGGACATCGGTATCTTTGCCGGCTCCCACGGCTTCCATGCGGTCGTTTCGATGAAGAAGACCTATGAAGGCGAGGACCGCCAGGTGCTCCAGTACCTGCTGGCGACCCAGTATTTCAAGTTCGTAACGGTAGTGGACGATGATATCGACCCTCACAACAGCGAACAGGTCGAATGGGCCAAGGCAACCCGCACCGGGCGCCGGCCCGAGGATTATATCATCTCGCCGCAGATGCCCACCTGGGAGATGGACCCGGAGATCGACCAGCACTGGCGGGTGGCCAAGCTTGGGATACTGGCGACCCGCGACATCAATGAGTCCTACACACAACCCGCGCCGGATACGGCAATGATGGAGAAAATGCGCCCGGTATTTGAGAAGTATGTTTAGTGAAGGTGACGTATAACGGGTCGCTTTCAGCGACTGTGTATTTGACTGGATTCCCGCTTGCGCGGGAATGGACAGGGGGGTGGGATCCCAGGTATGGGGGCAGTTACTGATGGGTATATCGGGCAGGCAGAATAACCGCTTTTTCTACGGCTGGCTGATCACCGCGGCGGCGGGGACAGGGCTGTGTTTCGGTTACGCCGGCAGCATGGTGTACGGTTTCAGTTCCTTCGTTCTTCCCCTGTCGGCGGAGTTCGGCTGGTCGCGGCGGGATATCGGTCTGGCCTTCAGCTTCATGGCCGCAGCCGTCATCATCATGAGTCCCTTGATGGGAGCCCTGCTGGACAGGCACGGCGCGCGCCGCACCCTGGCGTTGGGCACCCTGGTGTTCGGCCTGCTCCTGGCTTCCATGTGCCTGCTTTCTGCCGATATCCGCTATTATTACGCAATGTTTGTTTTACTGGGCCTGTCCGGAACGGCCACCACTGCAATCTGCTATTCCCGCCTGCTGGTCTCGTGGTTTGAGAAAAGGAAAGGCTGGGCGCTGGGGCTGGCCCTGACGGGGACGGGCATCGGCGCGATGATTATCCCGCCGCTGGCACAGGCCCTTATCCAGTCGGCCGGCTGGCGCAGCGCGTACCTGGCGCTGGGGCTCATTAATCTCGTCATCGTGCTTCCCCTGCTGGCGAAATTCGTGTTCAACACACCGGCGGAGAAGAATACCTGGATAGACGGTATTCCCCCAACGGCGGGCGCGCAGGATAAGCCACAGTTACATATGCGCAAGGGTTTTACCTTTGCGCAGTGCCTGAGACAGGGGGTATTCTGGAAAATTGTGGTGGGGATATTTCTTATCTCCTTTGCCCAGGCAGGGCCTTTCCTGCAACTGGTGCCGATCCTGAGGGACGTGGGACTGGAACAGTTCGCCGCCGCCGGTACGGCATCGCTGCTGGGCCTGGCGCTGATCGGTTCCCGCCTGCTGTGCGGCTACCTGATGGACAGGTTTTTTGCGCCGTTCGTCGCCGGCGCGTTTCTCATCTCGCCGGTATTCGGTTTTATCGCATTTGCCCTGGATCCCTCCATCTGGACGGGAGTGCTGGTCACCGTCACCCTGGGACTGGCTTACGGCGCCGAGTTCGACATCCTGGGGTTCTTCTGCAGCCAGTATTTCGGGCGGCCTTCATTCGGCAAGACCTACGGAATCATATACGCAATGTACACCCTGGCTGCAGGGATAGCCGCGCCGGTCGCCGGCTGGAGCTACGACCACTACGGTTCCTACGTGGTGATGTTCATCGCCGGGGCGGTAATCAATCTTGTCGCGGTGGCGCTGATTGTAACGCTGGGGCGTTATCCGGACCTGCCGGTACAGGAAGCCGGATAAATGGGGAGGGAGAATTGGGGTCAGAAATCCGGGATTTTGTCTACGCCCGGCACCAGGGCGACTTTTTCGAACTCCTCGCCGAAAGGCCGGGTGGCGTCGATGCCCATGACGGAATAACTGCCGTCGTCCGGGGCCGAGGGATCCAGTTGCCAGAGGGTCATGTTGGGCAGGATCATCACGTCTTTCTGCGCCTGCGCCCGGGTGCAGATCGCCCACATGACCTTGTCCATGTCATGGATGTCGATATCCTCGTCCACCACCACGGCCAGCTTGCTGCCCTGGGAACCCAGCAGCGTTGCCAGCACCTGCCTGGCCTCGTTCCTGGCATATTGCTTCATCGCCACAACGCACATCAGGCCGACACCCCCGGCGCCGTGAAAGTGGACGCGCTTGATGCCGGCAAACTTGCGTTTCAGCATGGCATAACAGGAGGCTTCCATGGGGATCATTTTCAACACGTGATTGTCCGTGGTCGGCACCCCGCTCATGCCGGCAAGCAGGATCGGGTCGCGGCGGTGGGTAATGGCGCTCACTTCCATTACGGGCTTGTCCGAAGCCTGGGTATAGTAGCCGGTGTATTCCCCGAACGGGCCTTCATGTTCACGGACGCCGGGCGGCATCCTGCCTTCGATAATAATTTCCGCGCCGGCCGGCACTTCCAGGTCCACGGTCCGGCATTTTACCACCTCCAGCGGTTCGCCCATCAATGCGCCCGCCAGTGTCAGTTCGTCTACGCCGTAACCCGCTTCCCACTGGGTCGCAACCAGGGCGCTTGGAGGGACTCCCAAAGCAATAGCAAGCTCCAGCGGTTCATCCAGCGCCTCCGCTTTCTTGTAGTGCACCCCCAGGTGGTGAGGCGGCGGCGATAACACGCCCAGGCGCCGTTTACCCAGTACCTGGTGGCGGTAGATGGATGCGTTCTTGCCGCTGTCCTCCGGGTCCCTGCTGATGGCTATCCCCAAGGTAATGAAGGGGCCGCCATCCAGTTCGCAATAGGTCGGAAACGGAAATGCGGTCAAATCCGCCTCTTCACCCAGGCGAATCACCTCGTTGCAGGGGCCGCGATCGATTACCTTGTGCTCCACCAGGTTGTCGATGGCATCCAGGTACTTCGAGTTGGCCTCTTCTTCGGTTGTTTCCAGGGCTTCCAGCATCAAACGCCGGTTTGCAAACAGTCCCCCCGCGACCCGCATCTCATGGCCCCTGATATTCTCGAACAACAGGGCAGGACCCGCATCGCCCATGTCAGAGGCCTTGCGCAGGTAGGCTGCCAGTTCATGTTCCGGCGCCACCTCATCCCTGATCCGAACGAGGCTGCCGCTTTTCTCGAGGTGATCGAGAAAATCACGCATATCCTTGAATGCCACTGTTTTTTACCTCTTATTGCGGCCGGGCATCTTCCACCTGTACCCGGAAGCCGGAACGTACATGGGGGAAGTAATCCCAGACTGCCAGGTGCTGGGTGCAGCGGTTGTCCCAGAATGCCACCGAATGGGGTTCCCAGCGAAACCTGACATGGAAATAAGGATCTTCGATCTGCTGGTACAGGAATTCGAGTATGTGCCGGCCCTCGCGCTCGTCCAATTCGTTAATGTGGCTGGTGAAACCGCGGTTGACATAAATGAGCTTGCGCCCGGTCACGGGATGCACGCGGATGACCGGGTGAACCGCCTTGGGGTAATTGCCGTGCGGGTCGAAGCGCCCGAAAGCGAGCATGCCGTCATGGGTGGCGGTCAAACCTTCCAGGTAGTCCTTCATCCCGTCGGACAGGGCGTCATAGGCCGCGTACATGCTGGAGAATACCGTATCGCCTCCCATGGGCGGCAGCGTATGCAGGTAGAGAATGCTGCCCATGGGCGGCACCTCGGCGCAGGACATGTCGGTATGCCATTCTTCACCCGATACGTGTTTTGAATTCTCATCCGCATGCAGCTTGCGCACTTCCGGATGGTCCGGCAGGCCTTTCAGGGCGTGTTTCTGCAGGGGGCCGAAATACAATCCCACCCGTGTCAGCGAGGCGGGATCCAGGGCCTGGTCGCGGAAGAAAATCACCAGGTGCGCCGCAAGCGCCTTGTGCAGGTCTTCCAGTTGCGTATCGTTCAACGGTTGCGCCAGGTTGATGCCCGAAACGATTGCCCCGATCCTGGGCGTCAACGGGACGACCTCGATGGTTTCGTATGTCATGATGGTAAATGGTTTATAATCGTTAATAATATCATAAATAATAGAGAAAAAAGGGCGCTCCCGGAGCATGAAAAAAAACGACAAACACCTGGTCCAGGGGAGTCTGATGGTCGCGGCAGGGTTGCTGCTCGTGTTCATCATCGGGATATTTTCCGACACGCTGTTCTGGGATCGTTACCTTAACGCCTATACGTTCGATACGTTTGTCGAGAATCCGTTCCCGGCCGTGGAGCGGCTGTACCCCCAGGAACCGGTGCCGGGGGTCGATGACCCGAAGACGTTCCCCTATGCGGAGGCCGGAAACAGGACGATATCTACGGATGCACTGGACGAGGCGGCGGCCTTTGCGCAGGAGAGCGACTCGACTTCACTGATTATCTCCCACAAGGGTGTCATCCAGCTTGAAAAGTACTGGAAGGGGGAGGGGGCAGACCAGGTCGTTTACTCGTTTTCCATGCACAAGAGCATCGTCGCGCTGCTGCTGGGAATCGCTGTTATGGAAGGCCATATCGGGGACATCGATGATTCCATCGCCAGGTACCTGCCGGAGTGGCGCGGCGACCCGCGCGAACGCATCACCCTGCGCCATACCTTGCAGATGAACAGCGGCCTGGAACCCATGAGCTTCCCGGTAAACCCGTTTTCCAGGCACGTCAGGCGGCAAATCGGCACTAACCTCGCCGCCACCGCCCTGGGTTTCCGCCTGCAGGACGAACCCGGCAGTGTTTTCAGTTATAACGGTGTCAATCCCACTTTGCTGGTCATGGTCATCGAGCGGGCCACCGGTCGGCGCTATGCCGATTACCTGTCCGAAAAACTGTGGCGACCGGCGGGTAACGGGGAGGCCGCGGTCTGGCTGGACCATCCGGGGGGGCTGGCGCGGGGCGCGACCTCGCTATATGCAAAACCGATGGACTGGCTGCGCATAGGCCAGTTGCTGCTCGACAAGGGGCGGGCAAACGGCGCGCAGGTCATCCCGGAGGCATGGCTGAAGGAATTGACCACGCCGTCGCCGACCAACCCGCGCTATGGTCTTCTGACCTGGATTGGAACGGACTACGTGGAAGCCCGCACCCTGGAAGCCTTCGAGGGTTTTGCCGCCGTGGCGGAGCAGCCTTTCGATGCGGGCGACATCATTTATTTCGATGGCCTGGGGGGGCAACGGGTGTACGTGATCCCGTCGGCGCAACTGGTCATCGTCAGGACCGGTGTGCTCGCCTGGGAATGGAATGAGACTCGCCTGCCGAACCTGGTTCTTGCAGGGATTAAGGAAACCCCCTGATTAAAGGGAGAGGAAGCATGAAGCAGCAGAGACAGGGGCCTTTCTTCGGCTGGTTCGTCGTCGGCGCCACCAGCCTGTGTATCTCAACCGGTCCCGGCCCCTTTGCCTTTGCCGCGCTGGGCCTGTTCATCATCCCGTTCGAGACGGAATTCGGCTGGGATCGGACCCAGATCAGCGCGTGTCTCACCCTGCTGGTTGCGACGACGGCCGTCTCCGTCCCGATTATCGGCCGTTGCGTGGATAAACTGGGGTCGCGGGCCATCTTGTTTCCCTCCCTGGTCATATTCTCCCTGTGCCTGGCGGCCATTCCCGCATTCGTGTCCGAACTGTGGCACCTGGTGCTGGTCTTCTTTCTCATCGGCACCGTTGCCGCAGGCACAAACAGTGTGCCTTACATGCCGGTACTGTCCGCCTGGTTTTTTAAATACCGGGGTCTGGCCATCGGCATTTCCGACGCCGGCATCGGCCTGGGTTACGCCTATGTGCCGCTGCTCGTCCTGTACCTGATTAACAGCGCGGGTTGGCGTTACGGTTACTATGCCTTGAGCGGTATCGTGCTGTTCATTGCCTTGCCGCTGGTGTATTTTTTCCTGAAGGAGTCGCCCGCCGAAATGGGTTTGAAACCCGACGGGCAGACCACGGGCGAGGCGCCCAGGGCGACCCGCAAGGACGTGGGGCTGGATGTGAAGGAAATATCCAGGCATCGTGAATTCTGGATACTGGTAGCGATCTTTGTGGTTTTGTCCTTCGTATTGAACGGCATACTGCCCCACATGGTGCCCATGCTTTCGGACCGGGGCATGGACACCGGCAGCGCGGCGGCCGTGGCGGCAACGGTGGGCATCACCGTATTTGTCAGCCGTATCGTCATCGGCTATCTGATCGACCAATTTTTTGCGCCTTACATCGCCATAGTGGCTTTCAGTCTGTCCGCTCTCGGCATAGCCATCTTTGCGTTGGGTGCGGTGGATGCCATGGCCTTCGTCGGCGCCATCTGCGTGGGCCTGAGCCTGGGGGCCGAAGGAGACCTGCTGGCCTACCTGATCGGCCGTTATTTCGGCCTGAAATCATTCGGCGCGGCCTTCGGTTTCCTGTTCTCGGCAGTGTTGGTCGGCACGGCCCTGGGACCGCTCGCCTTCGGCATCGGTTTCGATACCACCGGGTCTTATACCGGCATCCTGTCGATTTGCGTGGGGCTCAATATCCTGGTTGTCATCCTGACCGCCTTTCTTGGTAAATATCCGGACTGGGAGAAACAGACTGCAATATGTAACTACTCGCCCCCTCCCCGCTAATTCTACCTGAATTTACCGGCAAGTTGC
>JAPPLI010000052.1 GCA_028819495.1 Gammaproteobacteria bacterium | reverse complement strand
CGGTCAATACCCAGACCCGCAACCGGGAAGCAAGACTGCTGTTCACTGACGCTGCGGCCCTGCCGGGCGCAGCCGGCAAACTCATCTGGCAGGATAACCGGCCGCATATTGCCGCCAGGTTACTGGTCCGGCGCCAGGACAGCCTCGGCGTCTTTATTGTCGATAAAGGTAAAGCCAGGTTTCACGCCCTGCCCGGCGCCAACCAAGGCAGGGCAGCGCCAACGGCGTTGCCGGCGGATACCCGGGTGGTAACGGAAGGGCAATACGGTTTGCAGGACGGGGAGGCGGTGAAGGTTATTCGCTGATGAATTTCCTCAGGCGGTTTTTATCCAATCACGTACTGGCGAACCTGGTATTCGGTCTGGTGATCGTCCTGGGGGCGCTCTCCTACCTGCAGATGCCCAGGGCCAAGGATCCGGAAATTAAATTCAACTGGGTGAACATCATCAGCATTTATCCCGGCGCCTCTGCGTCAGACATAGAAAGACGCATTACCGACCCCATCGAGGACGCGTTGCGCAGCACTGTCAGGATATGAAGTATGTGCTCAGCACCAGCCGGGATAATATCTCCAATATCCTGGTCTGGTTCAAACAGGTCGATGACGCCACGTTCAGCCAACGCCTGGTTGACCTGAGACGGGAAGTGCAGAACACCTATGTCGATGAGTTTCCCGAGGAGGCTGAGGAACCGGTTGTCCAGGAACTGAGTACTTCCAGCTCATTTCCAAGCGCCATAGTGGTGGTAACCAGCCCCGGCGATGATGAAAACCTGAGACGGCAGGCCAACAGCGTAAAAAAGGACCTGGAGCGGCTCAGAGGCGTAGATGGGGTTGCTGCGACAGGGCTGGCAGACCCGGAATTGCATATCAGGTTTATCCCCGAACGCCTGGAAGGGCTGGGCATTACGCCTGTGGATATTTCAGAGACTATCCGCGCCTATTTTCGCGACACGACCGCGGGAGACCTGGAAACCTCCGACGGCACATGGATCGTACGCCTGACGGGCACCAGCCCGGACCCGGCAATCATGCAGGACTTCCCTGTCGTCACGGCATCGGGGGTTGTGCCGCTGGGAGAGATCGCCGAGTTGATCAGGACCAGGGAAGAGCGCTCGACGCTCGTCACCTTTCGCGGCAATCCCGCGGTGACCCTGAATATAGCCAAGCACGCCGACACGAACATACTGGAACTGATTGACAACCTGAACGATTACCTGGAACAGCGCAATCGCCTGAAAGCCGCGACCGGAGTGGAGTTGTTCCTGGCGGACGACCAGACCGTCAGTACCCGGCAAGCGCTGGCGCTGATGCAGACCAATGCGCTGGTCGGCCTGTTCCTGGTCATGCTGGTAACCTGGGTCTTCCTGGGCACCCGCATCGCCTTCATGACCAGTATCGGTATCCTGTTTACCCTCGCCGGTACTTTTCTCATTCTCAACGCCAGTAATTTTACCCTGAATAATTCCGTGCTCCTCGGTGTAGTGGTTGTCCTGGGGATGATAGTCGATGACGCGGTAGTAGTGGTGGAAGCCGTGTATTACCGCCTGCAACGGGGATTGGACAGCATGGCTTCCGTCATCGGTTCCTTCAGGGAAGTGTTCGCGCCGGTTACCACCTCGGTGATGACGACTATCGCCGTGTTTCTTCCGCTGGCGCTGCTGCCTGGCGTCGTCGGGGATTTTATGCGCGTCGTGCCGATAGTAGTAACGGTAGCCTTGATCATCAGCCTGGTTGAGGCATACTGGATATTGCCGTCTCACGTGCTGGGGATGAAACCGGATTTTGCCAATGCCGGCAACATTCAGAGAAAAAGGAAGGCCGCGAACCATCGGCTCCGGCTTTATTACACGCGGGTCCTGGTTAAATCCCTGCGCCACCCTGTTGTTACCCTGTTATCGGTTGTCCTGCTTATAGTGCTGGCGCTGGGCGCCCTGGCCAGCGGGCGGATTCAATACAATTTTCTCCAGTTTGATCCCGTGCGGATGTTCAACCTGAATATAGAGCTTCCCCAGGGCGCGTCAGTGGAAGATACCAGCCGCTTCCTGGTGGAGACCGAAGCGGAGGTGTTAAAGGAATTTCTCCCCGGCGAGCTACGCGCTTCCGTCAGTTTTGCCGGCATACAGCTAACCGAGACGCAGCCGTTTTACGGCGATACCCTCGGCCAGATCATGTTCAGTCTGCATCCGCGCGCCCATGATGGCCGCGCCGTCTCCGATATTGCCCATGCCGTCCTGCGGCGCGTGGAAAACATGCCTGGGCCCATTTCCGTTTCACTTCTGGAAATGACGGGCGGCCTGCCCGCGAGCAAGGCCGTCAGCGTCAAGGTGCTGGGCAGTGAATACCCGGCCATGCTGCAGGCTGCCGATGAACTGCGCGGCTTTCTGGAACGGCAGCAGGTGTATAAAAACATCACCCTGGATTACCGGCCGGGAAATCCCGAACTGGCTTTGCGCCTTGACGGTGAAGCCGTACAACGGGCCGGCCTCAACCCTGCTACCGTGGCGCGTACCGTGCAGGCTTACGTGGATGGTGAAATCGTGGCCGTGTTTCAGGATGCGGGGGAAGAAATCAAGGTCAGGGTGGTGTCGAAAAAAGGTAGTGACAGCAATATAGACAACCTGATGCGGCAGACCATCTCATTGCCTGACGGCCGGTCCATTGCGCTGGAAGAACTGGTCGTGGGTACGCCGGGGAGAGGCGCGCAAAACATTCTCCACTACAATTTCCGCCGGGCGGTTACCCTGGAAAGCGATATCGATACGGAGCAAATCAATACCTTGCAGGCAAACGACCTGATCAGGGACAAATGGCGCGAAATACAGGCCGGTTACCCGGATGTCGCTATCGATTTTTCCGGTGAACTGGATGATATCACCGAAAGCCTGGATGCCATCGGGCTGTTGCTGCTGCTTGGCCTGGGTGCCATTTACGTGATTTTGGGAACACAATTCCGCAGCTATTTCCAACCGTTCCTGGTGATTACGACGGTGCCGTTGGCGTTTACCGGCGTTACCCTGGGGTTGCTGGCGACCGGTAATCCCCTGAGCCTGTTTACCCTGTATGGAGTGGTGGCGTTGTCGGGCATTGCGGTGAATGCCGCCATCGTTTTGATCTCGGCAGCCAACGCCCGCCTTGACCAGGGAATGAGCCTGTTGCACGCGACGGTATATGCCGCCCGGAGACGGGTTGTACCTGTTTTTATCACCTCGTTGACCACAATTGCGGGGCTGTTTTCACTGGCTGCCGGTCTGGCCGGAAAATCACTTGTCTGGGGTCCCGTCGCTACCGCGATCGTATGGGGACTGGCGATTTCAACAATCCTGACATTACTGGTCATACCCCTGCTGTATCGTACTTTTATGGTATACAGCGCAAGGGGCGGGTGATAACCTGAGGATACAAACTATGGCGGTAGTTGAGTTTGGCAATATATCATATGCGTTCGAAACGATTAGTTTCAACCCGCAATATGAAAGCGAGGCTTATCTGTGTAGGGACACGGGCAGGATTTACTATTACTTCAGCGATCTGGATGACTCCGGGGATGAACTGCCGGAAGATATTCATGACGGTGGGAAGTATATTCAGATACCGCACAAGAACGAGCTTGACCTGGGCAGAAACCTGGTCCTGAGCTTTGTTGAACAGGAGTTGCCGGGTGATATTGATTACGCCTCCGGAATTTTCAGGAAAGCGGGGGCTTATTCAAGGTTCAAGGCTCTTATGGAAAGGAGGGGGATGCTTGAAAAATGGTACGAGTATGAAGCGACCGCAACTGAAAAAACGTTGCGGGAGTGGTGTGAGTTCAATTCCATAGAGATCAAAAAAGATAGCCCCATACACCATAACAGAAAAGACCATGTCAAGTTGCTATGACGCTTTTGCAGAGTGTGTTCGCGCTATCAGAGCTGGCGAACTCATTCAAGCCGTAAGCGCCACCGATAAGGAATACCACTTTCAAAACTGGTTTCAAGCCAGACTTGACCATCTTAACCTGAGTTATGACGAACCGGGACGAAATACCTATCCCGACTTTCGTTTAGTCAATGTGCCGG
>JAPPLI010000042.1 GCA_028819495.1 Gammaproteobacteria bacterium | reverse complement strand
GTTACGTGCAACATTACGGCCTGATACGCGTGCCGGACACACCCATCGAGAAACGCCATGCCTGGAACCATATCCGTCCCCTGTCGCGCGTTCTCACCTTCGAGATCGTAACTCACTCACAGCACCATACCGATCCCACGGTGCCTTACTGGGAACTCACACCATACCCGGATGCTGCGCGGGTCGGCAGCGCCTATGGGTACTTTTTATTGGCCCTCGTGCCCCCTTTATGGCATAAACGCATGCGTGAACACATCAGGCTGTGGGATGAAAACCATGCAACAGCCGGGGAATTACAATTGGCAACAGAGGCGAACCGGGCAGCGGGATGGAACTGAACAAGCTAACTACGATGGAATTACAATACCACGTGGAACAGTTGCAGGGTCGTTACGTGGAATGTATTGATGATGACAGGCTGGAACAGTGGCCAGAGTTTTTTGTGGAAGATTGTATGTACAAAATTATCTCCAGGGAGAACCATGAGCGCGGCTTGCCTGCCGCCGCAATATTCTGCGACAGCAGGGGAATGCTGGTAGACAGGATTGTGTCGTTGCGCAACGCGAATGTTTACGCAGAACACAATTATCGTCATGTTCTGAGTAATGTTCTCATCCAGGGCCTGAATGAGAGTGTAATCAGCGTACAGAGCAATTACCTGGTTTTGCAGACAAAGACGGACGGCGCGACGGAGATTTATAATGCAGGCAAATACATGGATAAGATCGTGGCAGATGGAGACGGTTTAAGGTTCAAGGAGAAAATTGCCATATTTGATACCCATCAAATCAAGAGCTTGCTGGTAACCCCGATCTAACCCCGGAGAAACCGATGAATGCAGTGATCGATACAACTAACGGGTCGTTGTACTGGCCGATAGATGATGAGGCTGGTCACGTGCCTTATGGCGTATTCACGGACGCCAGAATATATGAGGTGGAGCAGGAAAGGATCTTTCGGGGCGATAACTGGTCCTTTGTCGGCCTGACGGCGGAGCTTCCGGACCCCGGCGATTTCAAGGCAACTTATATCGGTGATACACCGGTGATAGTTACCCGGGACAGGGAGGGCGGCATCAACGTGATGACCAACCGTTGCGCCCACCGGGGCGCCCTGGTCTGCCGTAGCGCCAGGGGCAACATCGATGAGTTGGAGTGTGTCTACCATCAATGGAAATATGATATGCAGGGAAAATTGATCGGCGTGCCGTTCCGCCGCGGACTGGGTGGCCGGGGCGGTATGCCGGAAGGGTTCAGGATGGAACAACACGGGCTGGACAGGTTGCGCGTCGATACGGTAGGCCACCTGATTTTCGCTACATTTTCAGACAAGGTCGAACCTTTACGGGATTACCTGGGGGCCGTGATCGTCAATCATATAGAACGGATATGTCACAGCCCGATCAGGGTGCTCGGTGATGAGCGGCAACTGGTCCAGGGAAACTGGAAATTGTACGCGGAAAATACCCGGGATCCTTACCACGCCAGTTTGTTGCACCTGTTTCATACGACCTTTGGCCTCTACCGGTCAACACAAAAAGGCGGCAGCTGGATGGATGACAAAAAACGTCACACGGTTCTGACTGCATCACAGGGAACTGACGAAGGAAAAATGGAAGGGTATGACGGTCTCAGAACATTCAACGCCGAATTCACCCTGAAAGACCCGTCCTTACTGGCAGGCAGAAAAGAGTTTGACGATGGCGTCACCCTGGTCATATTGACAACGTTTCCAAACCTGGTACTCCAGCAGATTGCCAACACGCTGGCGGTGCGGCAGACAGTGACTAAAGGACCGGGACAGTTTGAACTGGTATGGACCCAGTTCGGTTATGAGGATGATGATGAGGAAATGCAAAAGATCAGGAACAAGCAAGGTAACCTGATAGGCCCTGCCGGCCTGATCTCCATGGAAGACGGTGAAGCCGTGGAAATAGTGCATGAAGCAATTATTCGAGACCAGGAAGAAGCGTCCTATATCGGCATGGGTGGAGGAAAAGCGGAAGATACGGAACACCTGGTAACGGAATCGGCGGTCATCGGCTTTTGGCAATATTACCGCGAGACGATGCAGGTTGACGCTGGGGCCTCATAACTGACATCGGCTTAAAGGTTTCACTGCGCTAACTGCTTCATGACATATATTTATATGGGCCATGACGAGCTGGATTGAAAAGATCCTGAAACGGAAGGAATCGCATACAGCGCAGATTCAACACTCCGGAAATAAGTTCAATGTGCCTCGCAACAGAACACTCCTGCAGGCAGCCCTGGATCAGAATATTGCCTTCCCGCACCAGTGCACCGTCGGTACCTGCGGTACCTGCAGGTGCAGGTTGATTGAAGGCAAAATCAAACCGATCCTTGACTTTTCCTATACACTGACCCGCAAACAACTTGCGGCCGGATATATATTGGCCTGTCAAAGCTTGTTGAAGGGCGATGTCGTGGTAGATTTGCGGAAAAGAGATGGGTCGACCGAACCGGATTCACTAAATGCAGGACTACAAAATGTCAGTTGAAGAGAATAAAGAAATCGTAAGGGGCTATTTTTCAGAGGTAGTAGATAAATTCAATATTGAATTGCTGGGTGAATACTACACCGATGATTGTATTATCCATCGGCCGGAAGTAGCGGAGCCCATTATCGGTATTGAAAATTTCAAGGCCGGATTGGCCAGGGTTATTGACAGTTACAGCTCCATAACAACGACTATCCACGATTTGTTCGGCGCAGGCGATCGCGTTTCCTGCCGATTGTCACACCTTGCCGTGCACCGCGACAACTGGAAAAGCCGCATCGGCTATCACGAGGTAGCCGGGAAAACCGTTGGCTGGTCCGCCATCGCAAACTTCAGACTGGAAGACGGTAAAATCGCTGAAGAATGGGTCTGCCGTGATGAACTGGGTATGCTGATCGAACTCGGCGTCATACACCCTTCAAAGTAAACTTGCGGCTTCCTTGTGAAGTTCCAGAAGCGCCGGGATGGTTTCCGGCGGCCTGCGGCCGAAGCCGCATTCGGTGCTGAGCCCAAATGGGGTTTTGTATTTCCTCGCAACTTCGATACGCGTCTTTGTGCCTTCAACGCCGTCGGTGAGGTGAACCAGGCCCAGGTAAAGGTGGGTGGCATCGCTGAGATGTTGCAGAGGCCGGTAGTACGCGTCGTCTTTCCTGTCCCGCGGCGCCGGCATATGCACCCAGTTGACCTTGCGGCCCGCATGGCTAACCGCTTCGTTGGCCAGGTGAACGCAGACCGACAGGTCGCGCGGCTCGAAGATGTGCTTGTGACCGATGTCGCCATAACAAAAATGGATGCCGAACTCGACCTCCGGGGGGACACTGGCGGCAAAGGTTTTCAGGATCTGCCGGAAGCGTTTATCAGGGCTCCCCATCAGCAGCCTTGCTAGGAACGGGATTTTCATCGGCAGATCGTGTCCGGCGATCCTCGCCTCATGTTCCAGCACGCTGGCTACGTTATCCCACTGTATGGCCAGGTCCCCGGGTGGTATTACCTCCAGCATCCGCCTGATATCCGCGGCCATTGCGTTTTCATAGGCGGGGATGAAATAACGCATATCAGCGAAGCGATCCACAAAAAAGCCCATGCCGTCCACGGCCGCGGGCAACGATACCTGGAACCTGACGCCTGCAGGTATGATGCCCTGCTCGCGGACTGCACAAAATGCCTTGTATGACTCGATAGCCGCTTCGGCGTATCCCAGCGTTTCAAAACGCAACGTCCTGACTCCCTTGCGCAGACCGAATTTCCATAAATCCGACGCGTCGGTGGCCATCGGTATCCAGTCTTCACCGGGCTTTCGCCATTCCCGCGGGTTGTCCGGGTCTACCGGCGGCGGCCGCGATACGGTCACGACATCAGGATGTTTGGAATAAACGGTATGAGCAAGGTGGCTGATATACTTGGAACGATAACCCGTCTCACCGTCAGGGATTCTTGCCAGGTAGTTTCCGACTGCGCCGTAACAATTGCGAAATACCTCGTCGGCATTGTTGCCGGCGATGCTGCCGACAAAATGTATCCTGTTCCTGTCAGTTATCTTCATTT
>JAPPLI010000142.1 GCA_028819495.1 Gammaproteobacteria bacterium | reverse complement strand
GGGACATGAAATTCGGGGAGAAAATACTTGATATATGGGGTCAGAGTAAAATTTCTGACGAAATTCTTACTCTGACCCCGGGATCACTGCCCAGGCTATGGCTGTTGCTGTTTTTCCTGGCCGTTCCGCAAATCTGCCAGGCGGAAAGGGAGCTTATCATCGGACTGGCGATGCCGGAGCATGTGCCGGCCATGAAGCTGGTGAACGGCATGTATGAGATTTTCCGGGATGAGGTGCATGACAATGCGGAGGGCGAGATCTCGGTGGAAATCTATTACGGCGGGATGCTGGGGAATGCTGATTCGCGGTTGCGCCAGGTGCGGGCCGGTGTTATCCACATGAGTGATCCGGCCATCGGGAACCTGGCGCCGCTGTACCCCGATATCCAGGTATTGAGCCTGCCCTACCTGTTCCGGGACGCTGATGACGCCTGGGCAATCCTGGATGGGCCAACCGGCAGGAAAATCGCCGAGGGAATGAGGCAGACCACGGGAATACGCGCGCTGGGCTGGTTCATCACCGGTGATTTCGCCCACTACAGTTCAAACCAGCCGATAACGGACGCGGCGGACCTGGCCGGCAAAAAGATCCGGGTCCTGTCTCCCATCAATGCCATCGCGGTCAGTGTGCACGGGGGATCCCCTTTGCCGATACCGTTCAATGAACTGTACACGGCGCTCAGGATAGGCGTGGCGGACGGCGCGGACCTCAACCTGTGGGTCATGGACGTGCTCGGGTTCTACGAGGTCCAGAAATACCTGTTCCTCGACAAACACCGGTTGCCGCTGGCGGTGATGGTGATGAACGCGGAATTCTTCGATAACCTGCCGCTGCGCCTGCAGGAAATCATACTGCGCGCGGCAGAGAAAGGGATCGCTTACAACCGCGGGATGATGAAGGAACTGGGGCCCGTACTGCCGGAAAAGATACAAGCTGCCGGGGTGACCGTTACCAGGCCGCCTCCGGAGGAACGGGAAATCCTTGCCGGGCCGGCGCTGTCCGCGTCCATGGACTACCTGCGCGGCAGGATGCTGGACCCGGCGCTCATGGATGAAGTGATCGCCGCGAGCGGACATGTCCAGCGCTGACCCCGGCCCGCGGGCGGAAACGGTGATCGAAAAGCTGGACCAGGCGCTCCGGATTATCGCCGGCGCCAGCCTTGCGCTGGTCTTCCTGGTCATCATCCTGCAGGTCGCCATGCGTTACCTGTTGCAATCGGTGCCGTTCTTCATGGAGGAAGCCGCACGCTATCTCTGTGCCTGGGGGATATTTGCCGGGATCGCATCCGCCATTTTTCACGGCACCCATATCCGGGTCGCGGTACTGCAGGACAGGTTGCGCAAGGCGGGCAGGCCTATAGGACTGTTGCTCGAGTTCACCTGTTTATGCCTGTACGCGCTGGTAGCCGTGAGCGGCTTCCAACTGGCGCTGTTCCTGCACGCCGAGAAGAGTATCGCCATGGGCATCCCGCTGTCTGTTCCGGTCGCGGCGATCCCTGTTTTCTTTACGGCCGCAGCCATCCTGTCCATTGCCCGCATCCGTAATTGGACCAGGTCATGAGCGCGTCCCTGGTAACACTGGTTGCCGTCTTCCTGGTTCTTATCCTGGCGGGCATGCCCATTGCCTGGGCCATGCTTGCCGCGTCGGTGTCCTGGATTATCCTTACCGGCAATTACCAGTTCCTGCAGGTTATCCCCCAGCGCCTGTTCGAGGGTATCGACGTGTTCGTGCTGCTGGCCATCCCCCTGTTCGTGCTGACAGGTGAAATCATCAACGCGGGCAAGGTTACCGAGAAATTGATCAATATGGCGGACGTCTGTTTCGGGCGGCTGCGCGGCGGGCTGGCGCAGGTCAATATCGGCACATCCATACTCTTTTCCGGCATTACCGGCACGGCGGTGGGGGACGTCGCGGCGCTGGGCAGGGTCTTTATCCCGGCAATGACCGGACAGGGTTTCCCGGCAGCCTATGCGGCCGCCGTCACCGCGGCTTCATCGATTGTCGGCCCGATGGTGCCGCCTTCCCTGGTCATCATCGTCTTCGGCGCGGCCACCGGCATGTCCATCGGCGCCATGTTTGCCGCCTGTGTCATTCCCGGCATACTGATCGGGGTTATGCAGATGCTGCTGGTTGCCGCGCTGCCGCAGGCGGCTTCCAGGCGCAGGGACATTGATCGATCCTTTCCGGCTGTCATGCAGGCGAGCCGCGCGGCCGTCGTTCCTCTCATGATACCGCTTATCATCATCGTCTCTATTATCAGCGGCATCGCCACGCCTACCGAAGCCGGCGCCATCGCGGCGGGTTATACCCTGCTCATCACCCTGCTCCTGTACCGGACACTCAGGCTGAATAACCTGCCGGGGATCTTCTCGCGGGCAATGGTATTTTCATCACAACTGATGATACTGGTCGGGTGCGGCGCAATACTTTCCTGGATCCTGGCCGTGGAGCGCGTGCCGGAGCTGTTGAACGCGTTCCTGGTTTCCACGGACATGTCGGCAGTCACGAGCCTGGTGTTCCTGAACGTGTTTTTATTGATCGCCGGCATGTTTATCGATACCGCCGCGGCAATTATCCTGTTTTCCCCCTTGCTGATGGCCGCGGCAACCAATGTGGGCATCCATCCCCTGCATTTTTCCGTGATCATGATACTGAATCTCAACATAGGCCTGCTCACGCCGCCCCTGGGGATCTGCCTGCTGACTGCCGAAAGCATTGCCGGTTGCGAACTGCCGGCATTGATCAAGGCGCTGGCGCCGTTCCTGCTGGTGAATATAATCGCCTTGTTGATTATCACTTACATCCCGGAAATCAGCCTGTTATTGCCCCGTTATCTAGGTTTTCAATGATTCGTAAATCAGAGGAGAAATACCATGAATTTATCTGACCCGTTCTGCCATTCGGCAACGCTTCCCATGCCCGTCCCCGCGCTGGAGGCATTTGAATTCCTGACGGATACGGAAATGATGGGCCAATGGGCGTTCGGCGCCTGGGGACTGAAACCCGCCGGAAACGGCGTGTTTGTCGGCAACAGCATGTTTGAGGACATGGAGGTCTATTGCCGCCTGAATGCCAGCCGCGAGCTGTTGCAAGTGGATTACGAGGTCGGCGAAGACCCGGCAAACCTGGCGCCGCGCATTATCTCCAAGGTCATCCCCGGGGAACACCTCGGCAGGGGCGCGGACACCTGCCTGGTGAGCCTGATTGCCTGGCGCAGCGAGGCCGTAAGCGAGGAACGCTGGTGCCTCACCTGCGCGTCACATGAGACGGAAATGTATCGTATCAGGCACCTGATCGAAAGCCGGCGCAATCGGGGAACTTCTGAAACCTGACCGGAGCTTCCCCGGCTGCGGTTCACAACCTGTTCAGCAGCGGCTCAACCTCGCTGATCAGCGCATCCTGGTGCGGCTGCAGGGGATGGCCTCCCAACCCTGCCAGTATGGGTTCGAACGGATCCTCCACCCCGCTGCTGATGCCGGATAACTGCTCCAGCACGGCAAGCCCGAAGAACGGCACCGTGTAGCCGCTGTACCCGCCTTCATGGCACAGCACCAGGCGGCCGCCGCATACCTCGTCCGCGACCTGCATCATCTTTGCCGTCAGGCTGCGAAACCCTTCACTGGTCAGCATCTGCCGGCCCAGAGGGTCATGCGCCCCGGCGTCAAACCCGGACGGGATGATGATAAAGTCCGGCTTGTATTTTTGCAGCGCCGGGATGACGATCCGGTCGTAAACCGCTTCGTAAGCGCCGACTCCCGAACCTGGCGGTAACGGGACATTGATGTTGTAGCCTTCACCGGCGCCCTCCCCTGTTTCAGTGATGTGGCCGGAATCCGGGGGGAAACAGTTGTCCTGGTGTATTGATATTGTCAGCGCAGCGGGATTATCCCAGAACGCGGCCTGGGTGCCGTTGCCATGATGCACGTCCCAGTCAACCAGGGCGATGCGGTCCAGCTTGCGCGCTTCCAGCAGGTGCATCCCGGCAATGGCCGCATTGCCGAATACGCAGAACCCCATGCCCATATCCGCCAGGGCGTGGTGTCCCGGCGGCCGCACCAGAGCGTAGGCGTTGTCCACCCTGCCGTCCAGCACCGCGTCGACCGCCTCGATCACGCCGCCGGCGGCCAGGCAACAGATGTCGAAACTGCCGCGTCCCATTGCAGTGAAGAATCCCGTCTCGGACAAATACTGGTCGTTCTGCGCCTTGATCCTCTCGTAATGCTCCGGGGTATGAAACCGGCAGATCTCTTCCCTCGTAGCCTCCCGCGGTTCGATATGAACCAGGTCCTTCAATATGCCGCTGACGTCCAGCAGGTTGCGTATGCGCCGCTTGGTTTCCTGGTGTTCCGAATGCACAAACGGCTGCACCGGGTTCCCGTAAGGCATGAAACCCGCGAAATTGCCGTTCTCATGCCACATATAAAGTTCGTGATAAACAAGACCTGTCGCCATATCGGATTCCTCACGTGACTGGATTTAAGAATAGTAATATCGTTCCCGAGCAGATGTCCATATCAATCATATCGTACCGGGATGCTCACGACTCGTTGTCTATATCGCTGGTTGGGGAAACAGGCCATTAATCAAATACGCATCCAGGCTGAATTGATATATGTCATTTGACTTAGCGAAAACGATGCTATCAGCCCGTGTCTCACAGAGCCAAGACTGTTGATATAGCGGTTCTTTACTCGTAAACGCCTCGGGAGTATACAGACCCACATTAACACCTTTGTCGGGGTCACGGGCTGAGGTATATTCGAACGCAGACACACCTGCCGCGCGCATAGCGCTTCCAAGTTGCTGAGTTATGGCGTAATCACCGGCATCGGTTAAGAGTTTTTCGTGACCGGCAAACGGCGGATGTTGTAATTGCAGTCCGGCTACAGTTCTGTAGTTCGTGGCAAAAACCGTGTGTTGTGTCATCAGCCTTGAAGAAGGCGTCGGGCTTTCCATACCTGACCAGAATACAAAACGGTAATAGGCGGCTTCTGACAACGCGGTCGCCAGTTTTTGCGAAGAGTAAAAGAGACCTGGTTCAAATCGCCTGCCAAACCGAGAACCGCATGGGAGCGGCGGATAACGAAAAGGGGTAGCCAACAGGTAATGCAATCCTTCCGTGCTGGCTGGAAGCGGCGGTTTCGAGCGTTCAAGCATCTCCTCAAGCAGTGATTGCTCTGAAAGGCTGTCAACCAGATTGTTGGTCGCGACCTGTTCCTGGCTTTCAACTACGCGTAACGCCTCACCTTCAATGGCGAGAAATGTGACCTCCTCCCTGCAGGCCGTCCAGATATCCATCAGATCTTGCCGCGCAGGGCATCCAGGTATTCAACAACTCGCGTTAATCCCGCTACCGTTTTTACCTGTTCGGCAGGTACGCCACCGGTATGCAGGTTGTTTGTGTGCATCCAGTGTTTCATGTCAGCGCTATTTCCGCCGACCAGCACGTACAAGCTGCGGTAACAACGGATAAACAGCAGCGCCAGTTCTCCCGCCTTGCTGGTTTCACTGATACCACGGCTGATTGATGTGCGATCTTTTCCTATTACCTGACCTAATTCAGCCTGGGATAAACCAAGACTCTTGCCGGCATTCAGCAGAGCCTTGGTGAGAACAGCCCGTGCGTCAGCTTGTGTTGTTTCTGCAGTAAGCATAACTTTCCATATTTGATGTATTTACTCAATTTTAGACGATTTTGATTAATATGCAACAATTTTATGTTTTTGTGGTCTGGTCAATCTCTTAGTGTAAAAATTACGACATGTACCTCTATGAGAGTTACAATATCTGTTAGCAATCCCAAAAATCATGATGAGAGCCGCTTATGCTTAGACTATCAATCCTATCAGTACTGTTTGCAGGAATTGTTTACACCGCTCTGGCGGATTTGCCGAATGATGCAGCGGGCAAGGTGGAAACCCTCCCCGTACCCTACCCGAACGACTGGGCCATCGTCCACGACATCGCTTTCGACCACATGTCCGTGGGCCGGTTCATGGTGCTGGATATCAACGGCGGGGACATCAAGGATTATTTCAAGGGAAGTTTCAATGGCGGGTTCATTGCGGCCTTTACCCAGGCGCTGAAGAAACCGGAAATGTATGTGCTCGAGCATTATTATGACCGCGGCACCCGCGGCAACCGTACGGACGTATTGACCATTTACGACAGGGCCACCCTGCTTCCCGTCGATGAAATCATCCTCGACGACCCCAAGCTCAAACGGGCGGAGATACTGGTCAGCAAGTATGTCATTTCGCTCATCGACGATGAAAGGTTCCTGCTGTTTTACAGCTTCACGCCCGGCACCTTCGTCACCGTGGTCGACCTGGAAAAACGCGAGGTCGTCAACGGCGTCCCGCTGCCGACCTGCGCCGGTATTTTCCCCACCGGCGAGCGCGGGTTCAGTTCGCTGTGCGGCAATGGCTCCATGGTCAGCTTCCAGCTCGATGAAGACGGCCAGGTCACGGAGCAGGGCAAGATCGAGCCGTTCTTCGACGTCGACGAGGACGCCCTGTTCGAAAGGCCGGCGATCATCGGCGGCACGGGTTACTTTCCCAGTTTCAGCGGCGCGGTGCAGGAAATCGACTTAAGCGGCGCCGCGGCCGTCCTGGGAGAGAAATGGAGCCTGCTGAACGACGAAGACAGGATGCAGAACTGGCGTCCCGGCGGCGCTTGGCTGACGGCGACGGACAGCACCGGGCGGTTCTACGTGATGATGCACGCGGACGGTGAGGAAGGCTCCCATGATTACCCGGGATCGGAGATATGGGTGTTCGATACCGCCACTAAATCCCGGGTGCAGCGCATAGCTCTCACACTGCCGGCCATCGCATTCGACATTACCATGGGCGATGCGCCGAAAATCGTGACTACCAATATTGAAATGAACCTGGAAGTCTATGACGCCCGGTCCGGCGAGCACCTGAATACCATCGCCGATTTCTACCACAACTGGCCGTTGCTGGTTTATGCTTCGCAATGAGCGTCAGCGGGAGAAAAAATATGAACTGGTTGGACAAACTTACGGAAAATCTCTCAAGAAACGTAGCCAAGACGTCTTCCCGCAGGGGTTTCCTGGGCGGACTGGGCGCCGTGATTGCCGGCGGTTCAATCATGCCCCTGTTGCCGGTTGCCCGCGCCGCAGAGGCGGAGCAACCCGGCCCGCCCGAGGTAGATCCGGGAGACCCGGCAACCTGCGAGTACTGGCGCAACTGCGCCATCGACGGCTACCTGTGTTCCTGCTGCGGCGGCACCATCAACAGTTGCCCGCCGGGGACGGAGATGTCGTCAATCACCTGGATCGGCACCTGCAAAAACCCGGGCGACGGCAAGGATTACATCATCTCCTACAACGACTGCTGCGGCAAAACCTCCTGCGGCAACTGCTTCTGCAACCGGAACGAAGGGGACCGGCCCACCTACCGGCCCCATACCTCCAACGATTACAACTGGTGCCTCGGCACGGAGAGCACGGCTTATCATTGCACGGTGAACCTCATTCTCGGGGTGGCGATAAAGTGACGAGCGCCTCGTTCGTCATACCGGCCAGGGAATGGCCGGTATCCAGGAACAGGGACGTAAAAAAATATGTCGCCTTTGGCGACTCATTATTCAAGGGGTTCCTGCTCCTGGCCCTGTTATGCATCACCACAACCACCGGCGCCAATGAAATACTCGCGCGCCAGAACTACATCCTGAACTGCCAGGGCTGCCACCTGCCGGACGCGTCCGGCTCCGAGGGCAACGTGCCGAAGATGAATGATTTCGTCGGTTATTTCCTGCACGTACCCGGCGGCAGGGAGTTCATCGTACAGGTCCCGGGCGCGGCCGGCGCCCCCATCTCGGACCAGGAACTGGCCGACGTAATGAACTGGATGCTGCTGAATTTCAGCAAAAACGAACTTCCCGACCAGTTCGTGCCCTATGACGCGGAAGAAATAGCAAAACTGCGCAAGGAACCGCTGATCGACATGCACCACCGCCGTGAAGAACTGATCGCCCGCATCAGGGACAAGCTGGGGGTGACGGAATACTGACCAAATCAAAAGGGGACCTTCAGTCCGTCCCCACTTGTTCGTGCTGAAGCGTGTCTCGTTTCTTTTTTTACGCTCAATTATAATCTCGCTATTCATTTACATCATGTGGAGCTTAATCAAAACTGTTGTAATTCTTGCTTTTGTTGTCTGGGTATATAAAAGCTGTTCTTACGAAGAATGGAGCTTGACTATTTATCCATCGCGAAACAATCTGAATGATTTTTTTCATAACAATCTGAAATATCATTCATTGGAGGAATGCAGGGCAGCCGCATATCGTGGGATGGCAGAATATGAGAATGCGACCTACGAATGCGGACTGAACTGCGAAAAAGCCCCTATGGCTCATAGGATATTGATTTGCGAAGAGACGAGAAAATAAAGAGAAATGTCAATGATCTGAAACCAGGGAAACCCAAAAATAGCACTTAACATTTGGCAAGGGCATAACTCCTTTGTTAGGCGCGATTTCTAACTTCTTTGGATGCGGTATCTCTTGCCTCTGATAACTGAATTTTTAGTTTCTCTGGAAGTTCAACATGACAAATCTGTATATCTAACGGTAGTCGCCCTTCTTTTTGTTCTTTTGATGCAAATCCTGCCATGTCGGCCTCAGTTAACAGCATTAACTTGGTTTTTGCTGATACAAGAGCCAACATTAAACAATCTGCTCGCAATTTAGACTTTTTTCCTGATGCGACACTTCCCCGGTACGTGAGTGCGGACGCAGTGGATACATTACCAATAATTTCTTTGTTATCACTGACGGCATCAAATTTAAAGTTACCACGACCTTGCATTTTCATTTTTTCTTCTGAAAATACACATCCGTATTTTTCAGGTAACCAGTGATTGACTATCCATGACTCACATTGCTTTTGAACGTGTGTTGATGCCATTTTTTGTGCGCCTAACGCTAACTATAACCAGCGCATTTGTAGTGAGCGCAGCGAGCGAAAAATGCGTCCGAGCTTACTGCCCTATCAGCCATTATTAAGCACTACACAGCCACGTTTCGCCGGACACTTGATGCTAGCACTTTCAAGTATGTTTTTCAGTTCACCTATCTCGGGATATCTCATGCGGCCATCATAGGGCACTCCATCTACAACGCCAAGAATCATCTGAGTCTCATCTGGCAGTTCCAGGTTTCAATAGATCGGCATGCTGGGAATGATGCCCCTCATTCCGTCCAAAGTCCATCGTAACTCCGTTTTTCCTGGTCTGTGTTATAATTATCGGTATGCCTGAGGAAAAACGGATTGAACAGGAAATTGGCTGGTATAAGGTTATTTTCGCTATATTTACGGTAACTGACCTTTCTTTACTAGCTTGGTTCGTTCAGAACTTTGAAACAGCAAAGCAATCAATTCTGCTGCTTTGCTCAATGTCCGTTATAGTTTTGACGGTCATTTTAGTGTTTATCAACCAGCGTGTATTTGCGTGCCTTGATCGACTGGAGGAATTATAAGTGGAATACCTTTTCATTTTTACCTTTGGTGTATTCATTGCGGGATTGATTATAATCAGTTATCAAGCCCTGAATCACAAGCGTTCAAAATAGTCCAAACCCGGCTTGATTAAGATGCCGTCAAAGGTAGGAAAATCCGTGTCTAATTTCATACAAGAGTGCCTTTCCGGGACCGCCAAACTTACCGATATTGATACCTATATTGAGCGGTGGCACCAATGCAACAGCGATAAGTCAATTCACGATTTCCTCGGCTTGACTATGTATGAGTATTCCCAATGGATAGATAACCCCGATGTATTGTCCAAAATTGTAACTGCACGCCGCGCTGACGCAAATATTGATGATTTGCTTCAGGTAGACCTTGTGAAGTAACGAATCATTACGAGAGAACCGCGTACTAGAATAACTTGAGCAGCCGGGGACGGAATTGAATTCCGTCCCCTTCTGCTCAATCTATAAGTTCCGTTTGTCGATCACGCGTTTGGCCTTGCCTTCCGAGCGGGCCACGCCGCCCTCGTCGTGTACGTTGACCCTTGCCGAGACGCCGATGAGGTCCTTGACATGTTTCTGCAGTTCGGCGGCCGCCGGCTGTTTCGCTGCCGCTTCGGCGCCGGGAGCCAATTCCACGTTGATCGTCATCTCATCCAGGTTGCTACTGCGGGTGATCTCTATCTGGTAGTGGGGCGCCAGGCTGGGGATCCTGAATATCTGCTCTTCCACCTGGGTGGGGAACACGTTCACGCCGCGGATGATCAGCATGTCGTCACTGCGGCCGGTGATCCTGACCATGCGGCGCATGGTGCGCGCGGTTCCCGGCAACAGCCGGGTCAGGTCCCGGGTGCGATATCGGATTACGGGCAAGGCTTCCTTGGTGAGACTGGTAAACACCAGTTCGCCCTCCTCCCCGTCCGGCAATACCTCTCCCGTATGCGGGTCTATGATTTCCGGGTAGAAGTGGTCCTCCCAGATGGTGGGACCGTCCTTCGTCTCCACGCATTCCTGGGCGACGCCGGGTCCTATGACCTCGGACAGGCCGTAAATATCCACTGCGTCGATGTCCAGCCTCTGTTCCAGGTTGGCGCGCATGGAATCCGTCCAGGGTTCGGCGCCGAATATTCCTGCCCGCAACTTCAGTTTGCGGCAATCGACACCCTGCCGCTCCAGTTCATCGGCAATGCACAACATGTACGACGGCGTTACCATGATGATGTCAGGCTCAAAATCCTGGATGAGTTGCGCCTGTTTTTCCGTCTGCCCGCCGGACATGGGTATGACGGTGCAACCCATCATCTCACCCCCGTAGTGAACGCCCAGACCGCCGGTAAACAATCCATAGCCGTACGCCACGTGTATCTTGTCCCGATGGCTTGCCCCGGCCGCCCGGAAAGAGCGGGCCACAACGCGGCTCCACATGTCAATGTCGTTGCGGGTATATCCCACCACTACCGGTTTGCCCGTGGTGCCGCTGGATGCATGCAAACGCACTATATCGTCCATGGGCACCGCAAACATGCCGAAAGGATAATTAGCCCGCATGTCGTGCTTGTCCGTCAGCGGGAATTTGGACAAGTCGCCCAGTTCCCTCAAGTCGGAAGGATGGATGCCGGCGGCATCGAATTTCTTCCGGTAGCTTTCAACGTTGGCATAGGCGTGCTCCAGGCTCCACTTCATCCGCTGCAGTTGCAGGCTGCGCAACTCATCGATACCGGCTTTTTCAATGGGCTCCAGGGTGTCAAAAATGCCCTGCTCTGTCATACTGTGCACCTGCAGTGTGGTTTTAAAATTATTACAGAAATTTTTGATATTATCCGATTTCCGTATCATATCCCAAAAGATGTTGAACGGAAACCGGCAACATAAATCTTATAACGGATAGATTGTGAAATGAATATACAAAGTTATGTCAATGGCGAATGGTTCAGCGGGCAAAGCGACGGCGCCCGGGTCGTCAATGCGGTAAACGGCGATTTCATAGGCACTGTCTCCAGTGACGGCATGGATTTCAGAGATGTGTTGCGCCATGCCAGAGAAGTGGGCGGTCCCGCGTTGCGGTCAATGACGTTTCACGAGCGCGCCCTGCGCCTGAAAGCGCTGGCGCAATACCTGATGGAACGTAAGGAGGAATTTTACGAGGTATCAGCCTGGACCGGGGCGACCCGCGCCGACAGCTGGATTGATATTGAAGGCGGTATCGGCACCCTGTTCAGTTACAGCAGCCTGGTCAGGCGCGAATTCCCCAACGAGACCTTCCTGGTGGAAGGCGAGCAGGAACGCCTGTCAAAAGAGGGGACCTTTACCGGCCGCCACATCCTGGTCCCCCGGGAAGGCGCGGCCGTGCATATCAACGCCTTTAATTTCCCCTGCTGGGGCATGCTGGAAAAGGTTGCGCCCAGCCTGTGCGCGGGGATGCCGGTGGTGGTGAAACCGGCCACCGTGTCCTCTTACCTGACCGAGAAGATGGCCAGGGAAATCGTAGCATCCGGCCTCCTGCCGGAGGGCGCGTTCCAGTTGATCTGCGGCAGCACGGGCGACCTGTTCGATCACCTGATGGAACAGGATGTAGTCACGTTTACCGGGTCGGCAAGCACCGGCAGGAAACTGAAGTCTCACCCCAATATTGTTGCCAATTCCATCCCCTTCAACATGGAAGCGGATTCCCTGAACCTGTCGCTGCTGGGCGAGACGGTTGAACCGGATTCGGCTGAGTTCGACCTGTTCATCCGGGAAGTGGCCCGGGAGATGACGGTCAAGGCCGGGCAGAAATGCACGGCCATCCGGCGCGCCATCGTGCCCGCCGGCAAAGTTGAGGCGGTGGCCGCGGCCCTGGAACAACGGCTGGGCAAGGTGCCGCTGGGAGATCCTTCGGTGGAAGGTGTAAAAATGGGCCCCCTGGTGGGCCGTTCCCAGATGGAAGATGTATGGGAAAACGTTAACCGGCTGATTAGTTCCTGTGAAATCCTGTACGGCGGCGTCAGGGAATTCGAAATCCGCGGGGGGGACAGGGAGAAGGGGGCATTCTTCCCCGCTACCCTGTTGCACTGTAACCAGCCCATGACGGCTACGGAACCCCATGACATCGAAGCATTCGGTCCGGTCTGTACGGTCATGCCCTACCGGGATATTGACGAGGCCGTCGTGCTGGCGAAAAAAGGCAGGGGCAGCCTGGTAGGTTCGGTGTTTACCGCCGATGACGCGGAAGCAAAACAGATTATTCTTGATACGGCTGCATGGCACGGCCGTCTGCTGGTCATCAACCGGGATTGCGCGGCGGAATCCACCGGTCATGGCTCACCATTGCCGGCCTTGGTCCATGGCGGACCCGGACGGGCGGGTGGCGGTGAAGAACTGGGTGGTGAAAGGGCCATCAAGCACTACATGCAACGCAGCGCGATTCAGGGTTCGCCGACCACCCTGATGCGCCTGACGGGTGAGTACCACCAGGGCGCGGCGCCGTTGACGGACAAGGTGCACCCGTTCCGCAAGTACTTTGAAGAGCTGCAGATCGGTGAAACCCATGAGAGCTACCGGCGCACCGTGACCGAAGCGGATATCATCAACTTCGGTTGCCTGACCGGAGATTTTTTCTATGCACATTTCGATGAGACTGCCGCGGCGAATTCGTTGTTCGGCAAACGGGTCGCTCACGGGTATTTCCTGATCTCCGCGGCTGCCGGCATGTTCGTGGACCCGGCGCCCGGACCTGTCCTGGCCAACTATGGCCTGGAAAACCTGCGTTTTATCGAACCCGTAGGTATCGGTGATACGATCCGGACAAAAATCGTGGTCAAGCAAAAAATCAAAAAAGACAAACGCCCCGACGACACCCGGGCCACCGGTGTAGTCAGATGGGCGGTGGAGATCATCAACCAGGATGACAAGACCGTGGCGCTGTACGACGTCATGACCCTGGTGGAACGCAGGGATGACTGATCTCACCGGGGATGAGCTTGCCCGTGCCTGCGTTGACGCCATGTATTCCAGGGACGCCGCTTCGAAAAGCATTGGCATTACCATTGCCGAAGTGCGGGAAGGCTTTGCCCGGCTGAATATGCAGATAACAGCAGAAATGCTTAACGGCCACGGCATCTGCCATGGCGGTTTCATCTTCACCCTGGCGGACACGGCCTTTGCCTGCGCCTGCAATACCCGCAATGACTCTAACCTGGCGCAAAAGTGCAGTATCGAATACAAACGCCCCAGCAAGGCCGGCGATCGTCTGACCGCGACCGCCGAACATAAGTCCCAGGACGGTCGCTACGGGAACTATCAGGTCAGGGTTACCGACCAGGCCGACAACCTCATCGCACTGTTCGAGGGGCAATCGTGCCGGGTAAAGGGTAAATTGCTTTAATCAGCTTGCAAGGATGTCAGGTCTGCAATGACCTGGGCGCTGTGGGTGTCGGGGTCAACCTCCCGGTAGATCTTTGCAATGTTGCCGCCGGGGTCGATGATGAAGGTATGGCGCGCCGCGATGGTCATGCCTCTCCACTCCGTCAGGCAGCCGTATTGCCCGGCTGTTTCACCTGCGGCATCGGATAACAGCGGAAACGGCAGGCCGTATTTCTCCGCGAAGCGGGCATGGCTTTCGGTGCTGTCGAGACTGACGCCCAGAACTTCCGCATCAAGAGCGCGTAGCTTGAAGATATCGTCGCGGAAGTTACAGGCCTCCGTGGTACAGCCGGGCGTGTCATCTTTCGGATAAAAGTACAGGACCACCCACTTCCCCCGGTACTGCTCCAGGTTGTGGGTTTTCGTGTACTGGTCCTGCATGGCGAACCCGGGCGCGGGCTGGCCGGGCGCGAGGTCGGCGCCTGTTGCGGGGTGGGTGAGCAGGAAGAGGATTACCGGGATAAGGGTTTTTGGTGTGTTCATATGGGTATTATAAGGATATAAGGGGTCAGAGTAAAAATTCTTACGACACTTACTCTGACCCCGGATAATTTTTTGGAAAAAAGACTTGACAATCTAGATTCAGTCTATACAATACTTAGTCAAGCTACTAACTTAGGTTTATTTATGCCCAGGATTAGTGATAAACGCGAACGTTTGATTAGTGCAGCGGACGCGCTGATACACAGGCAAGGATTTTATCGTACCACGCTGGCAGATATAGCTGAAGAGGCAAAAGTACCGTTAGGTAACGTGTACTACTACTTCAAGACCAAGGAGGATATCTGCAAGGCAGTTGTCACGGAACGCAAGCAAGCATTATCAAACATGTTGAAAAGTTGTTGCAGGAGAAGGGAACCAATGGATGCCTTGATGAATCTAATCAAGGTAATGATAGGACACAGCAGGGAACTGGCTGAATCGGGATGCCCCCTGGGCGGGCTGTGCCAGGAACTGGACGAGGAATGTGTAGAGCTCATGGATTGCGCAGACAGTTGCATGAAGTACCTGGTGGACTGGTCGACGGAGCAGTTTCGCCTGATGGGACTGAAACAGGCTGAGGAACTGGGTTTTGAATTCGTGTCACGCATACAGGGAGTAATATTGCTGGGTAATATTTTGAACGATCCCCGGCGACTGAAACAGCAGCTCAAGGCGGTGGCTGAATGGATAACAGGACTGGACCCGGAGTACCGGGAAGAGGAACGGGTTGCCGCATAGCGGAGCAGAGACGCATTATTGACTGAACATTGGTTGGCTATAGAAACTGAGACGGATATGAAGAATATGACATTGTATATCAGTGAAGACCTACGTTGTCGCAATGTCTGTACGCGGTGGGCGGTGTATATCCTGCACCCTTGAAAAAATATTTTTCGCCCATATTTAGTTAGACAACTTACATATTAAAGGAGAATGAACATGAAAATTTTAACCGGCAAAACTTTTGCTATCGCCTTGATTGCAGGCTTACTGGTCCTGGCCAGCGTTGAGAATCGTGCTGACGATCTTGACGGCTACCTGGATAACGCCATGCGCACGCAGGTTTTTGAGGAATTGAAAGAAAACATGCGGCACCAGTATGAAGACAAGGTAGTTATCCCCGCAAATAGCGATGAGGATGAGAACCTGCGGGCAAAACGCTTCGGTTTTCCGGTTGCCAACCAGGGAATCGCGGCCTCGGACCCGCATCGGATTGGCGTTGTGAATTGAAACAGGTTTACCCTCCTCTATCCCCCGGGAGTTTCCTTACTCCCATACTTGGCCGCCATCGGTTCTCCCCCTCCGGTGGCGGCATTTTTTTTGATTTGAGTCTGCATCTCCCATAGGAAATACAGACTGGCCCAAGCCTTTTATCGCAGTTCCGGTTATAATCCACGGCCATCACCATCAGCGGGACAAGCTGAACGCATGCAGGAAAAAATAACAGACAACGACCCGCAGGAAACCCAGGAATGGCTCGAGGCGCTCGATTCCGTGATGGCGCAGGAAGGCATTGAACGCGCCCACTACCTGCTCGAACAACTGATAGCCAGGGCCAGGAAATCCGGCGCCTACCTGCCCTATTCGGCCAATACCGCCTACCTGAATACCATTCCGCCTTCACGGGAAGAACGCGCCCCGGGCGACCCGGGCATGGAATGGCGCATCCGCTCACTGATACGCTGGAACGCGCTGGCCATGGTGGTCAGGGCCAACCGCTTCAGCGCAGAACTGGGGGGGCATATCGCCAGCTTCGCCTCGTCCGCGACACTGTACGACGTGGGCTTCAACCATTTTTTCCGTGCCGCGACGGAACAACAGGGCGGCGACCTGGTGTTTATCCAGGGGCATTCCGCGCCGGGCATTTATGCCCGCGCCTTCCTCTATGGCCGGCTCAGTGAAGACCAGATCGGCAAGTTCCGCCAGGAGGTCGATGGCGACGGCCTCTCCTCCTACCCGCATCCCTGGCTGATGCCCGATTTCTGGCAGTTCCCGACGGTTTCCATGGGGCTGGGGTCGCTGATGGCTATTTACCAGGCGCGCTTCATGCGTTACCTGGAACACCGGGAACTGATCCCGCCTAGCGACCGCAAGGTCTGGGCCTTCATGGGAGACGGGGAAATGGATGAACCGGAAGCGCTGGGCTCCATCGGCCTTGCCGCCCGGGAAAAACTGGATAACCTGATCTTCGTCGTCAACTGCAACCTGCAACGGCTGGACGGCCCGGTGCGCGGCAACAGCAAGATCATCCAGGAACTGGAAGCGGACTTTCGCGGCGCCGGCTGGAACGTCATCAAGGTCATCTGGGGTTCCTACTGGGACCCGCTGATCGCCCGGGACACCGAAGGCAAGCTGCTCAAGGTAATGGAAGAAACGGTGGACGGCGAATACCAGGCCTACAAGGCCAACAGCGGCGCCTACGTCAGAGAAAAATTCTTCGGCAAACACCCGGAACTGAAAGCGCTGGTCGCCAACATGTCCGACGAGGATATCTGGCGTCTGAACCGCGGCGGGCACGACCCCCACAAGGTCTATGCCGCCTATGCCGCAGCCATCAAACACAAGGGACAGCCCACGGTCATCCTGGCCAAGACGGTCAAGGGCTACGGCATGGGCGAGGCCGGCGAGGGGCAGAATATCACCCACCAGCAGAAGAAAATGGGCGAAGAGGCCTTGAAAGCCTTCCGACAGCGCTTCAATATACCGGTATCGGATGAGGACGTGGCCAATGCTGCGTTCTATAAACCGGCTGAAGACAGCCCCGAAGTGAAATACATGCGCGAGCGCCGGGACAGGCTGGGCGGTTTCCAATTGCAGAAATGGCCGGAGGCGCCGGCCCTGGCCACGCCCGAGGTCGGCATCCATAAGAAAATGCTGGCTGGCACGGGCAAAAGAGAGATATCCACGACCATGGCCTTCGTGCGCATCCTCAACAGCCTGGCAAAGGACGCAAATATCGGCAAATACATCGTCCCCATCGTCCCGGATGAAGCCCGCACATTCGGCATGGAGGGCATGTTCAGGCAACTCGGAATCTACTCGTCGGTGGGGCAACTGTATGAACCGGTGGACATCGACCATGTCATGTATTACCGCGAGGACAAAAAAGGCCAGATCCTCGAAGAGGGCATCACCGAAGCCGGGGCGTTTTCCTCCTGGATAGCGGCCGCCACAGCCTACAAACACCACAGGGTGCAGATGATACCGTTCTATATCTTCTACTCCATGTTCGGATTCCAGCGCGTCGGCGACCTTGCCTGGGCGGCCGGCGACCTGCGTTCCCGCGGTTTTCTTATCGGCGGCACCGCCGGCAGGACCACCCTGGCCGGCGAAGGACTGCAACACCAGGACGGCCACAGCCACCTGCTGGCGTCCACCATCCCCAACTGCATCTCCTATGATCCGACCTATGCCTACGAACTGGCCGTGATCATTCACGAAGGCTTGCGCCGCATGTACGCCAACCAGGAAGACGTGTATTACTACATCACCGTGATGAACGAGAACTACACGCACCCGGCGATTCCGGAAAACTCGGCGGAGGGAATCCTGAAGGGCATGTACCTGTTGCGGGACGGCGGCGGCGGAAAACTTCGGGTGCAGTTGCTGGGGTCGGGGACGATCCTGCGGGAAGCACTGGCCGCGACGGAACTGCTCAGCGCCGACTTCGGCGTAGCCGCCGACGTCTGGAGCGTGACCAGTTTCAACGAACTGCGCCGTGACTGCCTGGACGTGGACCGCTGGAACATGCTGCATCCTGAAGAGGCGGCAAAAAAAAGTTACGTCAGCGAGTGCCTGGAAGGCAAAGGCGGCCCGGTGATTGCAGCGACCGATTACATGAAACTCCATGCGGACCAGATCCGCGGCCACGTACCCGCGCCCTACCTGGTGCTGGGCACCGACGGCTACGGCAGAAGCGACACCCGCGGCAAGTTGAGGAAATTCTTTGAAGTGGACCGTCATTACGTGGCAATCGCCGCCCTCAAGGCGCTGGCCGATGACGGCAAAATCCCCGTGGCAAAGGTCACCGAGGCAATGAACAAATATCACATAGACCCGGAAAAACCCAACCCTGTGAACGTATGATCATGAGCCAGGTTACCGATATCCTGATTCCGAACATCGGTGATTTCGATGCGGTAGAAATCATCGAGATCGCAGTCAAGCCGGGGGACAGCGTCAAACCGGAAGATACACTGATCACCCTGGAATCCGACAAGGCGACCATGGACATCCCGGCGCCCGCCGCAGGCACCGTTAAGGAACTCATGGTCAAGGTCGGGGATGCCGTCTCCGAGGGAACGCGGATCCTGAAGCTGGAGCAGGATGACGCCGGCAATGAGACCCCTGCAGACCCAGGGAAACCTGAAGCCAATGCCGAACCAGCGCAAGCCGGGACAACCGCGGAAGAGTCCGAAACGCCTGAACGAGGCAGGCCGTCCCCCGATGGCGCAGCAAACGACAGGGGACGGACTTCAAGTCCGTCCCCGGACGAGGCGGGCTCAGAACATGGGCAGAAACCGCCGCCTAAAACCCCTGCCGGCGCCCAGACCGCGGGGACCAGCGCGTCTGCCAGGGCCCACGCCAGTCCGGGAGTGCGCAAATATGCCCGGGAACTGGGGGTGGACCTCGGCCTGGTGCAGGGCAGCGGCAATGCCGGGCGCATCCTGAAGGAAGACGTTACTGCGTTCACCAAGTCCGTGATGACGGGTGAGCGCGTGTTCGACCGGCCAACGCTGCAGGAAATCCCGCCGGTGGACTTTTCCAGGTTCGGCCCGGTGGAAACCCGGCCGCTATCGCGCCTGAAACGGCTCGGCGGTCAGAACCTGCACCGCAACTGGGTCAACGTACCCCATGTGACCCAGCACGACGAGACGGATATTACCGAACTGGAGGCTTTCCGCCAGTCAAAAAAATCCGAGGCGAAGCGTCGCGGCGTCAAGCTCACCCTGCTCAGCTTCCTGATCAAGGCCGTGGTGGTCGCCCTGAGAAAGTACCCGGAATTCAACGCGTCCCTGGGCCCGGACGGCAAGGAACTGATCTACAAGCAATACTTCCATATCGGTGTGGCGGTCAACACCGACCAGGGACTGCTGGTGCCGGTGGTGAAGGACGCCAACCTGAAGGGGATGTTCGAACTGGCGGCGGAACTCGAGGAACTGGCGCAAAAGGCGCGGACCAAGAAACTGCGCCCCGCCGACATGGAAGGCGGCTGTTTTACAATAAGCAGCCTGGGCCATATCGGCGGCACCGGGTTCACTCCCATCATTAATTCCCCGGAAGTCGCCATACTCGGCGTATCCCGGGCGGCGACCAGGCCCGTTTACAAGGATGGCAAGTTGGAACCCCGGCTGGTCCTGCCCTACTCCCTGTCCTACGACCACCGGGTGATCGACGGCGTCGCCGCGGCGCAATTCACCCGGTCGCTGGGGGAAATCCTGACGGATATCCGGGACATACTGTTGTAAGATACCCGGGGTCAGAGTAAGAAATTCGTCAGAATTTTTACTCTGACCCCATATATCCCTGAGCCCGGAATGAAACAGACCCCAACCCAGCAGGTCTCGGGACGGTTTTCCGTCAACGTCGTAGAGAACGGCGACGGTGAAATCCTTCTGTTAAAACGGAGTAAGGACAGCAGGTACGGTCCCGGCCTGTGGGGGTTCCCCGCCGGGCATCTCGAAGAAGGCGAGACGCCGGAACAATGCGCCACACGGGAGTTGATTGAAGAGATCGGCCCGGACATTTCCGTTGAACCCATCAAACAGCATGAGCCCGTCCGGGACGAGATCACCGGAGAAATTTATGAATTCCACCTGTTCCACCTGCGCTGGCTGGGCGGCGAGATAAGGCTCAACCACGAACATACCGACTACGCCTGGGTCAGCCGGGATGATTACAGGCATTACCCGGTCATGCGAGGCGTAGACCTGGACCTGCGTTACCTGAACGTCTGGCCGGGATACAGGGGGTCAGAGTAAAAATTCTTTCAGAATTTCTTACTCTGACCCCTGATGCCGCGGAATTGACCGGACTCTCGGGGTCAGAGTAAGTGTCGTCAGAATTTTTACTCTGACCCCAAATATGTTATAAAGCCCGCGTGATGATTCGGGGACGGATTTTAAATCCGTCCCCTTATTTTACCGATTAACGCCCATGACAACAGAACCAGTCAACAAAGTCGTTCTTGCCTATTCCGGGGGACTGGATACTTCCGTCATCCTGAAATGGCTGCAGGACACCTACCATTGCGAAGTGGTCACCTTCACCGCGGATATCGGCCAGGGTGAAGAAGTCTCCCAGGCGCGGGCCAAGGCCGAAAGCCTGGGGGTCAAGGAGATATTCGTCGAGGACCTGGTGGAAGAGTTCGTGCGGGATTACGTGTTCCCGATGTTCCGGGCAAACACAATCTATGAAGGCGAATACCTGCTGGGCACTTCCATAGCCCGTCCGCTGGTCGCCAAACGCCTGGTGGAGATCGCAGGGGAGACGGGCGCCGACGCCATATCCCACGGCGCAACGGGAAAGGGCAATGACCAGGTCCGGCTGGAAATGGGCGCCTACGCCCTCAAACCAGATATCAGGGTCATCGCGCCGTGGCGCGAGTGGGACCTGGATTCCCGGCAGAAACTGCTGGCCTACGCCGAACGGCATGGTATCCCCATCGAGGCCAAACGCGCGGGTTCCTCCCCCTATTCCATGGATGCCAACCTGTTGCATATCTCCTATGAAGGCGGCGACCTGGAAGACCCGTGGCAGGAACCGGACGAAACCGTATGGCGCTGGAGCGTGGCGCCTGAGAACGCGCCCGATGAGCCGGAAATCATCGAACTGGATTTCGAAAACGGCGATGCCTGCGCCCTGAACGGGGTCGCGATGTCACCGGCACAATTGTTGCGGGCGCTGAACGAAACCGGCGGCAGGCACGGCGTCGGCCGTACCGACATCGTCGAGAACCGATACGTGGGCATGAAATCCCGGGGCTGTTATGAGACCCCCGGCGGGACGATACTGCTCAGGGCCCACCGCGCCATGGAATCCATTACCCTGGATCGCGAGCTGGCGCACATGAAAGACGACCTGATGCCGCGTTATGCCAGGATGATATACAACGGCTACTGGTGGAGCCCGGAGCGCATGGCCCTGCAGAAGCTGATCGATGACAGCCAGGCAACGGTAAACGGCCGCGTGCGCATGAAACTGTATAAAGGCAACGTCATCGTATGCGGTCGAAAATCTGAAACGGACAGCCTGTTCAGCCAGGACGTCGCCACCTTTGAGAGCGACACCGGCAGCTATGACCAGAAAGACGCTGAAGGTTTCATCAAGCTGAACGCTCTGCGGTTGCGCATGCGAAATTGATAGTGACCGGGGACGGACTTGAAGTCCGTCCCCAATCCATTATCCCGTTCCGAGTATGATTTGTTTCTCCCGCATGTCTTCAAGTACGGAAGCGCCGCCGCTGATCACGGCTTCGGGGTCGGGGTGCGCTATTTCCGCGGCTATTTCCGTAAGGATTTCCCGGCCGGTTTTGCCGCGGTCGTTCTCCTTCAGGCAATCGACCAGGCGCGCGGCCAGGGGGTTCAGTTCGATAAACCTTACTTTATCCTGCCAGTCCCGGTAAACGAACAGACAGGTGGGTTGCGCCGGTTTTTCTTCGGGCAGGTAATTCGGGCCGATACGTTGCACCGGGTAATCATAGACCAGGGACCAGGATAGCTCATTCAATACCGGGACCCCTGATAGCAAATCACCGTCCGGGTTGATGCCGTCCTGCCTGATCTCCCGGGTATCCAGGGACAAGGCCAGTTCCACCCATTCGTAGTGAGCCAGTTCGACCAGGAACGGGTATATGCTCCCGGCGGTTTCCTTTGCATCCTGCAGGTACTGGAGAAACTCCTGGGGCATCCTGTGGAACAGGGGCGTTCGGGCTTGGTGGTTTTTGAAATAATCGCGTACCAGTGAATGCCACTCATCATCCTTGAGCACCTTTCTCAGCACCGGGAAACTGTTCGCCAGGAAACTTTCCACGTTGCGGTACAGCAGGTCGCGGTAGATCGCCATCCGGCGCTCTTCGATATCCTCCGGCGCCGGCGCGTTGTCCGGATCGCGAATGTGCCGGGTAAACCGGTACTGGATGTCGGTGAAGGAGTCCACTAATGATTTAACATGGATGAACAGGATATACAGGATATTTTTAATAATAAAAGCTTTCTTCTTTCAGACAATAATCTGCAAGATCAATAAATCAACTCTTTCAAGACATTTTTTATCCTGTATATCCTGTTCATCGATGTTAATTTATAGATTGCCTGTACTCATGTGCTGTATGTTCAGACTGGAGCCGGCGAATCCTGTTGACTTCACCAAGCAACTCGGGCAACGGGGGAATATTAAAATCCCGTTCAAGCAGAGTTGGGAAAACACCGAAATGCGCGTAGGCCGTCTCGAGCAGTTTCCAGACGGGATCAATCACGTCCGCGCCGTGGGTATCCACCCGCAGGTCCTCCGCCTCGACGTAGTGGCCGGCAATATGCGCGTATGCGATACGTTCCGCCGGCAGCGATTTCAGCCAGGTTTCTGCGTCATATCCATGGTTGATACTGTTGACATAAATGTTATTGACGTCCAGCAGCAGGTCACAGTCGGCCTCGGCCAGCACGTTATTGATAAATTCCGTTTCCGTCATTTCCTGTCCGGGCGCCGCATAATAGGACACGTTTTCAATGGCCAGGCGCCGCCCGGTAATATCCTGGACGCGCCTGATCCTGGCGGCAGTATGATGCACCGCCTCTTCCGTGAACGGAATCGGCATCAGGTCGTACAGGTGGCCGTCATCGGCGCAATAACTGAGGTGTTCGCTGTAACAACGAACGTTGAACGTATCGAGGAACTGCCTGACTTTATGGAGGAATGCCTCATCCAGCGGCGCCGGACCGCCGAGATTGAGTGACAACCCATGACATACAAGGGGCGTCTGTTCGGCTATCTCGCGAAAGCGCCGCCCGAAGCGGCCCCCTACGTCGATCCAGTTCTCCGGCGCCACTTCCATGAAGTCGATTTCCGGCAACCAACTCGACGAGTCTGCGAGCGAACCCATGAAGGCCCGCCGCAGACCCAGGCCGGCTCCCTGTACGGAGTCTGGTGCAGGCATATCCAGCGCTCCCGGGTCAGTGCGTCGATTGACTGGGATACGCCCGGATAAAAAAGTCCTGACAGAGGAACGGAACTTGCGGCCGCATATTATGCGTCGCCGTTACCACACTTGCCTTCACCACACTTGCCTTCACCACACTTGCCTTCACCACCTTTCTTCATATTCATTTTCATGCCGTCCTTCATCAGCCCCATGCAACGTTCCATCATCATCATGCCATCCATTTCTTCCATCATATCCATCTCATCCATCATATCTTCCATTTTGGCCATTTCACTTTCACCCATTTCCATGTTTTCCATCTCATCCATACCCATCATCATCATCATCTGGCAATGATCCATTGTATTCTCCATCTTATCCTTCTTATCCATCTTGGAGCCGCCACATACTCCTTCACCGCATCGCCATTCATGATTGGTAGCAAGCATATAACCACCGTTCGACAATTCAGTCATACTGAATGGATTGTCAGCAGCATTTACAGGCTGTCCTGCAATTAAAGTAACAGCAAAAGTAGCGCCCAACGCAACGGCTATTGGCTTTAAAGTTGCCTTATTAGACATCATTGATACCTCCTATCGATTAACAAAATTACACGGCAGTAACTTCAACTTCAGTCAACTACCTGCCACCATACACCGCAAGCAAACTACAAGTCTATCAAAGCGCCCGGCATAGCTATGGCGCAGTATAGCAAGTTATAGCACCCAAATCCAGCAATTCCCGCTGACGCCTGATCGTATCTCAAATCCCGTCAAATATATACCAGAAAGTTGCACTTCGAAATAAGGGGCCGGCACCGGGGTCGAATACGGACGGGGGCAGAGTAAGAATTTCGCCAGAAATTTTACTCATCTATCTCATTCTTTTGTGCGTAGCTGGGGAAACAGGATCACATCGCGGATGGATGCCGAATCCGTCAGCAGCATGACCAGCCGGTCTATGCCGATACCTTCCCCGGCGGCGGGCGGCATACCGTATTCCAGGGCCGTGATATAGTCGGCATCGTAGTGCATGGCTTCCTCGTCGCCGGCAGCTTTTTCTTCGGCTTGCAGGCGAAATCGCCCGGCCTGATCTTCGGGGTCGTTCAACTCGGAAAATCCGTTGGCGATCTCGCGCCCGCCGACAAACAGCTCAAACCGGTCCGCCAGGTCGGGTTGCCCGTCATTGCGCCGGGACAGGGGCGATACTTCGATCGGATAACCGGTGATGAACGTGGGTTGCCTGAGTTTTGCCTCCACGGTTTTCTCAAATAATTCAACCTGCAACTTACCGATGCCGTAACCCTGTTTTACTTCCACACCCAGGCCGGCGGCTATGCCGCGCAGCCTGTCCGGGTCCTCCAGGTCGCCCGCAGATATGTCCGGGTTATGGGCAAGAATGGCATCCCGTACACTCATGCGCTGAAAGTCCGTACTGAAATCACAGGTTTCCCCCTGGTACTCGAAGACGCTGTGCCCTTTCACTTCCTTCGCCAGGTTACGCAGCATGTCCTCAGTCAGCGCCATCATGTCCTCGTAGCCGGCATAAGCCCAGTAAAACTCGAGCATGGTGAATTCGGGATTGTGCTGCAGCGAAAGTCCTTCGTTGCGAAAATTCCTGTTGATTTCGAATACTTTCTCAAAACCGCCGACCACCAGCCTTTTCAGGTATAACTCCGGCGCGATACGCAGGTACAGGTCCATATCCAGGGAATTATGATGCGTAACGAACGGCCGCGCCGCGGCGCCGCCGGGAATTGCCTGCATCATCGGCGTTTCCACTTCCAGAAACCCCCTGTTGCCCAGGTAAGCACGGATCAGGTTGATCACGCGGCTGCGGACCTGGAATGTCTGCCTGGTGGTTTCATTGGTGATCAAATCCAGGTAACGGCGGCGGTAGCGGGTTTCCTGGTCGGACAGACCATGGAACTTCTCCGGCAGGGGCCGCAGGGACTTGGCCAGCAGCCTGACGGAATCGGCCTGGATCGAAAGCTCGCCGGTTTTCGTCCTGAACACGCTGCCGGTGGCGCCGACGATGTCGCCGATGTCCCATTTCCTGAACGCGTCATAGGCCCCATCCGGCAGGGCGTCGCGCCGGATGAAAAGCTGGATCTCGCCGGACATGTCGCGCACATTGGCAAACGCGACCTTGCCCATGACCCGGCGGCTCATCATCCTGCCGGCCAGGTGGAACTTTGCGGTTTCTCCCTCCAGTTCTTCCCGGTCCATTTCACCATAACGGGCGTGCAGGTCGGCGGCCAGGATATTGCGCCTGAAGTCGTTGGGGTAGGGGTTGCCGGACTCCCGCAGTTCCTGTAACTGCGCGCGCCGCTGCCTGATGATCTCGTTGTCGTCTTTAGTCTGCATTTTGATTTAATTTAACATGGATGCACAGGATGAACAGGATGTATGAATAAAATAACGTTGCTTACTAGCGATTGCCTGCCGAAACAACGCCCTTGAACCAACAGAGCTAACGGTGAAATACCAAAGGCGCCTGAAGTTATTTATCCTGAATATCCTGTACATCCATGTTAATTCACCCCGGCCTTGAGGCTGGCCTCCATGAACCGGTCCAGGTCGCCGTCCAGGACGGCCTGGGTATTGCCGGTCTCCATGCCGGTACGCAAATCCTTGATCCTGGACTGGTCCAGCACGTAGGAGCGGATCTGGTTGCCCCAACCGATGTCGGCCTTGGATTCCTCCAGCGCCTTTTGTTCCGCCATGCGCTTCTGCAGTTCCAGTTCATATAACTTGGCGCGCATCTGTTTCATTGCCTGGTCCCGGTTTTTGTGCTGGGAACGATCGTTCTGGCACTGCACAACGATGCCCGTGGGGATGTGGGTCAGCCTTACCGCGGAATCCGTCTTGTTTACGTGCTGCCCTCCCGCCCCGCTCGCCCGGTAGGTGTCCACGCGCAGGTCGGAAGTATCGATGTCCACCTCGATATTGTCATCTATTTCCGGCGCAACGAACACGGAGGCGAATGAAGTATGGCGCCGGTTGCCGGAATCAAACGGGGACTTCCTTACCAGCCTGTGCACCCCGGTTTCCGTGCGCAGCCAGCCGTACGCGTAGTCACCTTCATACCTGACCGTGGCGCTTTTGATACCGGCTACTTCAGCGGGCGATACTTCAATCAGTTCGGTAGCGAAACCGCGTTGTTCACCCCAGCGCAGGTACATGCGCAGCAGCATTTCGGCCCAATCCTGGGCTTCGGTGCCGCCGGAACCTGACTGGATATCGAGAAATGCATTGTTCGGGTCCATCTCGCCGGAAAACATGCGGCGGAATTCCATCTCTTCAATCTGAGCGGTGAATTTGTCAAGATCGGCAATTACTTCCTGCATGGCTTCGGCGTCGTTTTCCTGCTTCACCATATCGAGCAACAACTCGACGTCGTCCATTCCCGTGCTGACAGCTTCTATCGCTCCCACCGTTTTTTCAAGCAGCGCCCGTTCCTTGCCCAGCGCCTGGGCGCGTTCCGGTTCGCTCCAGATATCCGGTTTTTCAAGTTCCTGCCTGACTGCGCTCAGGCGTATTACCTTGATATCGAAGTCAAAGATACCTCCTCAGGGATTCGATTCTTCCCTGGCAGTCTTTGATGCGGGCGGTGATTGACGTGATTTCTAACATAAGGTCAGATTTTACGATATTTGGGGTCAGAGGGGAATCTCTCTCTACCTATGGAATAGATGGGGTCAGAGTAAAAATTCTTTCAGAATTTCTTACTCTGACCCCTGATGCCGCGGAATCGACGGAACTCTCGGGGTCAGAGTAAGAATTTCGCCAGAAATTTTACTCTGACCCCTGGATCGCGGAGCCCTGTTGTTCAATATGCTCAATGACGAGCTGCGGCGTCCGCACTCCGTTGTATTCGTTGACAGCCAGGCGGTAGACGAAGCGGTGGGCCTGCGCGGATGAAGCGAGGGCGTCCGGGGCCGTGTTGAACGCGATGGCTTCAACAGGCCGTTGTGCGCCGTCCGCTAGCAGCTTCAGTTTCAGGTGCCGTTCTCCCACAGTCCGGGCATCGGCAACGGTGAAGACATCATCGAACAGGGGCTCGGGGAAACCCTGCCCCCAGGGGCCGGCGTTTTCAATTTCTCCGGCCAGTTCCAGGTTGATTTCTTCAAACGCCAGGTTCCCGTCTGTGTTGATCTCGGCCCCGGGTATCCGCCCGGCGACCAGACTCCTGATTTCTCCGTCAAATTCCGCCTTGAATTCCGCCAGGTCAGCTTCCCTGATGGTCAGGCCGGCAGCCATGGCATGACCTCCGAACCTGTGGATCAGGTCAGGATGCCTCGCCGCCAGCGCCTCCAGAGTGTCTTTCAGGTGTATTCCGGGGATTGATCGTCCGGATCCCTTCAGCAGGCCTTCACCGGCCGAGGCAAATGCAATTACCGGTCTGTTGACCATCTCCTTTATCCTGCCGGCCAGCACACCGACTATGCCCTGGTGCCAGCGCGCGTCAAACAGGCATACGCCGAAGGGCAGCTCGTCCTGCTCCAGTTCGGTGATCTCAAGCAGGTACGCCTCAGCCTGTTCCTGCATTTCAGCTTGCAGCAGTTTTCTCTCCTTGTTGAATTTATCCAGTTGCAGCGCCAGGGCAACCGCACCGGAAAAATTGTCCGTGAGCAGGCATTCGATGCCCAGTCTCATATCGGCCATGCGGCCGGCCGCATTCAACCTCGGACCCAGCTGAAACCCAAGGTCGGCGGCAGTAATATTCTCGGGCACCTTGCCGGCAGCCCGGACCAGGGCCATGATGCCCTGGCAACAGCGCCGCGCCCTGATGCGCCTCAGGCCCTGGTAAACCAGGATGCGGTTGTTGTAGTCCAGTTGCACCACGTCGGCAACAGTGCCCAGCGCCACCAGGTCCAGTAATGCCGCGAAATTCGGCGCCTCGACCCCCTGCGCCGCAAACCAGCCTGCCTGCTTCAACCCGGCCCTGACTGCCAGCAGCACGTAAAACATGACGCCCACCCCCGCGATGCACTTGCTCGGAAACCGGTCGCCGGGCTGGTTCGGGTTGACGATGACGTTGGCGGCCGGGAGCTCCCTGCCCGGCAGATGATGATCCGTGACCAGGACATCCACTCCCTCGCTGCGGGCAAATTCGACGCCGGCCACGCTGGAAATACCGTTGTCCACGGTCACCAGGAGGTCGGGGTCGAACTCCAGGGCCTGGCGCGCCACGTCGATACTCAGGCCATAACCCTGTTTTACCCGGTCCGGAACCATGTAGACGGCCTGCCGGGCGCCGAGCATGGACAGTCCGCGCAAGGCCACGGCACAGCCGGTTGCGCCGTCGGCGTCATAATCCGCGACGATCAGAATTTTTTTGTTGTTGCAAATGGCGTCGATGAGCAATCCGGCCGCCGCGCCGATATTTTTCAGTCTGTCGAACGGCAGCAGGTTGGTAATCGAATAATCCAGTTCCCGATGCGAGGAAATATTCCGGCCGGCAAAGACCCGGCGCATGACCGGGTGCATGGAATCCGGCAGGTCGAATTCGGAAGCTGCCGCACGGCGGGTGATCGTTACATGGGGAACGGACTGGAGCATGCCCCCGGAGGAGTTGCCCTTAGCCAAGGATGACCCGCTTCACGGCATCGAGTTCGGCGGGAACCTTTTGCACCGGGGCGGTGCTTTGCCGCATGGCGATGTCCGGGTCTTTCAGGCCGTGCCCGGTCAGGGTGCATACCACGGTGCTCCCCCCGGGGATTTTTCCGGATTCGATATCGTTTAGTGCGCCGGCTACGGATACGGCTGAAGCCGGTTCGCAGAATATCCCCTCGTTATCCGCCAGCATTGCCTGTGTCTTCAGAATCTCCTCATCACTGAACTCATCGAACCAACCCTCCGATTCCCTGCTCGCCGCCCAGGCCAGTTCCCAGGACTGGGGGCGGCCGATACGAATGGCGCTGGCAACCGTCTCGGGTTGCTCGACCATCTTGCCGCGCAGGAACGGCGCGGCCCCGGAGGCCTGGTAGCCGAGCATTCTCGGCAATTTGTCCGCAACCGGCTCGGCCAGCCAGGGACATTGCCCGTCGCAATGGTTGCACGCACGGGTCGGGAAACCGGCATATTCGCTGTAGCCGGTCCAGTACGCGGAGATATTGCCGGCGTTGCCCACGGGCAGGCAATGGAAATCCGGTGGCGCGCCCAGTTCGTCCACAATCTCGAACGCCGCGGTTTTCTGGCCCTGGAGGCGGTACGGGTTGACGGAGTTCACCAGGGTGATGGGCGCTTCGGCAGCGATCTGTTTCACCAGTCTCATGCCGTCGTCGAAATTACCCTGTACCTGGATGACCACGGCGCCGTGAATCATGGCCTGGGCCAGTTTTCCCATGGCGATCTTGCCGTCCGGGATCAGGACGTAACAGGCGATACCGGCCCTGGCGGCGTAGGCGGCCGCGGAAGCCGAAGTATTGCCGGTGGACGCGCACAGGACCGCCTGCGAACCCTCGTTGACTGCCCGGGTGATGGCCATGGTCATACCGCGATCCTTGAAAGAACCGGTCGGGTTCAGGCCTTCGTATTTCACGAACAGTTCAATATTCCGGTCGTTAGCTTCAGGAATATTCTCCAGCCGGATCAAGGGGGTGTCCCCCTCACCCAGGGTGATTATGCAGGCATCGTCTGCCACCGGCAGACGCGCGCGGTAACGCTCGATCAGGCCTTCAGTCAAGGGTTTCCACCCGGATCCGGTGTACGTTTCCGGCAATCGTATCCAGGGCCTCGATCTGCCTGATTGCCTCGTTCATATTCCGCTCCTGCACGCGCTGGGTAAGCATGATCACGGGAACGTGGCCGGCGCCCGCTTCCGGCTCCTTCTGGATTATCGCCTCGATGCTGATGCCGAGATCACCCAGGATCGTGGTCACCGACGACATTACGCCGGGCTGATCGACAGCCTGCATGCGCAGGTAATACGCCGTGTGGATGTCTTCCATCTCCAGTACGGGCAGGTCGGACAGCGCGCCCGGTTGAAACGCCAGGTGCGGCACGCGGTTCCCCGGATCGGTGGTCAGGGCGCGCACTACGTCAATCACGTCGGCCACCACGGAGGATGCGGTCGGCAGGGAACCGGCGCCGGCGCCGTAATACAATGTCGGCCCTACCGCGTCGCCCTGCACCAGTACGGCGTTCATCACCCCGTCCACGTTGGCAATCAGCCTCCTGGCGGGTATCAGCGTAGGGTGCACCCGCAGTTCGATGCCCGCATCGGTGCGCCTGGTAATGCCGAGATGTTTAATCCGGTAGCCCAGTTCATCGGCATAGACGACATCCTGTTGCTCGATTTTGCTTATGCCCTCCGTGTAGGTCCGGTCAAACTGCAACGGGATACCGAAGGCTATGGATCCCATGATGGTCAACTTGTGCGCGGCATCGATGCCTTCCACGTCGAACGTCGGATCCGCTTCCGCATAACCCAGTTCCTGGGCTTCTTTCAATACATCGCCGAAGTCCCTGCCCTTGTCGCGCATCTCGGTGAGGATATAGTTCCCTGTGCCGTTGATTATGCCTGCAGCCCATTGAATGCGGTTTGCCACCAGGCCCTCACGGATTGCCTTGATAACGGGAATCCCGCCGGCGACAGCGGCCTCGAATGCCACGATTACGCCTTTTTCCTGCGCAGCGCGGAAGATCTCGTTGCCGTGTACGGCAATCAGGGCCTTGTTCGCGGTAATAACGTGTTTACCGTTGTTAATGGCGCGCAGGACCATTTCCTTCGCCGGGGAGTAGCCGCCTATCAGTTCGATGATGATTTCCACTTCCGGGTCATCGACCGCGGCAAAGCCGTCGTCGGTGATCCGCCCTACCTGGTCCAGCCCCTGGATTGCATCGGCATCGTATTCCTTTGCCGCGGCGTGACTGATGACCACCTCCCTGCCGGCGCGGCGGGCAATTTCATGGGCGTTCCGGGTCAGTACCGTGACGACGCCTCCGCCGACCGTGCCCAGGCCAAGCAACCCTGTTTTTATCGGTTTCATTATCCTCTGTCTCTCTGTTTTCACTCTTCATCGCTTTCACTGACACGCACCGTTACCACGTCCATGCCGTGATACTGCTGGTGGCGCACGGAGGATGCGAAGTGTTGCAATATACGGAGCGAGATTTCATGCCCGTCCCGCGCCTCGGCGTGGTCTCCCAGCAACCTCATCTGGTCTTCCAGGTTCTCGTCACCGATAGCCGAGACAAACTCCACTTCCATCACCGGGCCGTCATTGGTAACCGTTACCAGCAGGCTGCGCAGCTCGCCGGTGGTTGCTTCATCATGCCCCTCGGAGAGACACAACAGGGTCTCTTCACCAATCAGGAACAGGCGCTCAATTGCCGCCTCGCCCCAGCCCAGGCGCAACGCCTGCTGGCGCAGGAAATCTTCCAGCCTGGGCAGTACCCGGGGGTCCAGCGCCGTTACTTTACTATAACGGCGCGGGCCGGTCAGTTCCATGATTATCGTCAACAGGATAACGGCCAGGCCGCCGACGGTCATACCGTTGCCCAGCAGGCCGCCCAATGTCTCGCCCAGCATATCTGCAAAAACAGCCTGGTTATGAAAACCCACTCCGAGCCAGAATGCCAGTCCGATCACCGCCGCCTTGCGGTAGTCGATACCGTCCTGGACAACCATTTTCATGCCCTGGACGAAAACCAGCGCCATTGACACGGCCAGGTAAGCCGCGACGACGGGTCCGGGGATGGCCAGCAGGACTGCCGTAAGCTTGGGCAGGAATGCCAGTAACAACAGGATTAACCCGATGCATGCCCCGAGCCTGCGGGCAGCCACCCCGGTGTGCCGGATAAAGGAATTGCCTGCCGCATCGCTTTTGACCGGTATTGTACCGGTGAGGCCGGCAAGGAGGTCGCCCAGGCCGTTGGCCGCAAGTCCTTCCTGTATTGCGCGGAAATCGATGGAATGGGGAGTGCGCCGGGATGCCCTCTGGACTTCAACCCCGGCATTGATATCCCCCATGGTGTTGGCCAGGGAGACAAACAGGAATGCCGGTAAAAGTATCCAGAAATCAGCGCCGAGATTCAGGCTGAACTGCGGTCTCCCGGCCGCGGGAATGTCCACCCAGGGAGCATCCAGCACCATGCCGCCCTGGTACATGCCGAAATACGCGGCGGCCGCACAACCTGCAACCAGCGCGATAACCGGCGCCCAGAGACCCGGTATGCCTTTTGCGCCGAATACCAGCGCCACCAGCACGAGCAGGGTTATAGCCGCGATACCCGGCGCAGCCATGGGAGATGCGCCTTCGGGCGCGTGCGTCAGCATGTCAAAAGCGACGGGCATGACCGCGAACGCGATCAGCATCAGCACCATGCCGGATACCACCGGCGTGATCACGCGGCGCAGCCACGACAGCTTCGATGACAGCAGCAACTGGAACAGCGCCGACACGATAACCAGGTTCATCATGAGCGCAATCCCCCCTGCAGACAGGGCCAGGATACAGACCGCGATGGAGGTGGCTGCGCTCGTTGATATGAGCACGTGGCCGGCGCCGATGAATCCTGTTCGGAAGGATTGTATCAGCGTTATGAACCCGCAAACCAGCAACGCGGCGAAGATCGACCAGGACAGGTACTCCGCGTCCAGGCCGGCTGCCCGGACTATAATGACCGGCACCAGCACCACTGTCGGAAAGACCAGCAGGGCCGCCTGGATTCCCAGGCCGAGGCTGAGGGGATAAGGAGATTGTTCGTCGGGTTCGTAGCGTATTTCTGCCGGGCTGGATATATCGTGTATATGCATTGTTCTCACTCCGCAGTGATTGCCTGCTGCCGTAGCGACTGTCGTGATGCCCGGGCCGGATGTCAAACCTGTCCCGGGTCGTGATACTTCGTCTAGCGGTCGTTCCTGTTGTGGTCGGCGATATCAGGCGCACTGAGATGGTTGGCAACAATCAGGTCAGGAGCCACGTCCATCATGATTTCCTCGAACTCGGCGACGGTGACAGCCTCGATATGCAAACCTTCAATGTCGCTTTCCGAATAGAAGACGTTCGCCTTATCATCCCAAACGGCCTTCACCATAAAATTACGTTTCATCGGCCTGTTCTCCTCATATACGTTACCTGTCACATTATATTCACAACTTCCATTTTTTCAACGTAGCGAGTACCGTCGCTGCATCTGGAGGAATACATCCCCGATGCGGTGCAAGACTCAACCCGCCGCCTGCGACTTCTGCCAGGCGCCGATTTGGGTACCGATGTCCACCAGCCGTTCGCTCCCGTAAAAGTAGCGGTTCTGCGGGATGACCCGTAACTCATAGGCCAGGCGCCACAGGTGGCGCACGGAGGACAGGCGCCGGTTGGCGGCCTGGAGCTGCGGCTGTTTGTGTTTGCTGTAAGCGGCATCGATGCACTCCTCCAGCACGGCCAAAAGGCCCGACTCCAGGCGCTCGCCCAGGGTGAAGCGGCGGGCGCGGGGGAACTTGTCGAGGACCGGTATCAGCCACTTGAGCAGCTCGTGGCAGTCGTCGATGACCCGGGGCAGGTTCGGGTTTGTGGGTTGCATGGGCGCTTGCCTCAATGAATTGCGGCCCGGCGCTGCGCGCCGGGCGGAAAAGGGAAAGAGGAAAAAGCACAAAGGGAATCCCGGTAGAAAGTCTTGTGCAGGTATCCGGTATAGCGTCTTCGTTCTACTCGTCCTGGGCCAGGCGGAAGCCGTTGTTGCCGTCGCGGTCCGTGCGGTCGTTCCTGCCGCGGTTGGCGGAACGCAGGTCCCCCGCATCGTGGTCCCAGGCACCGCCCCGAATCACGCGCCGGCTACAATCCCCACTCGTCCAGGCGCTACCGTCCGCCGGCGCGCCCTCATAACTGTTATGCCAACAATCCTGTACCCACTCCCATATGTTGCCGTGCATGTCGTGCAAGCCCCAGGGATTGGCCGGAAAACTGCCCACCGGCGCGGTGTAGTCCCACGAGTCGCCACAATAAATATTGTGACAGTTCGCCCGGTTACTGCCGATGTCATCGCCCCAACTGTACTCCGTAGTACTGCCGGCCCGGGCCGCATACTCCCATTCCGCCTCACTCGGCAAGCGGTAATTGCCACCGGTCTTCCCGTTCAGCCAGCGAATGAAGGATTGAGCATCATCCCAGGAAACGTTGATGACCGGGCGGTTGCCGCGACCCCAGCTATCTTCTACACCCACTACCCGGCCTACTTCGTCGTACATATAAGGCCCATCATGAGGAGAATAACCATTACACCCCCCGTCCGCCACACAGGCGTCCCACTGGGCAAAGGTTACCTCGTACTTGCCCAGCCGGAAGGCCGGCACCGTGACGCGAATCGGCCTATAGGTTGGTAATTTAAGGGATGTTAACAAGTAGTTGGCCACCCTTACAGGGTGCAGGTGAAATGGTTTTTCAACACTATCACGCCACACTGCTGGTGTCAGGCCGGCGTTGCGCCATTGGGTTTCATGGTGAGGCGATTGCTCAACACCATTGGTCTCCCACAAGTCCCCCATGCGGAAGGTGCCGGCGGGGATGGACACCATCTCACCTGCCAGTTCCTGCTCCAGAGCCGTCTGCTGCAGGGACTCTTGTGCACCACTGAAGCTGCAATTGGCAATGATGACTGTGAAACACAGCAGATAAAAAACATTGACATTAGTGTCCCGGGAATTATCTGTGGTTTGCATAAGAAAGCTCCTGAAATATCGCGACCCGTCGAACAACGCCGGGTAAAAAAGGGAAAGAGGGGAAAGTACAAAGGGAATCCCGGTAGAAAGTCATGTGCACATACCCGGTATAGCGCCTTCGTTCTATTCGTCCTGGGCCAGGCGGAAGCCGACGAGGCCGCCGCCGCCGCCGTAGCCGTGGCGGTCCGCGCGGTCGCCCCTGGAGCGGTTGGCGGAACGCAGGTCCCCCGCAAGGCCGTACCAGGCACCGCCCCGAACCACGCGCCGGCTGCAATCACCGTTCGTCCAGGCGCTGCCGTCCGTTGGTGCGCCTTCATAATTGTCATGCCAGCAGTCCTGCACCCACTCCCATACATTACCGTGCATGTCATACAGACCAAAACCGTTCGGATGGTAACTCCCGACCACCGCCGCGAGGTTGCCCACACCATCAGAGCAGGACTCGTTGCGCCAGTTAAAATACGTACTGCGGTCCGCGTGGTTGGCATACCGGCACAACTCCGACTCACTGTCGCCGAAGTAATACTCCGTGGTGCTGCCGGCCCGGGCCGCATATTCCCATTCCGCCTCACTGGGCAGGCGGTAATTACCACCGGCCTTCTCATTCAGCCAGTTAATAAACGCCTGGGCATCGTTCCAGCTCACACACGCCACCGGTTGGTCATCTTCAACCGGGTAGCCCGGGTCGCGCCAACTGCGGTTCGGCACCCAGTCCCAATAGCCCTCTGACTGCTCGGAGAAACAACCTGCGTACCCGTCTGCATCTCGCTCGGCGTCCGTGCGATACCCCGTTGCCTCGACAAAGGCCCTGAACCGGCTCACCGTGACTTCGTATTTGCCTAACCTGAAGGCCGGCACCGTCACGCTGCGAACGGGTTCCTCATCATCCCAACCCGCCCCGCTCAAGTCCCCCATGCGGAACGTGCCGGCGGGGATGGACACCATCTCGCCGGCCAGTTCCCGCTCCAGGGCCGTCTGCTGCCAGGCAGCTTGTTTCTTAGCGAAGCTGCAACCGGCAATCACGATGGTGAAACACAGCAGGTAAACAATGTTGACTGATTTCATCAATAATGTCCTCGTCTGATGTTCGGTTTAACCTGTTTGCCGGAGCTGATGGTAGTGCTAATCTTCGGGCCATCCGGCCGACACAATGTCTGCATCATCAAATGCCCAGCTTATCCTGTCTTTTCAGTTCACGGTAGCACACTGCGGACAATATGGCACTGAGAACCACATATAAAAAGTTGATGACGTGGGACGATACGAGTGTGCCCAGACCATCCGGCGCTTCACCGGGCAATAACATGACCAGAATGCCGGCAAACAGCAACAGGAGCAGGGGCAGGATGATGGCGAACAGCGTGGAAATCCTTCCCCAGGATGGGGCAGACAGGGCGTAACCGCGCCGCCAGCTTTGCCATATGCCCAGGTTTTCTGTGGAAATGAATACATACGCCAGTTGAAACACGGCCGTGAACCTGAATAACACGTAGATATATCCTGCACCGAGAAGTAACAGGAGACCCAAAATCCAGAACGACTCCAGCATGACGGCCAGGGCAAATATGAACACTCCCAATACCACCGGCAGGTAGATGAACAACACCACCTGCGCGACAAACGCACAGATATACCGGAACGAGCTGACAATAAAACCCTCGCTGGCGATGAGCCCGTAGTTATGAACAACCCGCTCTATAAAACTCCCCGTCGGCGTGTCGCCGGCAAACAGCAGCCTGATGATGGCGACGGGCAGGAGAAAACTGAAAAATATGAACGCTGCCGGAGACAGGTATCTGAACAGGGGGACGCCGCCTGCCTCCGTATAGCGACGATATACAACCGACGATAGCCAGCATAAATCCAGTTGATTCAAACCTTGTATACACGCGTCCACGTATCCATACCGTATAAGCTCTGACAGTGTGTCTTCAATGGAGTCATAGGTGAAGTCCAGCACCAGGAACAGCACTACGGACAGGATGAGCAGACCGGTCATGTTTTTGATTGCCAGGGAACAGGATTTCATGAGAACTTCCGAGATACGGAATGTGTTGGCGTCGTGGGATTTCATGGTTGTGACCTCCCGATATTGTGAAATTCCCGGGGGAATCCGGGGATTCATTGGTTGAGCAGCTTTTTGTTTTTCGTAGTTTGTGTGTTGTGCGGGTTGGTCGTGTCTGTTCCTGGCAGTCGTCGATGACCTGGGGCAAGCGGGTGTCCGCGCGTTGCATGGAGAACCGCTCATCAGACCACAGTTTATTTTGGCCCGACTCCATGAACACATGCCGGTCAAGATCATTCAGTTCAGAACAAGTCTTCCGAAACTTTATCTTTTCCTCCGGAAAGTGTTATCAGATGGGAGAGCGCTTTTTGCACCCTATCTGCTATGGCTCTTGGAATCAATAACGACCGGCTGTTCCAAGATTCATTAAAGGTGTGCGAATCGCCATGCGTATGAGTTCGTTCACCATTGAAACAGACTTTTAAAGAGCATGACAATCTTATATACATATAATGTGAAGTAAATACTTCAGGATCACCAGTAGGAAGTGTTTCAAGCTCAACATTTGATGACATATCTGATAGTTTTGCGCTTGCTGTCCACGTATATTGTCTAAATCCAATACTACCACTTTTAGAAACCTTCCAATCGTCGTGCTCGACATAATCTATCTTAATTGTTGTACCATCTTCTGGAAAATCAATTGCCTGCCGTCGCAACTCAGTGCTGTATTCCAGATCATCATCGGTAACATGGTCAAATTTTGGTGTTTCTATTACTGCTATTCTTTCATACAGCCAAGCTATCGTATCTTCCTTGCTTGGTTTTTCTTCCGCTACGGTCGTAGTGGACATTAATAACGCAAAGACAATCGTTACAGGTTTGTTCACGGTTGGCCTCCATCTGGTAGTTAAAGACATAGGAAGTTCTGTCCTGGGGTAAGGGAATTTTTTAAGCAGGTTCCTGATGCCAGACTTTTCCAATGCGGAATGAGTCGAGGGGAGGACAAGAAATGGTGGCGGTTGCCCACTGCTTATTCCTTTGCCTTGCAAGCGGCGATGACCACGCTACGGCTGTCGGCTACGCCGTTGATGAAATGTTGTTCTCCCAGGAAGCAGATCAGGGGATAAGTTTTCTCATCTCCCTCAACGGGCAAGCATTGTAGCCTGGTTGCTGTCCGCCCACTCCTGTCCTTCGGGTAAGTTTCGCAGTCAAGCTTACATAACGACGAGTCAGCATCATTCTTGCAAATGTGTTCTTTGACCGCACATGCGCGTTGCCAGGAAAGTTGTCGGTTCTCCTCTGCATCCCCTGCCTCACTGGCGAAGCCGAACACGCCCCACCTGCTCGCCCGCCTGTCAATTCGCGTCACAAAGCTGCCTATACTGTCTTTTGCGGCGCCATCAAGTGAATGCTCGCCGCCGCTGAAGCGAATAAGACCGGATACGGACAAATGCTTGCCGTTATCACATTTCAAGTGTTCCTTGATGTCCGAGCGTATTGCCGGGTCTATGGCGTAAAACTCAACCACGCCATGAAGTGCTTTTACCAGGTTATTAACCCACAGGGGTTCTTCCAGGGTTACTATCACATCACAGGCGGGGCTTTTGCTGTCACTGCCGCGATTTTTACCGGCGTCCGTGACGCATGACTGGGGACTGCCGACGGCTTTCATGGCTTCTATAAATGCTTGGTTTTTCTCGGGGTCAATTACCACGTTGAGGGCAGGGCTGTTGTTATCACTCAGCTGTTTTTGTATTTGTTCGAGGGCATCTTTCAGTTTGCTGGCCGACGCGTCCTGTTCGAGGATAACCAGTACGTCGCGGTTGTTGGCGCATCCCTCACCCGCCTGTGTTCCGGTGGGGTTACACGGGAGCAATGTCCTCTGATTGCCAAGCTGTTTGTTTATTTCCGTCAAATTCGAGTTAATGGCACTGAGAATGTGCTTACGTGCCTCCATGTCAGCGACTTGAGACTCAACTGCACGGCGCAGAACCTCCAACAAGTCGTCTATCCATGGGTTTTTGTTCTGGTCTATTACCAAGTTCCTTATGGAAATCGTACCAGTATTATGGGTAATGGACTGATGCCTGCCGCTATCACAAAAAATATTCGCCAGCTTATCTACCCAGGTGTTTTCGTTTGGGTCAACTGCTATGTTGCGAGCAGAACTGCCGCTACCACCAGATACCCGCATTGGCGGGAACGACGGTATTGCGGCTGGCCCGGAACATTCTGGCAATCGCAATCGCAAGTTGTGATTACTGGTAAGAAATTCCAAAAATATTAACAACGCCAAAGCAAAACCGGTCAGCGCAACGAAAGCCGTCAGGCAGGCAGGGCGTACTTTGATGTAATGTCGCGGTTTCCACATGACCTCGTACAGCATCCTGATTGGCCAGCCCAGTGCCTTGCCAATCAGCTCAATACAGCGTTTGATAAACTTCATTTCTTTCAGCCTGAACCCGCCCCCGTTTTTCCATCATTTTGATTGTCACGCAACATTTGCGCTGTCTATCTTGTGAGAACAACCGGCGTCAGTGCCGACCCTCGTCGGGAGAGTCCGACCCGTCAGGGCGGCGGCGCAGGAACAATACCTGAAACTTCTCAAAGAAACCGAGCGAGGACAATCTTTCATCAATCAAACCGGTGATGTGTTCGGCACTGATTTTTTCGACCGTCTCTCCGGTTATCTTTTCAAGCCTGGTCATTTCTGCGCCGTCTATGTCTTCCCTGGCGTACTTTTCGACCACTTCCCTGGTTATTCCTGCGCCGTTGTCGTTGACATAATTTCTGGCTACGTCTCTGGTTATCTGTGCGCCGTTGTCTTTGTCGCAGATGTAACCTTTGGCCATATCCCTGGTTATCCTTGCGCCGTTATCTTTGGTGTAGACATAGTCGTAGGACATGTCCTTCGCTATCTTTTTGCCGTTTTCATCAATGAAGGCATCTGCTTTTTCTTTGATAATGGCATCGGCTTTATCACTGATTCTATCTCTGAGAGCCCTGATTCTGCTCTCAACATCCGCTATATCTTTCTTGGTTCTTTTCAGCCCATCTATAACCCCTTCCTCCGCAGCTTTACGCGCCTCAAACTGTGCGCCTGATTCCACCCTGAGCGCTGTGAAGGCGAAAACGGCACCGATAAACAGCACGGCCAGAGAAATGAAGGCGGCAAACATAGCGCCCCAGAATGACACCATGCCACGAAGGGAAACGCTATCGGAAATGGGAAACATTCTTTCCGTTACCAGCAGGCTTGCCGTCGGCAGACCTACCAGCAACACGACAACGGCGATTATAATCACCAGGGCGAACAACATCTGTGCCGGCCAGGGCCATTGTGTGCCGCATTTTTTCGCCTTGTCTTCGGTGGATGTTCTTCCCTTCCTGGTTTCAGTAGGCTCTCCGTGCATGACGGTTTTGGGCTTTTCAGTCATTGTCGAACTCCAGGTAATTAATCGGTTTCTGTATCAGCCTTGTCCTGATTGAATGGACAGCGGGGGATACAGGACAAGATGTGTGTCCCGGATTTGTTTCCCGGGATGGCGATACTCTCACCGGCCAGTTTCTGCTCCGAGGCGGTCTGCGACCGGGCCGCGTCCTCCGCCACAGGTGCAAAGGACAGTGATAAAGCACAGATGGCGATTATTGATTTGTTCATGGCTGGGCTCCGCGGTCTATAGAAGGCATTCAATTACACATGTTGCCGTAAAACTCTTCATACCAGTCCTCCCAGGAGTCTGCCGTATCTTCGTATTCGGTTTTCAGGTGGTACAGGTGGTCATCGGCCAGTGCGCGGTCGATGTCTTCGTTGCCCAGCAACTTCTCTATGCACCGAACGCCATCGTCATACGCCCTTTTGGCGTCACGCGTTGCCTGTTTGTAGGTTTTCCTGATACTGGCATTTGTTGAGAACGTGGCATTGCGAACCGGGCCGATGAAGGACGACCCCCATACGCCGTCAACGTTGCACTGCGCTGCCGGCCCCTCGCCGAACCTGTAATAGGTTTCTCCCACCCCAACGCTCCTGTAGCAGGATTGCGCCCGGGCCGCGTCAATAACTGCCGCGCCGCATGCGCCGCAGGCAACAAGGAGCAGTAACAGGGTTTTCAATGGTGTTTTCATGGTTGTTCCTCACGGGAAGTTCGGTTGAAACAGGGGGCGGCCACCGGCGCGCGGCAGTACGTCCGCGGCGGGTGTGCAACCGCCGCAACGGTGCGGGCGCCGCGGCACAGCAGGGCGTCCCGGATGACCCTTGCGGCCAGGGCCGACAGTCAGGCCGGGGAACGGCGCAGCGACAGATTCAGCAGGAAGGCAATAAAGCCTTTCTAACTGACTGAAATAGTTA
>JAPPLI010000067.1 GCA_028819495.1 Gammaproteobacteria bacterium | reverse complement strand
CGTGCCTGTCCGAATGGGGGAGGGCGGTGAAATACTCCTGGATGCCCGGTGTTTTCAGGGGCAGAGTTGACCTTCAGTAACTGCGCCGGTATTGCATCAGCAGTGCAATATCCTGCTGCCCGCGCACGTGGCCGGCGTCACGCGAAAATAAAGCCGCCAGGTGGGCCTGCCCGCCTCTCCAGGGACGGGTATAAGTCATTTCGATATCGAGCTGGCGGCCGGAGGGAGACAGTTCCAGTAAGGTCTGCTCAACAAGGACCCGCCGGTCCCGGGTGCGGCCGGATACCCAGTTGAAGCGTGCGTCCCCCGCCTCGACCCGCAACGGCTGTGACAGCCTCAGCGCCAGCCGGTCCCGGACGTGGCCGACGTTTTCACCGATGATGCCGAAGGCAAAGGCGCTGCTCCGGAGCGAGGACAGCTCATGCAGCATGCCCCGGTTCTCCATCCGCACCCGGCTCAGACCCGCATGAGCGCTGCCCGGCAGCGCGTTCCAAACCATACAGTCCAAAACGCCAGCCGGGATGGTTGCGTACACCGAAAAAGAACTCCCCGGCAGCAAAGCGGCGCACCAGGGACAGTGACCCCAGTTGCGGGCCGGCCGGAACCTGCCCCGGGAACAGCCGGGCATAGCCGCGTTCAACGCCGGGCCAATCGTGTCGGCCTGACTCGCGCCAGGCCGGGAAGGCGTTGAACTTTGCGACGCCATGATCCAGCCGGGCGCGCAGTTCATATTCCCCCGCATCCCAGCGCGCGCCGCGCGGGTCATTGCCCAGGGTCCGGAGACGATCCTCCAGGCGGTCCTGCACGGTGGCAGGTTGGATATACTCACCCAGCGTACGGAAGAACGGCGCATTCAAGGCATCAAAAGTGGCCACCTCGTAGGCGCCAAGTCCCCGCGCCAGCGCATCGCCGAAGGCCGGCGCCGCGGCCAGTGCGCTGAGTTCAACCGGGGCGGAAGGGCCGCTCAGGGACCGGCCCATGAGCAGCCTGGTCTCACCCACGGGACGGGTGGCGGCGTCCAGGTCCAGAAAACCCTGGCCGTATACGTCAACATCCGCATAGATACCTTCCTTATTGGCCGTCCGGAGCAAGCGCGTCACTATCTCATCGTTACCCAGTTGGTCGCGGTAGTGCTGGGCCAGCAGCGCGACACCGCCGCTGACGATGGGCGCGGCCGCGGAGGTGCCGGAGGCGCCGGCGTAACACTCTGCCGTGCCGGTCGGACAATAGTTGTTGGGTATCGGGCCGTTCACGTCCGTCCCCGGCGCCGCCAGGCAGTAATCCCCGGCAATGCCGCAACGGTTGGAAAAGCCGGCGATGTCACCGCCCGGGCCGGTGGCAACCACGGCCAGGGAGTGGCCGCGCAGTGCCGCAATGCGGGCGGCAATCCCCGGCATGACCTCCACCGAGGCGGCCTCTTCAACCGCGCCATCCGGGTGCAACTCGCCCTGGGCGTTGCCGGCGGCCCAGACGTAGATGGTGCGATCCGCAGCCGGCGTGTCCGCCTGCGCCATGACCTCGATCACCCGGGGCAACGCGGCGCGCAGGTCCGTTTCGGAATATTCCTCGATATTGCCGGGCAACCCGATGCTCAGGTTAAGCACGGTTACGTCGGCGGGGACACTCGCGATGAGGTCGGCCAGGCCCGGGTCGTAAACGCCAAGGCCGGCGGGCTCAACCGGTTCATAGAAGTCAGGAGGATCGCTCAGGGGAATGCCCACCGAGAACAGGTCGGCATCGAAGGCAACACCGTGCATGGCCAGGGAATCACCTGGTAATGCATCCATATCTTCGTCGCGGCGCGCCGCCATGATGCCGGCCACATAAGTCCCGTGGGACGGTCCGCTGTCCAGGCATGAACCGTCCACAGCACGCGTGTCGCAAGCGCTGAAGTCCGGGTCGTAGCCATCGGCATAAAACGACCCCGGGCGAATTTTCCCGGCCAGCGCGGGGTGGGATGCATCGACGCCGTCATCGATGATGCCGATGGTAATGCCTTCCCCGGTCGCGCCCCGTGCATACGCGTAATGCGCGTTGACCTGCTCCAGCGCGGGCTGGTTCTGAAACCCGGGATGCGCGGCAAACTCTTCCCGTAACTCGCTTTCCGACGGTCCCGGATCAGGCGCGGGCGTTTCCGGCTCAGTCGGCATCGACGGTTCCGGTTCAACCGGCGGCGCCGGCCTGACACTGCCGCTGTTGCCGCCGCCACCGCTGCAACCGGCCAGGAACAATACCAGTCCGGCTATAAGCGCCAGAGATTTTGTTGAATCTGTTATGAAAGTCATGCCGGGGCCGGGTCGTTAAATTTGCTCAATTGTCGATAGGGAAGCAGCTTGTAGCATTTTGTTTCACGGGTTTGAGCGCCATTATAGACTACTCTGCCCGTCAGTCAGCGCGCGCCGCTGAGACTTTGAAAATAGTGATTGCTGTTAATTCCGGCAGTTGCCACGTGCCGCATAATGACATCAAGGCTAGGCAGCCTGTTCCAGTTGTTGCCGATATTCATCCGGGGTGAGATACCCCAGACTGCTGTGTGGCCGCTCCTGGCTGTAGTGCTGAACCCAGGATTCAATGACGGCCCAGGCATGATGAATGTTGAGGAGCACGGACTCATTCAAGCATTCATCCCGTAACCGGCCATTCCTGTTTTGGTGTATCAGGTTTTGTGTACATTCCCAACCACACCGACCGGTATTTTTTACAAAATTTGTGAGTTTTCTCACATTTTCGCGAATTTTTCGCTTTTCTGTCCGATGTAAACAGCTACAATCAGTACAGCCTTACGGAAACGAGGCCGCGGCAAGCTTCAGGTCGGGCACGCCGCCGGAACGGAATCCGGACACTTTTCCATGTGGTGTGTAGTCAGCCTCCATGCCTGAGGGCGGGTCCGGTTTCATTGGCGCCGGACCAGGGATCAGGGACAGCCTGAAGGCGCCGGGGAGGGCGGTTGTCGCGGTCATGGCAGTCTCCCGCCGCCCTCCCCCGGCAGGGGGCTGTCTTTTATGTCGCCAAAGTCAACTGCCGCCATAGTTTGTGTCTATCAGGTTATCACCCGCATTGCAATAGATGATGCCATATCGGGACTGTCCGGGTTCACCTTGACCTCCCTTGTTTTTGGCAAAACGACCAGGTCCATATCCTCCATGGGAATTGCCCCCAGCGACGGCTGCTCGCCCATAACCAAGGCGCCGGCAAAGCCTGTCCTGTTCTTGAAACGTAATTCGATTGGGCCGACATACGGAACGGACTGCTTGCTTCCATCTGCCAGTGTCACTTCTTTTTTCTCGATCTCTTCAAGCTGTAATTGCGCCTGTATCCGCGCCGGGATACATAGATGAACCGCGCCGGTATCCGCAAGGGCATCGATTTCCACGCCCTCCAGCTCAGGCAATCTCGGATTTTGTAATAGAACTTTTGCGTTGGTCAAACCCATGGATGTTTCCTCCTGGAAAATCGATTCCCTATATGTGGGGTGGTAAATCAGCGATTGATGAATATTATAGCAACTCCTTTTCTACTGGTCCAATAGCTTTCAGAATTTCTATGAAAGCGCGTGTCATGGTGACTTCTTTGTCAGACCTGATTGTGCTCGTAATCAGACCTGCCCATAGCTCCTGTACCGTCTCGTTGTCTTCAAATGAGCAGGCTTCTGCCAAGCGATATGCGTCACCTTCAGAAATTGTGGTCATTAAGTCGTCATCAATACATCGGGCTTCTTTTTCTGTCTCACATCTTTCAGCAATTTTCTCAAAATTTTCACGTCTCCAACGCCATTACCGAAAAATGTCAGCTAAATATTGTCCCACTTCATCTGCGAGGGGGCCAAGTAGCCTTGACATGAGTTTGTTTCCTGATGGACTTAGCGGAGCCTTACTTGGGGGTGCCCCTCTATGATCCAATTATTTTTGTTGAATCTGTTATGAAAATCATGCCGGGGTCGGGTCGATAAATTTGCTCAATTGTCGATAGGGAATCAGCCTGTAGCGTTCCGTTTCACGGGCTTGGTCGCCATTATAGGCTACGCTACCCCTCCGGCAGCGTTCACCGGCCAGGTTTTGAAAATAGCGGATGCCTTTAAGATAGGAATC
>JAPPLI010000013.1 GCA_028819495.1 Gammaproteobacteria bacterium | reverse complement strand
GGTTATGAACGGGCAACTGAATTGCTTGCCGACCTGCGTGTCCTGGCTGAGGAAGACAATACCTTGGACGCCTATTCGGAGCGCCTATGCGCGCTTCGCGCCCGCCATTCCCGCAAGGCCCGGTTCATCGAACGCCTGGAGGGCCTGGGTCAGGCATGACTTGGAAAAGAGTAGGTTAGCTGCGTATCGGTATTAACTATAGCGGACACATAAATAAGCGACTTGTCGCTGACGTTAACCGATAAGTATTGGCATTCTACAACTGAAAATCTGCGCCAGTGATGCAGAAGCTATCTCTGTGGCGCGTACATGACCGTGCGTTGCGGTTCTCTCGTTTTGCGCAGCCTGTCCTTGCGGTCTTTCTGGTTGAGGTAGGGGTCACCGTAGGACGCAAGCAGGGCTTGCTCTGTCTCGTCGAGTTCCGTTTTTATTGCGGCCACTTCTTTCGGCTTGCCGGTCCGAAGGGATTTGATAGCGCCGTTCCACTGTTGGAGCATGGCGCCCAGAATGTGCTCGGAGCCGGAATACTTCACTATCTCATTCGGTATGGTTTTTCCTATAGCTGTGACCGCCGTGATGACTTTCTCCATGATTTCCCTGCACTCCCGCTCTTCCAGTTTGCACCTGTCCCTGCCCAAACGTATGAGGTCTTTTTGTGACGGCCAGTTCCTGGTACCGTTCAACGTGATAGCCTGCAAATCCTTCCCGAACAGGTCATACGCGGCGGTAGTGGTGATATCAAACACCTTGGTCAACCTGGCATTGCCGGGGCTGTCGTACAGGATCGCGAAGTTCTTCAAATGGGCGTCGCCATTTCTGACAAGGGTGTTGATCACGACCTGCGTAAACAGCGACCATGATGCAGCCCTCCGCCTGTCGTCAGGGATGCTCGTCAGCAGGGCGCCGACCAGTCTCTCCATGCTGCCTTCATATCTGTCTTTCGCGGGTTTGCCCAACAGTACGCAACCATCTTCCACCTGATAATGGCCGCCCGGCTTTATATCAAACCGCTCGAGGATGAGCACTTCGCCGTTATCGGACAGCACCCTGCGTGGTACGTCCAGTCCGGACCGCATTGCTACCTTGAGACACAAATGTTCGTTCAGGCACAGGAAGGGCAAATCATCGTCTGACGTCTTAACAATATGGCCGGGCGTCCTGAGCGCCATCTTGTCGGGGTTGCCCGATGACCGGACCATCGTCCTGGCGAGGACTTTCGGCTGCACGCCACCCACACCGGAACTGATTGCGTACCGATCCAGCAGGCGCTCGAACAGGGACTCCAGTTCTGAATCCGACACACGGGTTATTTCGTCGCTGTCTATGGCATCCTGTTGTTGCTGGTGCTGCGCCAGGAGTTTGCCCAGTTCAGCAAGTTCAGGGTCTTTGTTGTCGGCCGGCAGTTCAGCCGTGATGTTGCCTATTCTGGCCTTCCCCGTGACGAACAACAGTCCCATCGGGTCCATGGATACAATCCTGGCGAAGCGGTTCTCCAGGTGTGCTTTCAACGCCCCCTCGGGCAGGCTCATTTCCAGCGCCGGCGGCATTTGCCAGGTTGCGTAACTCTCGTCACGCACCGGCATGGTCACCGACAATGCCTGCTCCGGACCTGCATCCGGCAAATAGGTGAAGCTGTACCGGGTCCCGCCGTCGCCTGTTCTCCTGGTGGTGATGTGGCCCGCAGGCGCGCCGCTTACCTTGACCAGCAATCTGTTTATTTTTGCGCTCATGGGGTTGCCTCAATCAGGGACCGCCTGGTCTTCTGAACGATTCCTCCCACTCTTCCCTGTTGTCTTGAAGCAGTTCATCCAGCGTCGGCATGGGCGATGCGTCGCGCACCGAGAGTTCCTTGCCGACACAGGACAGGACGCGCTGGACCTTGTTGAACCCCAGTTCCAGCAGTTCGCCGTTTTCCAGCCGGCTCAGGGTGACGGTCGAGATCCCCGCCGCCTCGCAGAATTCAGCCTGAGTCATTTTCTTTCCCTTGCGCCACGCGGCGACCTGTTTACCCAGTTCGGTCAATGTCATCGTCACACCCTAAAAAATATAAAATATGCTTAATATATTAGCGAACTTTTTCGAATATATAAAGTATTTTTAATATTTTTCGATGGTTGGCGTCCCCTGCGACCATAATCAATACTTCCTGGGGCATGCCCTGTGACACCATTTTTCATTCATCGTGTGATGCCCTGCCCCCGGAATTTAGCGGGAACTGCTGAAAAACTGATCCCGCTACAGACACTGCCTTAAGGGAATTGCTATAATACCAAGCTGTAATACCTTTCCGGCCCGTTCTGAAATCGATGGAAGTCACCGTAAACAGGACCAGTCCCGGTAGCGGATCAGGCCATCGTCAAAAAGATGTTATGGCAAATAAATTTTTCGCCCGGGTATTCCTGACATTACTGTTTCTCATTTTCCCGCTGGTATCGAGCGGGCAAAATACCGTCGCGGTGAAAACCGCGCGTATCAAGGACCTGGCGATCTATAACTGGAAATCCGCGCCGGCGACCGTCGTCAGCCTGAATGACACGTCCGTCGCTGCGCAGATCAAGGCGCGTATCGATGAGATCTCCGTGAAAGTAGGCGAGGTTATCGACGCCGGCAGTGTGCTGGTCAGGCTGGATTGCACGGATTACCGCATCGCCGAACAGCGGGTCGAAGCGGAAATCGGGGCGCTGGAGGCCCGTATCCGGCTGGCTGAACGGCGCCTGGAACGAACCAGGAAACTGGAACAGCAGCAGACTGCGTCCGAAGAGCTGCTGGACCAGCGCGAAGCCGACCTGGCGGTCCTGCACGCGCAACGCCGTGGCGCCATGTCACAACTTGAGAATGCAAAAGTCAACGTCTCCCGTTGCACCATAAGGAGTCCGTACCGGGCCGTGGTTACCGCCCGGCTGGCCGCCGTAGGGGAATTCGCCGATATGGGCACGAGACTGGTGGAAATCATGGATATCGAACAACTGGAAATTTCAGCCCAGGTCCCGGCCCTTGACATCGAGACGGTCGAACAGGCGGAAGAAATCTATTTCGAGGATACGGCAAGCCGCTATGCGGTAATGCTACGCACGGTGACGCCGGCGGTCAATACACAGACCCGCAACCGCGAAGTGAGACTGCTGTTCAGCAACGGGCCGGCCCTGCCGGGCGCCGCGGGCAAGCTCATCTGGCGCGACAGCCAGCCCTACGTCTCCGCCAAGCTGCTGGTACGGCGCGGCAATGATTTCGGCATCTTTATCAGTAACACCGGCACGGCCAGGTTTCATGTGATACCCGGCGCACAGCAGGGCCGGACTACGCCGGTGGACCTGCCGTTGGATACCGTCGTGGTGACGGAGGGTCATTACAGGCTGGAAAATGGACAACCGATCATCTTGTATAATCCGCGCTGACCTGCCGGGAAGGAAGGGGACAGATTTTAAATCTGTCCCCGGTGTCCTGAAACCATGAATTTCATCCGGCGGTTCTTATCCAACCACGTACTGGCGAACCTGACATTCGGCCTGGTTATCATGCTCGGGATACTTGCCTACCTGGAAATGCCCAGGGCCAAGGATCCGGAGCTCAACTTCAACTGGGTCAACATCTTCACCGTTTTTCCCGGCGCCGCCGCCGTCGACGTGGAAAAACGCGTGACCGAACCCATTGAAGATGCCTTGCGGCGCAGTGTCAGGGATATCAAGTTCGTTAACAGCACCAGCCGGGATAATGTTTCCATTATCCTGGTGCGCTTCAACCAGATAGACCAGGAAGTATTTGACAAGCGCATGATCGACCTGCGGCGTGAAGTGCAGAATACCTGGACCGATGAGTTACCAGAAGACGTGGAAGACCCGGTTGTCTACGAAGTGAGCACCTCCAATGCGTTCCCAAGCGCCATGGTAGTGGTGACCAGCGCGGGAGATGATGAAAATCTCAGGCGCCAGACCCGTTTCGTAAAAAAAGACCTGGAACGGATCAAGGGCGTGGACCGGGTGGCTGATGTCGGCATTACCGACCCGGAGTTGCAGGTGGCTTTTTTTCCCGACCGCCTCGAGGGGCTGGGCCTGACCCCTGCGGATATTTCCGAGACTATCCGCAGTTATTTCCGGGACATTTCCGCCGGCGACCTGGAGACTTCAGACGGCAAGTGGGTGGTGCGCCTGCAGGGCACCAGTCCCGATCCTTCAACCCTGAGGGATTTCCCCATCGTCACCGCTTCCGGGGTGGTGCCCCTGGGTACCATCGCGGAATTAACCCGCACCCGGGAAGAAGCGGCAGAGATTGTTACGTACGAAGGCAAACCCGCCATGCTCCTGACGGTCACCAAGAACCCGGACGCCAACGTACTGGAACTGGTGGATATCCTGAACGAATACCTCGACAACCGTAACCGTTTCAAGGACGCAACCGGCGTAGAGCTTATCCTGGCGGACGACCAGACCGTAAGTACCCGCGAAGCCCTTACCATAATGCAGACCAACGCCCTCATCGGCCTGTTCCTGGTCCTGCTGGTTACCTGGTTGTTCCTGGGAACACGGATCTCCTTTCTGACCACCATCGGTATTCCGTTCACGCTTTCAGGTACTTTTCTGGTACTCAATGCCAGTGGTTTTACCCTGAACAATACCGTGCTGCTTGCCGTCGTGATTGTCCTGGGCATGATCGTCGACGACGCCGTAGTCGTCGTCGAGGCCGTTTACTATCGCCTGCAGCGGGGCGCGGAGGCCATGGCTGCCATCATCGATTCGTTCAGGGAAGTATTCGCCCCCGTTACCACCTCGGTGATGACCACTATTGCCGCCTTTCTGCCGCTGGTGCTGCTGCCGGGCATCCTGGGAGAATTCATGAAGGTTATCCCGCTGGTGGTGACTATTGCCCTGCTCGTCAGCCTGTTCGAGGCCTACTGGATTCTGCCGGCCCACGTGCTGGCGTTTAAAGTCAACTTCAGGAAACGCGGCTCCATAAGCAGGAAGAGGGAAGCGATCAGTTACTGGCTGCGTCTGCGCTATACCCAGGCGCTGCTCAGGTCCCTGCGCCACCCGGTTATAACCCTGGCTTGCATATTGCTGACCCTTTCCCTGGCGGCGGGCACGGTAGCCAGCGGCCTGATCCGCTTCAATTTCTTCGAGTCCGATGCCGAACGCATATTTTACGTAAACCTTGAGATGCCCCAGGGTACCTCACTGGAAGACACGAGCCGCGCCCTGGTAGCGGCAGAGGAGCAGGCCCTGGAGGAATTGCTTCCGGGCGAACTGCGCGCCTCCGTCAGTTTTGCCGGGCAGCAGTTTACCGACACCGCGCCGTTATTCGGTGACACCGTGGGCCAGGTCATGTTCAGCCTGAACCCGCAAGCCGGTGACGGCCGTCATGTTTCGGAAATCGCCGATGCAGTCTTCCGGCGCGTCAGGAACATGCCGGGGCCCATAGAAGTCTCCATCCTGGAAATAAAGGGAGGTCCTCCGGCGCGCAAGGCCGTCAGCGCCAAGGTGCTTGGCAGCGACTATTCCACCATGTTGCAGGCAACCAATGACTTGCGTGATTTTCTTGAAGAGCAGCAGGTATACAGGAACATCACCGTGGATTATCGTCCCGGCAACCCGGAACTGGTGCTGCGCCTGGACGGAGAGGCGATACAGAGGACCGGGTTGAATCCCGCCGTCATAGGACGGGCGTTGCAGGCTTACGTGGACGGTGAACTGGTGACGGACTTCCAGGATGAAGGTGAAGAAGTCAAGGTCCGGGTCCTGGCAAAAAAGGACTGGCATATCAATACGGACAACCTGATGCGCCAGACAATCTCCCTGCCCGACGGCCGCTCCATCGCCCTGGGCGAACTGGTGATCAGCACCCCGGGGATCGGGCGGCAGAACATACGGCACTACAACTTCCGCCGGGCCATTACACTGGAAGCCGATATCGACAAGGATCAAATCAATACCGTGCAGGCCAATAATCTCATCACCGAAAAATGGCGCACCCTGCAGGCCAGGTATCCCGAACTGTCCCTTGACCAGACCGGCGAACTCGACGATATCGATGAAAGCCTGGACGCGATCTGGCTGTTGCTGCTGCTTGGTCTGGGTATTATCTATATTATCCTGGGGACACAGTTCCGCAGTTACTTCCAGCCGTTCATGGTGCTTGCCACGGTGCCGCTGACATTCACCGGCGTTACCCTGGGTCTGCTGGTGACCGGGAATCCACTCAGCCTGTTTACCCTGTACGGCGTGGTGGCGCTCACCGGGATTTCAGTCAATGCAGCCATTGTCCTGATATCTGCGGCGAACCTGCGCCTTGAGAGCGGCATGAGCCTGCTGCACGCCACGGTCTATGCCGCCAGGAGGCGGGTTGTTCCGGTCATCATAACTTCTGCGACCACGGTGGCGGGGCTGCTCTCGCTGGCAACAGGACTCGCCGGCGAATCGCTGATCTGGGGGCCCGTGGCAACCGCGATTGTGTATGGACTGGTGTTCTCCACACTGCTGACGCTGTTCGTCATCCCGTTGTTGTACCGGACGTTTATGGCTTACAGTTCGAGGGGCGCAGGCCAGGGACAGGTGGGGTCAGAGTAAAATCTCCCCGATCCAGCCTTATGCCACGATGGTAATGATTTTACTCTGACCCCGGAATTTCAGGCATAGTATAATGAGCACCGGACGCTGAGAATTACGGGAGGTTGAAATGGCAGAGCACAGCGCGAATCCTGGCGGTACGGGCGCCGAAACCATCGCCGAACAGGAGTTTATCGAGCCGTCGGTCCTGAAAGCGTTTCCGCACTTCCTGCTCTTGTTGATTTTCCCGCTGGCAATCTGCGCAGCGCTTTACGGGGGCTGGTGGCTCCTCGGCCCGTTCCTGTTTATCTCCCTTGAGAATTTTCTCGACCTCAGGTTCGGTACGGACAAGCGCAACATGGATCCATGGAAGACATCTGAAAGCCAGTTGTATTGTTATAACCTGGCCCTCTGGATTTGGGCGCTGCTCTATCCGGTGGTGCTCGTGTTCGTACTCTGGCAGGTCCTGGTCTCCGGCCATTTGGCTGTCTGGGAATCCGTGATTGTGGTGATGGGGCTGGCGATTGTATCCCAGATGGTATTCATAGTCGGCCACGAATTTGTCCATCGGCGCTCCGTATGGGAGCGCAGGTTCGGTGAATTCCTGCTGGCTTCCGTGACCTACCCCCACTATGCCACGGAGCATGTCTATGTTCACCACCCTCAGGTAGGCACGCCTGCGGATCTTGGATCAGCGCCAAAAGGCCAGAGTTTCTGGGAGTATTTCCCCCGGGACGTGGCGAACAATATCATTGTAGCCTGGCGGTTCGAGCGTGACCGGCTGGCGCGCCGCCAACTGCCGATCTGGCATTACACCAATCCGTTCTGGCGTTACACTCTCCTGGTCGCCGCCTGGTATGCGTTGGGATACTGGATAGGCGGTATCTGGGGACTCCTGATCTTCCCGGCAATCAGCTCCAGCGCGGTCCTCTCGATGAAGAGCATAAACTATGTTCAACACTACGGGTTGCAGCGCATCCGTCTGCCCAACGGACGCTTCGAACGACCCCAACCGAAACATTCCTGGAGCAGCGACTACAGGTTTTTCAACTGGCTCTATTACAACGCGCAGCGTCATGCCGACCACCACGCTGCCGCAACCCGTTCCTACCCGCTATTGCAGCATTGGGGTGAAGACGAGTCGCCGCAACTTCCAGCGCCTTACGTCACGATGGGCAGCCTGGCCGTTGTCCCCCGCCTCTGGTTCAAAACGATGGATCCGCTGGTTGATCGTTGGCGCGCACATTTCTATCCACAGATCAAGGACTGGAGTGTTTACGACAGCCCGGCGTTCAAAGCGCGTCCTGACGCATACGAGGCAGTCGCCGAGATCATGGGCGCTTCGCCTCGCCTTTCCGCTTGGATTAATCGCTCCCCGGAATTGCTTGACAGCCTCCAGGACAGGGAATTTACCGATCTTGACCTGCCTGACGGTTTCGGCCCAAATCCGGAATTTGAACTGATCGCCCGGCGCGGCCTGACACGCGTGTATTGGACGCTCGAATTCTGCGCGCCCGAAATGAAGGAGCAGGTATTCGATACACCTGTCCAGGATGCGAATGATGCGGTGGAGATACTGCGTAACTGGTCGAACGACAAGGTCTTTCAGGTTGTCGTGCATACGTTGCGCGGCAACCTGTCGCCGATGGAGGCGGGGACGGCCCTGTCCAACATTGCCGAAGCTTCCATCGCCGGGGTGCTGGCGGCGGTCGTAGAGGATTTCACCCAGCGACGGGCTGAAGGTGGAGTGGCGGCAGTGATCCTGGGAGATCTTGCCTGTGGTGAAGCAACGGTAGGTGTTGAGCCTGACATCATGTTTCTGTACGACGGCGGCTCCCCCGATTATTACGGTGCCTTGTGCGAGCGTTTTCTCGAAGCGCTGCGCGCAATGTCACGGGACAACCTGTTGTTGTTGCCGATCCAGCCTGGGCAGACCGGGAGAACTGTCCGTTCCCTGGCTGATTTCGCCGATTGCCATCACAGTGCCGGCTCAACCGGTGAACTCCGCGACCTGATGCGGTCGCGCTGTGTCTTTACGTCCGGTGACGCCGGGCTTGGAAAACGGTTTGAGGAGACTCGCCATGAAATCCTTACCAATGGCGTTGCGCGTGATGCCTTGATTTCCGAATTGCATGAAACTGTGCGGGGAGAGGGTGCAGGCGAACCTGGCCTGGGGTCGTTCGAGGACGTGCGGGGTGGTCTCCATGACGTTGCGCGCGCCGCCCGGTTCCTGCAAGTGACCCATGCCGGCGCGGTCCCGGATATGATAGCCTCGGACACGGTGTCGGTGTTTCAGTCTGCCGGTGAACATGAATTAATTCCCGATGATGCCGCTGAGAGACTGGCCGAGACTGCGCGCACGTGGCGCAACCTGCGGGCTATCCTGCGGCTGTTGGCAGAGGATGACAGCGTGGATCATAATACCTGCCCGGTGGCCAGGACAGTCATTGCACGCGCCTGCGGAACAGACGATTTCGATGCGTTGACTGTCGCGATCAAGGAAACGACATCACGCGCCGCCGGCGATATCGACGCGCTGTATAATGCGAAATGATACGCCACGCGGGATTCTGAAGAAGGTCGCTGCTGCCGACTGCGATCTTGTCAAGACACCGATACTTACGCCGCATTTCGAATTTCATCCGATCGACGGCCAGCAAGTGTTGCTGGTTTCCGAGACCTTCAACACACTGCTCCATGGCAGCATTCACGCCGATCTCCTGCCGCTTCTCGATGGTCGCAGTTCGCGACAGGACATCACGGACGCACTTGCTCCGGCATACCCGGCATCCGATGTCGAGAAAGCGCTTGTGTTCCTGACATCCAAGGGATACGCCGTTTCCGGTGAATACGATATGGAACGGGGACCGGCGGCATTCTGGTCTTCGCTGGGCGCCTCCCCCTGCCGGGCAGAGGAACGTCTGGGAGAGTCCAGGGTTGCGGTTGTCGGTGATGACGGCCGGCTTGCCGGGCGGCTCAGTGAAATGGGTGTAAGCCCGGGGCCGGACAACCCGACTCTTTACGTCGCCGTCTGTGACGATTATCTCGACGAACGGTACGGGACCCTCAATCGGCGCCATATGGAGTCCGGTATCCCTTGGATGCTGGTAAGACCAAAGGGCGTGCAGCCGTTGTTCGGACCGGTCTTCCGTCCGGCGCAGCAGGGTCCGTGCTGGGCCTGTCTGGCGTATCGGCTGCGCGGCCACCAGGAGGTTCACAACTTCCTGCGCAACTATGCCGGTGATGATGCGGCCTTCAAGCCTCGTGCCGACGAGACCGTCATCCTGGATGCAGTATATGGTCTCGTCGCGGCAGAGATCGCCAAGTGGCTGGTTCTCGAAGAAATGGCGTCTCTCCATGAAAATGCGATCTCACTGGATATGGTTCAATTGAACAGCGAATGCCACTCCATCATGCGGCGTCCACAATGTTTTGCCTGTGGGGATGAAGAACTGTATCGTGCTGATCGACCGGCTGTTCCGGTGCGGCTGCGACCCAGCCCTAAAAGCGTCAGTAACAGTGGCGGCGTGCGCGCAGTTCCCCCGGAGGAGACCCTCGCCAGGTACAATCACCTGGTAAGCCCGGTCAGCGGTGTCGTGACCTGGGTCAGACGTACCACGGAAGATGCCGATGCCTGGCTCCACGTTTACTGGTCCGGGACCAATTTTGCACTGAAAAGCAGCAGGCTGAGTTCGTTACGGCGCAGTTTGCGGAGTAAATGCGTGGGCAAGGGCAGCACCCCGCAGCAGTCAAGGGCAAGCGCCCTGTGTGAGGCAGTAGAGCGTTATTCCAATGCTTTCCATGGTGATGAAATTCGCTGCCGCAGACGTTTCTCCGATTTCGTCGAAGCCGATGAAGCTGAGGCGATTCATCCGAACCAGGTGCAGTTATTCAGTGACCGCCAACTGGACAATGCAGAGCAAATCAACGGCCGCGGGCACCCGTACAATATTGTTCCGCCGCGTTTCGACCCGGACGCGGAGATCGACTGGTCTCCGGTCTGGTCGCTCACACGGGAACAACACCGGTATCTGCCTACGTCCATGCTCTACAGTATCCCGGAAGAATATCGCGGTCGCTCGGACCTCATCGCGGACTCGAACGGGTGTGCCGCCGGAAATACGCTGGAGGAGGCCATCCTCCAGGGGTTCTTTGAATTGGTGGAACGCGATGCCTTCGCAATCTGGTGGTACAACCGGCTGTTGCTGCCCGGCGTGGACCTGGAGAGTTTCGACGACGAATACCTGGCATTCGCAACCGAATACTACCGTAATTATCAGCGCGACCTGTGGTTGCTGGATGCCACCAGCGATCTTGGAATTCCCACCTTCATTGCCATCTCGCGCCGGATCGACAGGGGAGCGGAAGACATCATCTACGGGGCCGGTACCCATACCGACCCGCACATTGCGGCTTTGCGCGCGGTATGCGAATTGAACCAGGTGCTGAACTGGATCCAGGGCTCGGGGAAAGGCGGCGCCGGTCATGATATCAATGACCCGCTGTCCCGGTGGTGGTGGGATACCGTCAAGCTTGCGGACCACCCCTACCTGGCGCCTGTATCCGGCGCGGCCTTGCGTTGCAGGTCGGACTATCCCGTTCCCGAGACCGCGGACGTGATGGAAGACGTGGAACGATCCCGATCGCTTGTGGAAGCCAAGGGTATGGAATTCCTGGTGCTCGACCAGACCCGGCCGGATATCGGCATGCCGGTTGTAAGGGTCATCGTGCCGGGACTGCGTCACTTCTGGGAACGTTTTGCGCCGGGACGTTTATACGAAGTACCGGTGGAGATGCGCCGGCGCGAGAGTCCTCTCCTGGAGGCTGAGTTCAACCCTGTGCCGGTTATTACTTGAAGGAAAGACATGAGCATCAAACAGACATGGGCCATAGCTACCGAGAAACGCCTTGTTCACGAGGCAGGTTGCCTGGGAGAACTGCTGGAGCAGTTCAGGGACCGCATTCCTCCGGCGCTTATTGGTGACCGGGAATGGAAGAGTCTGTTGGCACGGGTCCGTGACTTGCCCGTGACGATTGCGGCTTTCCCATTCGGGTTTGAAGTGCCTCTGCATGAAAGCAATCCGAGAGCGGATTTCGGCGCCTCGCTGGTCGGCGGGAGCAGGACTGCAGAGATCTTGCAGGGGGCTGCGGAATCTGCCCGCGCGGATTTGGCTACGGCAGGTATGGTCTCGTTTCTGAATGAGACAGACCGGGAAGAAGCTCCTCTCCGCCGCATTGCCGGGAGGAAGATCATGGTTGAATATGATATCGATTCGCCGTTGCCCGATAAAGCATCATCCCCGGCGGTCTTTCTGTATCCCGAGGGACAGACGCTGGCAGGAGGCGGCGGAGAACAACAACTTGAGGATCTTGGCATTATACTTGGCGCGCTGGATACTGCCGTGAACCAGGAACCGGACTCTGCCGAGCGTCAACAGGTCGAACTGGTGTACCGGGCGCTCAGCCCGGATATGTACATTCGTTCAGTAGGAACCTTTCCCGGTAGAACAAGGATAGTTCGACTTGCATTGATGGGTTTTAATCGAAAGGGTTCGGTCACGGAATTTCTCGAACGCGCTGGCTGGCCCGGACTGTGTTCGCTTATCGATCCCACTTTGTCGCCAATTGAAGAAAGTGGCGCACCTGCTGAGATTGGGCTTCACCTGGATGTGGATGCCTCCGGCGTGGGGCCGACGCTCGGACTGAGTCTGTATGCTCCGGAAGGACAATTCATGTTGAAAGGCAGGGAGTACTGGACAGCCATCATTGATGGCATACGGGCGGCAGGTATCGCAGTTCCGGAAAAGCTGTCGGCGCTGCTTGAATGGTCGGCAGGGTCGGAACCCCTGTCGGGGGAATCCGGACCGTTCATGTCGGTGCGGGGCATTCACCACCTCAAGATCACAGTGACCGGCGACCAGGTCGGCCCGGTCAAGGGCTATATCTTTCTGCTGCTGTTTTCCTGGCCGCTGGAAGTGGGCCCCCACGAATAACTTTACGGTAATACCCCGTAAAAAAACTGCTCCCCAAGTCTTGCTCGACCTGGAGAGCAGCTATATGTAAAACCAGTTTATTGGATGATTGCTGTTTAGCCGAATCGGTTACGCTCGTTCAGCAGCAGCAGAGACCGGCAGCGATCATCTCAAGTTGTTCTTCGTCCAGTTCGTTGCTGGGCGGCAGCGACACATGAAAAGTGTATTTATCACTTTCATGGACCTGAATTTCAATGGCGTCCGGAAGGGTAATACCAAATTCCTCGGAGGTAACCCCCTTGGGGTCTGCTATCAGCCTTTGCCGGAATTCACTGTCTTCAAGAGATTTTTCAACCAATACTGCGTGCATGTCACTGGCCGTTTTCAAGGCTGTTTGGGTTTGAGCTTGCATAATCTATACTCCTATCCTGACTTCTTAATAAAAACAATAAGTTACAACTACTACCGGGAAGTGATTGTACCAAATTACAAAGCCTTTGTCAATCGGTATAGTCGGGAAGAATAGTTGTCCGTTTCCGATTTGGCGTACGGAACAGGCACGGCCTATTGTGGTTTCAACGCATAGTACCGTCTGATGTCGAAGCAGGTATTTCGCCAGGCATCATGGATTTTTGCGGTCCGGTCCATCACTTTGATTACGGAGGGCGCGTTAATTCCACTTAATCGGATTAACCTGAAGGATTGGTAAATGTTCTTGAGGATATGGAGGTTGTCCAACACCTTCCCGCCGAAACCCTCGAACTCGATGACTTCCAGACCTGCTTCGTGCAGCAGCCGGGTGTACGTAAACTGGCTCTCCAGATCATGCAATAACCAGGCTTTGCACAACGGTCGAATGAAAATATCGTATTGGTTGGCCTTCAACCCGTCACGGCACATCCAGTCGGTCGCTACGATCTTTCCGCCCGGTTTAAGGATTCTGTACACTTCACTCAGAAACCGTCTCCGGTCACTGTAATGGCGGGCGCTTTCCATGTTGACAACCACGTCGACCGAAGCGTCGGTGAAGGGAAGATATCGGGAACAATCCGCATACTCGAACCTGACTCGGTCATCCAGATCTGCATCAAGTGCCTTTTTGTCGGCCAACTCCAATTGCACCCTGCTCAGGTTGATGCCTGTGACCCTGCACCCATGCATTCTGGCAAGATAGATGGCGGTACCGCCCACTCCACAGCCTGCGTCCACAACATGGTGGCGCTCATCAATCTCCGCAGGAGCAACTATAACCTCTATCATGCGTTCCAGGGCGCGCGCGAGCCCTTCCGAATATTTCATTTCTTCGTTATGCCCGGGGCGCTCCCCGGGATTGAACAGTCCCATGTGAAAATGGTCAGGGTTCCATTGGAGATAGTACCCTTTGGTCATAGTGTCATAGTGGCGCTGGACCAGGCGTTCGTGTTCAGATGAGGGTGTTTCGTGGCCTGTGTTCATCAAATGCCAATAGATGTTTCCGGGCGCGCGTCAGCGAGATGCAGAGCGCCTGTCCACTGCCAGCAAAAGAGGCGGAAGCAGTAGAAAATCGGCGATCAGCGCCAGTCCGATGATCAGTGAGGTAAGAATACCCATGTCGCGGGTGAGCAGGAACTCGGACATGCAAAAGAGCAGAAAACCCGACATCAACACAGCCGTGGTCGTAATTAACGCTCCCCCGGCCGTTTGAAACGCGTAGCGTACCGCGTCTTCGGGCGCGTAGTCGTGCTCACGCCTGGAGCGGAGGTATTTGCTGAGAAAGTGCACCGAATCGTCCACCACGATTCCGATCGTGATAGCCATCACGAAGGACAAGGAGAGTCCCACTTGTCCCATCGTCAACCCCCAGATGCCAAAACCCATCAAGCCGGGGACGAAATTGGGCACCAGGCTCACCAGGCCGATCCGAAACGAGCGGAAGGTGGTAAAGAGGACGATGGAGACACCGAGGAACGCAATAGCTGTTCCCAGCAACATGGCCCGAATGTTGCGTTGTCCGATGTGAGCAAACATCAGCGCCATTCCTGAACTATCGGCACGAATTATATTTGGCGCGTTTTCTCCCAGCCAGCCCTCGGCACGCGCATCCAATTCCAGTACTTCCCGTGAGGAGAGCGTCTTCGCCGCCACCGTCATGCGCGTTGCCGACCTGGACACGTCGATCCGGTTGTTGAGGTCGAGGCCGAAGGGGAGTGAGAGTTCGTAGAGCAGCAGGTATTGCGAAGCGAGTTCGTGGTTTGCGGGAAGCCGGTAGGCGTCCGGGTCATCGCCGTGCATGTTCTTGTTGATTTCACGGAAGGTGTCACTGATGACCGTAACGTGCCGTGTTTCCGGTTGAGCCCGGTACCAGTCGGCAAAGGCCGACAAGTCCTCAAGGAACTCAGGGTCGGCGATTTCGCCAGGCCCGGATGAAGCGAGGGAGTATTCGAGCACTGTGTTTCCGCTGAGGCGCTCATCCAGAAAATCTGTATCCTGGCGGATTTCGACGTTCTCTTTAAAGAAATGTACCAGAACGTCGTTCAACTCATTGCGCGTGACGGCTGCAGTCAAGATCAGCACGACAGTCACCGACCCCCATAAAAGAGGCGTCCTGTGGCGCAACACGAAGTCCGCGAATGCTGTCATTGCCTGGTCGTTGTTCCGTCCGGTCGCCTGTGCGCGCACGGGCAGGAGCGAGAGCAGCGCCGGTAGAAATGTGATCGATAACACAAACGCAGCGCCGACGCCAAATGCAACGAAGGTTCCGAGGTGACGATATGGAGGCACTTCGGAGAAGTTCATGGCCAGGAACCCCAGTGATGTAGTCAGGCTTGCGAGGAACACCGGCTGCAGGTTGACCCTGAGCGATTCGATGATAGCCGTTTGTTTCAAATCTCCGGCCTGCAGACGCTGCAGCATGGTAACCAGCAGGTGAGTGCAGTTGGCTACCGCAACCATCATTATGATAGTCGGTACGGTTACCGTAGTTGGCGAAAACGGCAAGCCTGTCCAGCCGCCCAGGCCGAGCGCCGCGAGGACAGAGAAGACCATGACCAGCCCTGTTGAAGCTACGCCTGCGAAACCCCGGGTCATGAAATAAAGCACCAGCGCCATGACTGCCAGGCTCAAAGGCAGAAATGTCTGCGTTGCGGCCACTGAGGCTTCCGTAAAGGTGTGATTGATGATTACCGTACCGACTAACCGGACTTCGATACCAGGAAACTGCCTTTCGGTTTCGGCGGCAAGTGTGCGAGCGAAACCGGCTACCTCAGGTATCGTGAATGCTTCGTTTTCCTCGGCAAGTTGCACGGTGACATTGACAGCACTGACCCCCCCGTCACGGGCCAGGAGGTTGCCTGCGAGCCGCGGGTCGGCCAGGGCCGTTGTGCGAATCCGGGATCGTTCGTCTGCGTTGCCGATTTTCGCCGGGTCCACGAGGTCGTTAACGGACAGGTCGTCACCGTCCGCCATTGTATGTTGGAAGTTTGCGATTGAATCGACCCGCGTGGAGTATGGCGTCTGCCAGGCGCGCTCAGTCAGCCAGACCAGGGACGCAAGGGCCGGCTCCGAGGTAGCGTCGCCATCTTCCGGAACTATCATAAAGAGAACGTTATCACTCTTCCCATAGGTATTTTCCAGCAATTCGTACTCAAGGAGTTGAGGATTGTCCTTGCTGAAAAACATGCGGTAATTTGTGGAGAATTTGAGGTTCACGCTACCGCTTGCAGCAATCATGACCAGTATCAGGGAAATCACGATGATGGGTAGGCGATTCGCGATCACCCACTCCCCATATCGATCTTCGAAGTGTCGCAGCGCTTCACCAAACTGGTTTGCCATATCCGTAATAACTCCGGATTAAACTATCTGGCGGCGCACCAGGTCCTGAAATACGCCTTTGGTTTCAACCAGTTCGGTATATGACCCTTCCTGGACCACCTTGCCCGCCTGCATAACATAGATTCGGTCCGCCTGGCGTAGTGTGGAAAGCCGGTGGGCAATGACAATCCGCGTTGAGGTAAAGCGCGCAAAGTTGTCCATGATTTTGGACTGGTTGTCATTGTCCAACCAGTTTGTAGCCTCGTCGAGCAGCAGGATACGGGGATTACGAATCAGGGCGTGGGCAATCATGATACGCTGGCTCTCACCTCCCGACGTCACGTTGGCGCCCGCCGGCGTCAACATCCCCATCGGCATTGCGGCAATATCCTGGTCGATCGCTGCGATACGTGCTGCCCGCCACGCATCTTCGGTAGCCGCTTCTTCATTACCTCCGACAATATTATCCCACAGGTCCAGTGGATGAAGTTGTATATCCTGCGGGACCGCGCCAATCTGCCGGCGCACTTGCTTGATATTCAGGTATTTCAGATCGCGCCTGTCATAGTACACTGCTCCGGAAGATGGTTGGTCCAACCCGAGCGCAAGCCTGAACAATGTGCTCTTTCCTGCTCCTGACTCGCCGGCAATGGCGACGAACTCACCGGGACGGGCATGAATCGATACATCGTCCAGGATTAAAGGACCATCAGGGTCGTAGCGGAAAGAAACATGGTCGAACACAATGTCACCGCCCAGGGTCTCAACGGGTTCTCCTTCAACAGTCATCTCCGGAGGTTCGGCCAGGAATGGCCGAACCTGTTCCAATGCCGGAGCGATGGTCGCAATGGCGCTGAAGGATGCGCCGAGGCGTGTTACTGCCGTCTGGAACACCATGAAAACGGTGAAGACAACGAGAAAGTCCCCGACCGAGATGGTGTCTCGACCCAGGAGCGTTGTGGCCAGGAGCAGGACCGCCCCGGCCAGGAATGGCAATGCGGCGCTGAATGCCTGCAAGCGTGCTTCCCAGACGCCCAGTTCCAACTCCGCATCTTTCTGCGCACGATAATCCTGCGCCCATACCGCAAATGCCGACCCTTCCGCGCCCTCCACACGCAACTTGGCGATACCGTTGATGACCTGAAACAGCCGGCCTGACAGACCCTGGGCAGCCCGTAGCGCACGCCTGTGTGGCGCTATCTGACGAAGACCCAGCGCCACGGTTATAACCAGGGACAATATTCCGAAGGTAGCAGTAACGCCACCCAGCATCGCGTCATAGAAGAAAACGAGGACGAGCGCGGGTGACAGAAAAATGATCGATAGTGCGGCATTGGCGACCACGCCTTGCAGCGCATCGCGCAACTGCTGGAATGTCATTCCCCGCATAGCGAGATCACCTGCGGTGTATTTACGCAGGAGACCTGGTGGCAAACGTAGCAAACGGTCCCAGAATGCAGCTTCGATACGGGATGCAGCCCGGCCTTCGATACGCATCAACGCGGTTCCCTCCAGGACGTGCATCATTGCCCCGATCAGGGCGAACACGGCAAGTGCTGCTGTTGTTGAATACAACAGGCTGATTTCTTTATTAGGAAGCACCTCGTCGGCAATGAAGCCCAATACCACAGCCGGCAGCAACATGATAAGACCGCTCAGTAGTCCGGTTGTCATAAAGCGTACGGAGTCGGCAGCCTGCCCCTGTGAGGCGAGCTTCAACAAACTTCGCGGTTCAACACTGGCTGATCCCAGTGGCTGATAAAACAACCATGCGTGTGTATGATGCGATGCGGCGCGTTCGGTCGTGATCCTGGCCTTGCGTCCGCCAATCGGATCTACCTCAAGATAGTGTCCCAGCAATCCGGGCAGCAAAACCACCGGCCGGTTATCCTCCTCGCGGAAGGACAACATCGCGCCGCTGTCGCCTATCCACCACCGGTCTTTCACATCGAGTCGTACCCGTCTGGCGCGCACTCCGGATGCATCCAATACATCATCCAGGGGCACGCGGGGCCCGGAAGGGTCCTTTCGTTCCGGCCATTTGAATTCAATCCCTTCATGGCGGCCGATGATACGCAAGGCTTCAAGCAGCAACATGTCATCAGCATCGGCGCCTTCCTCCTGCAACAGACCGTACAGGTTGAACAGGTTCCTGCGAGCGTTTTCCTCGTCGGTGCGGCGCACGGTTGTCCGGGCTTTCCCAAGGTTCGCCTGATCGATAACCGCCAGACTGCGGTTGAGGCGCTCCAGTAAGAACGCCATCGAGTGGAAATTTGCCAGGGCGGATAGCAGCAGGTTTTTTTCAGCGAGAGTTTCTGACGACCAGGTGGAAAGTTCGACCGGTTCCATCAATGTAAGCCAGCTGACCGGAGTAAGGGGCAGCGCGCCCTGAGCAGTTCCGCCGGCAAACGATCCGTCTGTCGGATCTATCAGGTCCATGAACAACCCGGATTCCGCAGGCGGCTGTGAGACCCATACTACGCTGCGTCGTGTTGAAAGCGTGCCGTTCCTGGTCGTTGGAACCTTTTCCGGTTCGACGAGTTCGTCCGGCCGCGGGTAGTGCATTACATCTCGTGACAGCATCGCCGATACGTCTATGAGCCATGAATCAACATGCTCTGCCAGTTCCGCGTTGGGAATTGCTGCCAGACTGTCGACCGGGAGACGTTTCAGGACTGTACCCGGCAATCCTTTTGCAATCAGTCCGAGGGTTGTGTCTCCGGATTGCGAGGCAACACCGGGCAGGAGGCGGCCACAATCCGCGCGTAACACATGCTGCGGAGCGGATTGCTCCACGCCATTCAGCCTCTCCACCAGAAACAGGTCGACTGCGCCTTTGTCGATGATCCAGACGGAATGCGGATCACTCATATCCAGCGGTAAATTCCCCGCGCACTGCACGTTTACACCTGAAGCGGCTGCGAGGTCGGCAAGTGAGGAGTTTTTCGGCGCCATGTTTACCTCAACCAGCCTTGACCAGGCGGTGATACAACCCGTTTTCATCCACCATCAGTTCGTCATGGTCACCGCGCTGTACTACTTCCCCTTTATCGAGGACAATGATCTCGTCACAGTCCCGCACCGTACTTAAGCGGTGGGCGATGATCAGGCAACTGACTCCGCGCCGCCGCAGCGCGTCATCAATCAATTCTTCACTGGCGGCATCAAGTGCGCTCGTTGCCTCATCGAGTATCAGAATTGTAGGGTTGCCTACCAGCGCCCGGGCAATCTCGAGTCGCTGTCGCTGTCCACCACTGAAATTGCCTCCGTTTTCATCCACCTGCGCCGCATAGCCGAACGGACGGCCGAGGATTTCGTCGTGGATGCACGCGTCCCTGGCCGCGGCAATCAGGTCATCGTCCGGAACAGCCGGGTTCCACAGAGTAATATTTTCACGCAGGCTACCGGAGAAGAGGGTAATGTGCTGATCCACCATTGCAAGGGAACGTGACATCACTTCGTTGGGTATTTCCCGTCTTGGACGGCCATCGAACAGGATTTCGCCGGACCAGGGCTGATAGAACCCGGCGACCAGTCGCGAGATTGTTGACTTCCCTGACCCGCTTGGGCCGACAATAGCCACCCTTTGTCCCGGTTTTAGTTCCAGGTTGAAATCCTTGAGCAATGCAGGTCTGCCGGGACTGTAACCAAAAGTAATTCCACGCAGTTCCAGTTGGCCGGTCAGTCGCAACCGTCCGTCCAGTGTGGCGATGGTCTCCGTTGTCTGCTGCCGGTGCGACAAATTTGGATCTTCCGGGGTTTCCGTTATATCGTCCAGACGTTGCAAATCAGTTTCCATCTCCTGACGGTCATCGGCTAATTCAACAAAACGCCCTATGGGTTCCAGGAACATGCCCGCTATAATGTAGAAACCCACGAGGATACCCAGGGTCATTTCTCCTGCCATGACCTGGACTGCCCCGATAGCAAGCACTGCGGCATTGCTCAGGATCAGGAACAGACCCGGCAGTGTCGCGTTGATGTGGCTGAGTTCAGAGAAGGACTGGCGTGCAGCCAACTCGCGGGCCTGGTGGCCGCTCCAGCGCGAAAAGTAGCTGTCATCCTCGGCGGTCATTCGCATGGTATCCGTCTGTTGCATCATCAGCATACCCACACCCAGCAATAACGCTTGTTCTTGTCGCAATGCATGACTCTTGTCGATTCGAAGCCGGGTTACCAGGCCCGCAAAAACGGCATTCAATACGGCCAGACCCAGTACGATCAGCGCCAGTGCCGTATCGTATGCCAGCATGACAAGCAGGAATACCGCACTCATCACTATCTCGATCAACAACCCGGCGAAATGGTTTGTCAAGCCTTTTGCTATCTTGTCAATGGACAGGACGCGCGTGGTCAATTCGCCTGTGAGCCGGTGGTTGAAAAAATTAACAGGTAAACGCAGCAATTGCGACAAGGCACGGTTTCCCGCGACCACTGAAATCCGCACGGCCAGGCGTTGCAACCAGCGCTGCTTCAGCCAGGTAAGACAATAGACGAGGATAGCGGAGATAGCCATTGCTGCGGCCACCAGTCCGCCCCATGGCTCGTTCTCGCCCAACACCTGATCCACAAATACAGCCAATATCGCCGGTGTGACAAGGGCCAGTAAGGCCAGCAACAGGCCACATAAAACCAGGTTGGCCAGCGCGTTCCGGGAACCGCGCAGCCAGAGCGGGATGCGTTGCATTATATTGAACCGGCTGCCCTCGCGCCGAAAAGCCGGACCGGTACTGAAGCGCAGTGCAACTCCGGAAAAGCCCCTGGCGAATTCTTCCTCGGACAGCTTGCGGCGGCCAAGCGCCGGGTCGTTGAGATAGAACCATTTTCCATCAAAACCTTCCAGTATGAGGAAGTGGTTAAGCTCCCAGAACAGGATAAGCGGCAACGGCAGCTTCTTGAGTTGGTTTACCTTTCCATGCCATCCGCTACACTCCAGGCCGTAATGCCTGGCGGCCCGCGCAATGCCCGCGGCAGTGGAACCGTCCCGGCTGACCTCGCATCTTTCGCGCAACTCCGATAACGGCACCCAGCGTCCGAAATAGCCAAGCACACTGCCCAGGGATGCAGCTGCGCACTCGGTCATATGTGACTGCATCAGCAATGGGGTGCTGACGCGCCGCTTGCTGCGATCTTTTACAGGCTCTCTGTTCAATCCTCTTATTGCGTTTTGGATTCGGGAAAACATTCAGGACCGTCCGGGATTGAACAGCGCGGCCGGCGGGTGGCTGTCAAAAATAATGCGGATACGGCACGGGGTGCCGTCCGGTACGGAGAAGACCGGGGCTTGCTGAAAAGCAACATCAACGCGATACACGCCGCCGGTAACGGCGGGCGGCAGTACAGCCAACCAGTCCGGCAACGGCCCGGGGTTCACTGATATAACCTCTCCGTCCAATCGACGCAATGCACCATCGGGCATCACTACTTCAACCGAAGCACGCATACCGTTTTGAATGCGGTGAGCCACCTGCGGGTCAACCCGTATTACCGCGTGCGGTGATCGTTGCTCCCCGTCCCGGAGCAGCGCAACGGCAGTGCCGGCCGGTAGATATTCGCCGGGGGCCGAGAGCAGGGCCATGATCTCTCCATCGCTCTGGCCGGTTATCAATTCCCGAGCGGAACGCTGTGCCTCCATTTGCAACAATGCCACCTTGGTCGATGCCAACAGTGAACTCAGGGCACTGTCATCTCCGCCCGACTGCCTGATTTCCGACTCCAGCAAGTTCACGCGATTGTGCAGCGCTGCTGTCTCGCGGTCCAGTTCCGGTACGCTCTGCCGGGCAATCGTCCCTCCTGCCTTCACGCGGTCTCCAGGTGCAGCCAGGTATTCTGCCAGGTATCCGGGTTCCGTCGTGACTATCTCGTGGCGGTTCCCCGGCTTGACCAGGACACCGTCCAGTGTAATGCTTCGGGTGACGCTGCCGAACAGCGCCCATGCAGAGAGCGCGAGCAGGACAAGTCCGATCCCGGCCAGGATGATACGTTCGTGAGGCACAGTTATCCTCAGAAGATGGTCAAGTTGCTGGCGTTTGTTTTTGTTGGCAATAGCATCTTCGAGAAAAGTGTTGTTAAACATTGTTTACAGCCTCCCATTTAGCAATTTTCGGACTACCTGTTAAATACAAACGAGGCGCACTTCTCGGCAGCGTCAACACCGCTCAGCATCGCTCCATTGCTCACAGGCATTCTCATGTAGTCACCTGCAAGAAACAAGCCTTCAAGTCCATCCGGTTTTTGCCGGCGCATATCATAAATTGCATTCAGAATTCCGCCATGTGCCAGCGCCAGCGCCTCGGGCCAGCGATAAACACGCGTAAAAAGAGGTCTTTCGGGCATGGCAGGAAAGTATTTTCGCATTTCATCGATTATCCGTTTTTCTATTTTCGCATCGCTTAAGGAAAAAAGCTCCCTGGCTTGTTCATCAATCACCAGTGCATGCACCAGGGTTTTACCCTCCGGCGCTGCTTTGGGGGCCATTGATTCCAGGTTGCTTACCATTGTCAGCAAGCTTCCGGATTGTTTTGGAAAAACCGCTGCATGGGACCCTTCCGGAAGTATGTTCGTGTCAAGTCCGATTGCCAGGTAACAGCAGGAAGAATACGTGACGCGGCTTAAAACGCTGCTGATCTCAACCGGCATATCAGGAGTTATTTTGCAGGCCGTAGTGGCGGTAGTGGCACATATTACCCCATCGGCCCTGATGAAATCACCTTCCCTTGTTATGACCCCTTTTGCTGTTCCCTCTTCAAGAATTATGCGCTCAACAGGGGTAGAAAAAATAATATTTTCCGCACATGCGTTAATCAGGGCCTTGGTAAATTCTCCGATACCTTTTTCTGGCAGCAAGGAACGTGTGGACGGCTTGAAGGACCAGGTCCAAATCAGCGCCATGCCCAAAGCCGCGCCAACCTGTTCCGGGTAGCCTGCGGTAAAACAGCTTATGTCAACCTGGCCCGACTCTTCCAGGTAATCAGTCATGGAATTCGCTTCCATAAATGCGGCAAAACTATCGGCGCTATCCAGATCCAACATGCGTGAATGATCCTCAAGGTCGAGATCCTTGCCGCGGGCGTTCAGCAGTCTGAAAAACCTCATGGATTGCCACATTCCCTTCGGTGAAATCAGCTTGAAGGAAAGAATTGTCCGGATGGTTGTTAACATCTGTTTCAACGAACCTCCCATATACAGGCCCCATAGCTTCCCATTGCGGTAGATATGGCCGCCTTTCTCTCGAGGGCTCAATTTCAGGGTAACACCCAGGTTTTTTGCCAGGCTTCTGACCGTCCTGAATGATTCGTGGAAAACTGAAGCGCCGGTATAGACATGAAAACCGTCAACTTCTTCACCTGCCATACGGCCGCCGGCGCGATCAGACGCTTCCAGTACGGTAACCTCAAGCTTATCCTGGTACTTGAGCAGGGTATAGGCCGCCGACAGGCCCGAAACACCGCCGCCGACAATGATGATTTTCGGTTTATTCGTATTCATTGCGGAGACAGCTCTCCAGGGCTTCAATGCAGAACGCGGTGGTCAATGCTTCGGATGCTATTCCTACACTGGGATGTCCTATGTCCCACGCGAGATATTCCGGCCAACTCCCGTCAGGGCGTTGCGAATCAACGAACCTCTCCAGGGAATGCCGGGCTTCTTTTTTTTTCAGGTCTCCGATCATGTCCAACGCCGCTATCGCCTGGGCGGTAAGCAGGATATCGCCGAAGTCTCCCCCGGCGTCTCCGCAGTTCCTGATCCTGTCCGCCAACGCGGGTTTCAGATCGGTGAAGGCGGGCTTTGCATAAACGCTTGCACGGGCTGTTGCATAATAGAGCGCCATCGAATCCGGATACCACGCGGAACGGCGAGTCGTGCTGCCTGCTTCGATCGAAGCCTGAACCCACCGTTGCGCGTCCCTGGTTTCCGGATGGTCGCCCAGGTACGCGATAGTGTTTGCGTTGACTACCAGGTCGGCATCGCTGCGAAAGGCGGGAAGCACTACCGGCTCATCTTTTGCGTTCATCCATGTCAGAAAGCGGCCTTCATCGTCACGGTATTTCAGAATGCGGTCGACATTCCGGCCTGTCAAAAACCAGGGGTGAGGTCCCAGGGCAAGTGAGCAGAGTGACGTACTGTCGAGATCGGGAGGCAGGTGGCGCCAGTAGCGCCACACTCCGGGATACTCGACGCTGTTAAGAAGATACTCCCTTGTGCGGATTCGAAGGGTTTTGGCCCGGTCGTCGCGGCAGCGTTCAAGGGCCAGCGCGCCCAGCGCGGACAGGAAAGGGGTTCGTTCCCAGTGCCGGGGACCGTCCGGGTTGGAGAGCATATATCTGACTGAAGGCCATATCCCATCCTCCTTGACGGCAGTTTCCAGAAATGTGAGACCACGCTGGATTGCCACCCTTCCTGCCTCGGCCGGGGCCTCGCGTGTCCCCGGTCTGGTCCTGACCGCGGTAGCAGCGTGTTCATCAACGGGGGGGCGAGCCGGCGGCGCGGGGTCGTGTAATGTCTTTTTCAGGAACTCCGGGGAATTGCCGCTGGTCTTTGCCTCTTCCCGCTCGGCCTTGCTGTACCTGCTTTGGGCGGGCAGCACCAGGTGCGCAGTCGTGGGCGTCTCCTCGTGCACTTCGATATCATGGTCTTCGGCAAGAGTCACGCCTAACTCCTGCTCGATCGTTTTTTTCGGGTTCTCTATCAGGCGGGAGCGGAATGCGCTGTTGTCCTCTGCTTTGGCAATGAGTTCTTCTCGTAATTGAAGAGCGTTCTTCATAGGCTGCCGATGTATCAACTGCGCACTCTGAATTCAATGTGACCCTTACTCAAGTATAACCCAAAACGCCTGTAAAATTCCCCGATAACTCGTTAGAATGGCCGTTCACTCAACCGGGAGTCCCGCTCATGAATTACCTGTTCACCTCGGAATCCGTCTCGGAAGGCCATCCGGACAAGGTCGCCGACCAGGTTTCCGATGCGATTCTTGATGCGTTGCTGGAACAGGACATCCGTTCGCGGGTTGCCTGTGAAACCCTGGTTACGACAGGTATGGTGATGTTGTCCGGCGAGATCACCTCTCAGGGAAATATCGACTATCCGGAAGTGGCCAGACAGACCATCAGGGAGATAGGGTATGACTCATCGGAGATGGGGTTTGACGCAAACGGTTGTTCGGTGTTGATGTCGATTGATAAACAGTCACCGGATATTGCCCAGGGTGTGAACGAGGGAGAGGGAATTGACCTGGACCAGGGCGCCGGCGACCAGGGCCTCATGTTCGGCTATGCCTGCAATGAGACCGACGTGTTGATGCCGTTCCCCATTACCTATGCGCATCGGCTGGTGAAAAAACAGGCCGAGGTCAGAAAGTCCGGAAAGTTGCCCTGGCTGCGGCCTGATGCAAAGTCCCAGGTCAGCGTGTTGTACGAGGACGGCGAGCCTGCCGCAGTCGATACGGTGATCCTGTCCACCCAGCATGATGCGGACGTCAGCCATGACGACGTGACCGAAGCGGTTATCGAGGAACTCATCAAACCGGTCCTGCCCACCGATATGCTCTCCGCCAAAACCCGTTACTTGGTCAACCCGACCGGCCGTTTCGTTATCGGCGGTCCGGCAGGCGACACCGGTCTCACCGGCAGGAAGATCATCGTGGATACCTATGGCGGTATCGCCCACCACGGCGGCGGCGCTTTTTCCGGCAAGGACCCGTCCAAGGTGGACCGCTCGGCCGCGTACGCGGCGCGCTACGTCGCCAAACATATCGTTGCCGCGGGCCTGGCCGACAGGTGCGAGATCCAGATCGCCTATGCCATCGGCGTCGCCAGGCCGGTCAGCCTGATGGTCAACACCTTCGGCACCGGCGTCATCCCGGAAACCCGTCTCGAAGCTGTGGTGCAGGACATCTTCGATCTACGCCCCAAGGCCATCATCTGTGAACTGGATCTGCTGCGGCCCATCTACCGGCAGACAGCGGCCTACGGCCATTTCGGCCGCGAAGAACCTGACTTCACCTGGGAAATAACGGACAAGGTGGAACAGTTGCGGGACGCGGTCGGGTAATTCTTCGCTGAAATTGAATCTTGCGCAAGTCTGACTTTTTGTCATAAAACTGACAAAAAGTCTTGACTTTCTGTCAGTTGTGTGAAAATATGACAGCGTTTTTGAAACGCCCCGTTTACCGTGGAAAGATATCTTACCCCCGCGCTGTCAGAAGAACTGGGCAGGAAAATCCTGCTGCTGACCGGGCCGCGCCAGAGCGGTAAAACCACGTTGTCCAGGATGTTGCGCCCTGACTACCAGTACATCAATTATGACTTGGCGGAACACCGCCTGCTGCTCCGGGAAAAAAGCTGGGACCGGCAAAAGGCGCTGGTGATTTTTGATGAACTGCACAAAATGGATCAATGGAAGGTCTGGCTGAAGGGCATTTACGACGTTGAAGGTATGCCGCCGGCCCTGCTGGTGACCGGCAGCGCCAGGCTGGAGGCTTTCCGCAAGACGGGCGACTCGTTGGCCGGCAGGCATTTTCAGTTTCGGTTGCACCCGCTGGACTTCAAGGAAGCCTTGGCGTTCTCCGGTTTAAGCGGGGACGAAATTTTTACCCGCCTGATGACAGTGGGTGGATTTCCGGAACCTTTTTTGAAAGGCACACAAGGTTACTATAATCGCTGGAAACGTTCACACATCGACCTCATCCTGAAAGAAGAACTCCTGACCCTGACGGCGGTCAGGGATATTCAATCCATAGAAACCCTGATTGAATTGCTGCGGACCCGGGTCGGCAGTCCCGTATCTGCCCTGTCGCTTGCCCGCGACCTGCAAAAAAGTCCCAATACCATCCGCCATTGGCTGAAGCTGCTGGAAGACCTGTACGTGATCTTCAAGCTGGTCCCGTACCATAAAAACGTCGCGCGCGCCTTGCTTAAGGAACCCAAGTACTATTTCTATGACAATGGCATGGTGCAGGGAGACGAGGGAACCAGGCTGGAGAACCTGGTAGCCTGTGCCCTGCTGAAGGAAGTACAACGGGCGCAGGATGTGGACGGGGCCGTCCTTGATTTACAGTTCCTGAGGACCAAGGACGGTCATGAAATCGATTTTCTCATCACCCGGGAAAAACAGCCTCACCAGCTTATTGAAGTCAAATGGAAAGACGCCGGCCTCAGCCGCAACTTCAAGAAAATCCTGGCAACGGAACCGCTGTCCCGCATACAGGTAGTCGGTGAACTCGCGCAGAGCAAATCCTACCCCGGAGGTGAGCGGATAGAACCGCCGCAGGCGTTCCTGGAGGGGATCTCATGGGGCTGAGCGGGGGCTTTCCCGGGGCTATTTCGGACGCTGTATGACGCGGTGCTCCGGATTTACTTTGACAATGACCCTGCCAATCGCAGATGATTTATACGACGAGCATTTACAGAAAACAGCAGGTGACAGGTAACATGGCTAAAAGATTTTCTGAATTACGGGCGAAGATGAGTCCCGAAGCGCTCGAGAAAGCAGCCGGCCTGAGGCAGGCAATGCTGGATGAAATGCCGCTTCAGGAACTGCGTCCGGCGCGCGTTTTATCCCAGGAGCAATTGGCCAGACCTTGGGAATAAAACAGGCCAGTGTTTCAAAGCTGGAGCGTCGTACAGATATGTACATATAAAACTGATTTTGAACCATGAGCGGAAACTCATCGACAAATACACTCCCTCGACCTTTTCTCAAATGGGTTGGCGGGAAGAGGCAATTGCTGCCTGAATTGCTGCGGGCGGTGGAGAGCGCAGGACCGTTTGGTCGCTATCATGAGCCGTTTCTGGGAGGGGGAGCACTATTCTTCGAATTAGCGCGACGACAGCAACTAAATGGCATCTCTTACCTCTCTGATGTCAGCGAAAGTATTATCCACGCCTACCTGGGTGTAAGAGATGATGTTGATAGAGTGATAAAACATCTAAAGGTGCATAAGGCGAAACACTGCAAAAAGTATTACTACGATATGCGTTCAAGTTCGCCGAGAACTTCTGCCACGCGAGCCGCCAGAATCATATATCTCAATAAGACTTGTTATAACGGATTGCATAGGGAGAACAGTAAAGGATTGTTTAATGCCCCTATGGGGAGTTACGAGAATCCTAAGATTTGTGATGCGGAAAATCTTTTGGCAGTTTCCGCTTCCTTGTCCCAAACACAAATCAGCGCTTGCTCGTTCACGACTGTCGAAAAACATGCAAAGGAGGGCGATTTAATCTATTTCGACCCACCGTACCATCCAATATCAAAGACGGCGAGCTTTACGTCATACTCCAGGTACGACTTTGGTGAAGACGCACAGCGCAAATTGGCGAATGTATTTAGAGAACTGGACAAGCGCGGCATTAAACTGATTCTTTCCAACTCCATGACGGAATTTATTCAATCTTTATATAGCGATTTTTGCATAACTACAGTTCTTGCAAAGCGTTCCGTAAACAGTAAGGGCGACAGACGCGGGCAAATTCCGGAAGCCTTGATCACCAATTTCACAATGAGCAGGCAATCATAAAGCTTAATCTATGTGTTTTGCTCTTGCGTATAGCGATGCATAAAGTCAAGAGCACAAGTAATGAGATTAAATCCAGAAGCTTTACTGACATGTGATAGTGGGCAAGAGGCCCCAAAGCAGGTGTTGTCAGAATTACCCGAGTCGCAAGCGGGGCCAGAGCGCCACAGGTGCTGCCATTGCGCATTCCAATATGGACTGCAAGATGCACGACAAGGATGGCAACCTGCTACTGCTTCCGATATCCGTAGATGTAAGCATGGCAAAGTGGCGCGCCTTTCAGCGGTCGAAAAAATCCATGAAAATCAAGGCGGTGTCCAAAGGCATAAGTGCGCTGTGTGCGCGTATGCAAAAGGGTTCCATTTTGATGAGGAAAGCTTATTTGTTTATGAAAAGGCGAAGCCGGGCAATGGCGGATTAATCGTAGTAGAACCGCCTGACATCTCTGCCAGAAAAGAAGGCATCACAGATAAGAAGAAAACCACACATCTGAATTATTGGGTCAATCTAAACAGTGACCGAGCTAAGGAAATTGGTTTGGCAGGTGAAGATATGATCATGGAAACAGAGAGGAAGAGGCTACGTGACGCAGGCAAGCCTGGACTGGCCAAAAAAATTATTCATGTGTCCAAAGAATGGGGGGACGGCGCAGGCTACGACATCTTATGCTACAACGCCGATGGTTCTGAGATCCTCATAGAAGTAAAAACGACATTAAAAGATAAAAGCACGGGATTTATCATTACCGCAAATGAGTTGGAGTGTGCGCGTCAAAATAGAAAAAAATACAAGATTTATCGCATATTTGAATTCAACCCAAATTCCAATAGTGGAAGTGTTTTTTATCTATCGGTTGAGCAACTCGAGAAAATGCGCTTAATTCCTTTGCAATATAAGTGTGAATTCCAGCTTGCTGGTGAACTACAGTGACGAGCACCTTATGGCATCCACTACAACACTTCTAACGCTTTCCCGGCAAAGAGCGCTCAGGCAGTAAAGCACTTTACCGTTTGAACCCGGGTATGAATCCTAAAGAAATTGCGGCCATTCAGGAGCGTCTGAGTCAACTCGAAGCCGAAAAAGCAAAGCTTGAGAACCGACTTGCCGAGCTTCAGGCTATGTGCACGTCTGAAAAAGACGAACTGCATACCAAGGGGCTTGTGACAAACCATTCCGGGGTGAGTGAGAAGATCGCCCTATTCCGCTCACTGTTCCGCGGGCGCGAGGATGTGTTTCCGAAACGCTGGCAAAACGCCAGGGCAGGCAAGGCTGGTTATGCGCCGGCCTGCGGCAATGAGTGGAAACCCGGAATATGCGGCAAGCCCAAGGTCAAATGCGGTGAGTGTCCGAATCAGGACTTCCTGAGAGTAACCGACGAGGTGGTCGACTGGCACTTGCGTGGACGTCAAACGATAGGCGTCTATCCCATGCTTGCTGACGGCGACTGCTGGTTTCTTGCTGCCGATTTTGATAAACAGACGTGGCAACGGGACGCGGCAGCCTTTTTGGCAACTTGCCGGTTGAAACAGATACCGTCAGCCCTTGAGAGATCGCGTTCCGGCAATGGCGGGCACGTGTGGATATTTTTCGCAGAGCCGGCGCCGGTGGCGCTTGCTCGACGCCTTGGAACTCATCTTTTTACAGAGACGATGAAACGAAATCCCGACATCGGCTTTGAGTCCTACGACCGACTTTTTCCAAGCCAGGACACCATGCCGACTGGCGGTTTCGGCAACCTTATCGCGTTGCCCTTGCAGCATGGTCCCCGTCAGAATGGCAATAGTGTCTTTCTTGATGAAAGTTTCGAACCTTATCGGGATCAATGGGCGTTTCTCTCGACACTTTCCCGCCTGAGCCTGGCGAAATTGATGGCGCTCGTCGAAGCGGCACGTCGGCAGGACCAAGTCATTGACCTGCGCCGGCCACTTGATGAGGAGAATGAAGAACCCTGGGATGTGCCACCCTCGAGACTCAAACTTGTACCCGATATCACAGTCCCACTGCCCAGGAGCCTGGACGTGGTCCTGAGCAATCAGATTTACATTCCGCGTGCCGGATTGCCTCCTGGTGTGATAAACCAACTCATCCGGCTTGCGGCCTTCCAAAACCCGGTCTTTTACCGGACCCAGGCGATGCGGCTTTCAACATTCGGTATTCCTCGCATTATTTCTTGTGGAGAATTACTGTCGCATCACCTTGCCTTGCCGCGAGGTAGTCGCGAAGAAATGGAGCAATTGTTTAAGGAATTGGGTGTTAGTATGAATCTACGCGACGAACGTCACTCCGGCCACAAGATCAAGGCAGGGTTTCTTGGTGAATTGACATCGGAGCAGAAAGCGTCTGCCGAGGCTCTTCTGGCGCACGATACCGGGGTGCTTGCAGCAACAACTGCGTTTGGAAAAACCGTTATCGCCGCTTTCATTATTGCCGCTCGCAAGACCAACACACTCATCCTGGTGCATCGCCGTCAACTCATGGAACAATGGATTGCCCGGCTCAGTGTTTTCCTTGATCTCCCTGCTTCCTCAATCGGGCAGATTGGCGGCGGCAAACGCCAGCCTACCGGAATTGTCGATGTCGCCGTCATTCAGAGCATGGTGCGTAAAGGCGAGGTTGATGACGTTATTTCCGATTACGGTCATTTGGTAGTTGACGAATGCCACCATATATCCGCGGTCAGTTTTGAAGCTGTCAGCCGCTATGCGAAGGCGAAATATGTCTTGGGACTTTCTGCCACCGTGACCCGTAAGGATGGTCATCATCCGATTATCTTCATGCAATGCGGCCCGGTGCGATTCAGGACTACCGCAAAAGCGCAAGCCCGCAAACGTGCGTTTAAACACCGGGTGGTGCTGCGCCCAACTGAATTCCAGCTTTCGGCAGAAATCGGGGAACAGCGTATTCCTGTTCAGCGAATTTATACAGCTTTGTCTAAGGACGAGACACGCAATACGCTGATTTTCGATGATGTATTGAAGACCTTGGATGAACAGCGCTCGCCTGTCATCATCACCGAGCGCAAGGACCATGCTTTCCGGCTTTCCGAGAGACTCAGCCGTTTCGCGAGGAATGTCCTCCTGCTTCACGGTGGCATGGGAGTAAGGCAACGCCGCGAGATATTGCAACGCCTTGAGGAAGTACCCGAAACGGAAGAGAGGGTCTTGATTGCAACAGGCCGCTACATCGGTGAGGGTTTCGACGATGCGCGTCTTGATACTCTGTTTTTAGTAATGCCTGTCTCTTGGAAGGGAGTGTTGGCGCAATATGTTGGCCGCCTTCATCGACCGAATCCCGAAAAACGGGAAGTGCTTGTTTACGATTATGTAGATAACCTTGTTCCGATGCTTAAGCGTATGAGTGAAAAGCGCCTTCGCGGCTACGAAAATCTTGGCTATTTAGTCGAGAATACTAATGAAGGGATGCGTTGATTCGATGCCTGGATGGGATGGAGTACGAAATCCGCGAAGGGAACCGAGTATATCTGGGTACGTTCGATGGAAAGACGGCCAAATTCCTCGATACGACCGCCGTGGCATTCATGCGCGAATTCGTGGCGCTTGCAGTTGTGAAAGGTCACTTCATGGCGAACAAGGGCTACGATCTGCCGGGCCTGCGTGAAGATCGAGCAACTGGCAGCGTGCCGTTGCCAGAACACAAAGGTCGGAGCAGGCAGATACCGGCTGCAATGCGGTTTCGTGTATTGGAACGCGATAGACGGTGCCTGGCATGCGGCGCTACGCCCGAATCCGGGGTCAGACTGCATATTGACCATGTCACGCCCTTCTCTTTGGGCGGGCGCACTGTCGAAGACAACCTGCAAGCACTGTGTGGAGACTGCAATATCGGGAAGGGGAATCGATCGTCGGCTGATTTTCGAACCAAGCATCCCGGGTAGGCGCAACGCCCTTACAGCGCCAGTTTCGGTGAAGAGCAAACGGGGTCGGGTCGAACAGCGCCTTGATTTCTCGTCCAATTCGGAGTATATTCCAAATTAGCTTAACTATTTCAGAGAATACTCCGAAATGACCGAATATGCCCGCGCCCTTCGCCTTGATATACCGCAGGGACAATCAGCCTTCCTGTGGGGGCCTCGCAAGACCGGAAAGTCAACGTTGCTCCGCCAGCGTTTTCCGTCCTCTGTCTATTTTGACCTTCTTGATACCCGGTTGATGCTGGAGTTCACCCGCGCGCCCTGGAAACTGCCGGAGCGTTTACAGGCGCTGGATCAGACTGGGTTGGTCAACCCCGTCATCATTGACGAAGTGCAACGCGCCCCTGCCATCCTCGACGAGATTCACAGGCTGATCGAGAATCAGTCCCTGAGTTTCTTGTTATGCGGTTCCAGCGCCCGTAAGTTAAAACGCGGTCGCGCAAATCTTCTGGGTGGGCGTGCTTGGCGCTTTGCGCTCCACCCTCTGAGCTGGACCGAAATCCCGGCCTTCGACCTGGTTAAGGCGATGAACAGGGGACTGGTTCCTGCACACTACAACGCCTCGCAATACCGGCGCGCGCTTGCGGGCTACGTGGATGACTACTTGAAAGAGGAAGTGTTTGACGAAGGCTTGACGAGGAATGTCGCTGGATTTTCGCGCTTTTTCGACGCGCTTTCGTTTTGCCATGGAGAACTTCTGAACTACAGCAACGTTGCCAGGGACTGTGGCGTTGACTCCAAAACGGTGCGCGAATACTTCCAGATTCTCATCGACACATTGCTCGGTGTGTTCGTGGAACCGTACAGCCGTCGGCGTTCGCGTGCCGTCATCACGCGGGCGCCCAAATTCTACCTTTTCGACATGGGAGTGGCCGGATATATCACCGGACGTCGAGTCGAACGCGTCGCCGGACCTGAGTTCGGCCGCGCACTTGAGCACTTTGTGTTGATGGAACTGATCGCCTACCGGTCGTATCGTGAACGCGACTTCCCGGTGCGTTTCTGGCGCACCAAGTCAGGGCTGGAATGTGATTTCGTTCTCGGACACGATGGCGCCGTAGTCGTTGAAGTCAAGGGCAGCGCCAACCTTCGACCTGAAGACTTCAGGGGAATACGCGCCTACATGGAAGAACATCACCCGCGTCACGCCATCATCGTCTCCAACGAAAATTCCGCCAGACGCACCAGTGACGGCATCTGGCTACTGCCGTGGGAGCGGTTCCTGGAACGGCTCTGGGGTGACGAGATCCTTGATTAACCTTATATCATACGTGGAACATATCAGGATCGGTCATCTACGCCTTTGTGGGTTTGCAGAGATTAACCGACGCGCGTTCGCAGCATGGGATAATGCGTGTTGTGCCCATGGAAGGTGGGGAACTGCTCGAAGTCTGCGCCCATATCTATCATAACGGGTGATTTCAGGGCGATGCTCATGTCTTCCACGGATTCGAATACGACCTCGTTGCCGAGCATATAACCCAGGCAGGGCAGGTCGGTGGGGTCCTGCCATTTGATCGGCAGGTAACACATGATGCTGGCGATTCCCGGAAAGTCTCTTTCTATTTGCGGGTGATGACTGGTGTAGTATTCGATAAACCGTTTTACGTCATTGGCCGGATAATGGTAGCGCACCACGTAGGAGATCGGCGCGGTCCACTCTCCCGGCTCACTCTCGTCCCCAACCGGGTAGAACAGCATCTCCATGGCCTCGTGGCCCAGGGTATACACTGAACCGTCGGCGACGGCTTTCACCAGGCCCCGGAACGTCTCCGATGCCAGACCCTGCTCAAGGCTGGCAATGTCGCGATAGACGGTCTGTATGGTGAGAACCTGGCCCTGTCGGTCGTCGTCATAAGGGTCGTCCGCAAACTCCGTGGACTCATAACGGTCGACCCGCTCCACCCCGGGAAGCGCTGCCAGTGAGGATATTTCCTGTTCGGGAAATTCCCCGCCATTGTTGATTGTTGCCGCCGTGTCGGCGCTGAAGATAAGAAAATGAGCGATGGACATATGTGGATTCTCCCCTTTTTTACTCCCTGCGTGATTTAAATTGAAACCAGGAAGTATTATCATCGACACTACCTGATTTTTCCAGGGGGAACTCATGTATAACGTCTTTAAACAAAACATCGCAGGGCTGTCGGTATTTTTTCTTATACTTCTGGTCCCGCACCAGGGGAATGCCTACCAACCCGACGCCCCGTTCGGAAAGGCCATGCAGGAAAATGCCGAAGCATGGAAGAAGGAAGACCAGGCAATTGACAAAAAGCTGGCCGAACTCGAAAAGCGCTTCGGCAAAAAACCCAACATCATCTATGTGCTCGGCGATGACGTGGGATGGGGCGAACTGGGCTCCTACCTGGGCGGCAAGCTGCGCGGCACGCCCACCCCCAACCTGGACGGCCTGGCGCAACAGGGCATGCAGTTCCTGTCTCATTATTCCGAACCGTCCTGCACCCCCACGCGGCTGGCGCTGCTGACCGGACGCCACCCCGTGCGCACCGGGGTTGACATTGTGCTCTGGCCGGGACAGACGCAGGGACTGGCGCCGGAAGAGGTGACCGTCGCCGAGATGCTGTCCGCGGCCGGTTACCACACAGCCATGTTCGGCAAATGGCACGTGGGCGACCTGGAGCCGCACGCGCCGGAGAACCAGGGTTTCGATTATGCGTATTACGGCCTCTACAACGGCGCCATCTATTCCTGGGTCAACCAGGACGCGTTCTACCAGGCGCAGACCGTGGACGGCGTCGGCCATTTCTATGACTTCCCCGGCACCTTCGAGGATTACCGCAACAAGTACGGCATCGAGATCCTGGGCGCGCTGGAAGGCATCAAGGGCAAGGGCCGCCGGGAGGTGGCCCCCATGTCCGCCGAATCCATGGTGGAAATGGAGGAGCAGTCCATCGTCAAGATCAAGGAATTTATCAGGGAAAAGGCCGAATCGGACAACCCTTTCTTCCTGTACTGGGCGACGTATGCCCAGCAGATGGCCTCATCCCCGCGGGAATACCGGTTCCGTGAAGGGCAGGATTCCCGCAACAACCAGGCAGCGGAACTGGCCCAGCACGATGACTATATCCGCCAGCTGCTGGATACGGTGAAAGAGGCCGGCATCGAGGAGAATACGCTGATCATGTGGGTAAGTGACAACGGGCCTATGTATAGTTTCTGGCCCAACGCCGGCTATTCATGGCTACGCGGCGCCAAGGGGGAGGTCTATGAAGGCGGCGTGCGCACACCGGGATTTGCCGTGTGGCCCGGCATGATAGAACCCGGGCAACAACCGCTGGACATGATCTCGGTGACCGATCTGTTCGTTACCGCGGCCAGGATCGCCGGCGCCGAAGAGCATATCCCGGAGGACCGGATTATCGACGGTATCGATCAATTGCCCCTGCTCCTCAACGGCGAAGGCAGCGGGCGCAGGAATTACATGTTTTATTACAGCGGCAAGGACCTCAAGGCCGTGCGTATGGAAGACCATAAACTGCATGTCATCCCCGGTTCCAGAGGCGGCCTGCCCAACTACGAACTGTACAACATCGCCCGCGACCCGGCGGAGAAATTCGGCGCCATGTACAACCACCTGTGGGCCGTCGTGCCGTTTCAACGCATGGTCGGTTCGCACATGGGCCTTATACGGAAATACCCGCACAGGGATATAAAATCGGGATTGTTTTAATATGGCGATATCCAAGTCAAACTCCCGGAAGCCGTTAAAATTTCTGCAACCTTACATCGATGCCAGGTGGGGTATCAAAAATCACTGGTATCCGGCCGCGTTCAGTCATGAAATCAAGGAAGATGACGTTGCAGGTGTGCAGATCGCAGGAGAACACATTGCCCTGCGCCGCGCCAATGGCAGGATATACGCGTTGCAGGATGTATGCCTGCACCGGGGCGTGCTGATTTCCGCCCGCCCCACCTGTCTGACCAAGGACACGATATCGTGCTGGTATCATGGGTTTACCTACGACCTCGAAAGCGGCGACCTGTGCGATATCATCGCTTCCCAGGAAGACCCGCTAATCGGGAAAGTGTCCCTGCGCACCTACCCGGTGAAGGAAGTCAACGGTGTGATTTTTGTGTTTATCGGTGATGAGGATTACCCGAGACAGCCGTTGCAATGCGATTTGCCGCCCCGGGTGGCGGATGATAATGAGCACAGGACCGCGTATCTCCTTGACGAAGACACGGTGCTGCTGGGCATCAGGCGCCATTGCGTAGGTAACTGGCGGCTGGCGACGGAAAGTGGCGCCGACCCGGGGCATGTCATGATCCACCGCTTGTCTGCCTTGCTGCTGTCGCAAAACCTGGGGTTTCCGCTGTCGGTCAAATTGAAAGACAAGGACTCTATCCTTGTAAAGGACGAGGACTGGCCAAAAGGTATAGGGCTGGATTACACCACTCTGGAACATGTCATGGAAAACAAGCGCCTGGGCGTGAAAACCTACGGCACTGAGGTTCGGGAGGGCCTGAATGTCACCATGTACCTGCCCGGAGTATTATACGTGGAGAACTGGCCGGACTACGGACTGGCCCAGTATGAATGGTATGTCCCGACGGATGATAAACACCATGTCTACTGGCAGGTGCTGGCCAGGACCTGCAAGACCGCAGAGGAAAGACAGGACTTCAAGGTGCAGTACGATAACTGCTGGGAGGAACTGGCGTTGAAATCCGGGTTCAACGACGATGACATCTTTGCCAGGGAAGCGATGGAACCGTTTTATGAAGATGAACAGGGCTGGCAGGAAGAAAACCTGTTCTCCCTGGATCAATTCGTCGTGGAATGGCGCAAACTGGTAGTCAACCATGCCCGCGGCATACAATCACCTCCGAAACACAGAGCAGGTTAGCTGATGCAAGCACGAGACATACCCGGAGCGGAAAGCAGATACGTCGATGTTAACGGTATCAATACACATTATTACGAGGCCGGCGCCGGTGAGGCGTTGATACTGCTGCACGGCGGTGGCGCCGGCGCCGACAGTTTCGGCAACTGGCGCGGTTGCCTGGCCGGTTTTGCGGAACATTTTCACGTCTATGCCGTCGATATCATCGGTTTTGGCTTCACCGATAAACCGGACCCGTCGGATTATTCCTATACCCAGCAGGCGCGCAATGAACACATCATAGGTGTAATCGAAACATTGGGGTTGGCGCCGGTGAACCTGATCGGTAATTCCATGGGAGGTTGTACCTCGATGGGGGTGGCGGTGGAACGCCCCGACCTGGTGAACAAGCTGGTGTTGATGGGCAGCGCCGGCGTGCGTGCGCCGATTACGGACGAGTTGAAGGCGATAATGAATTATGACTACACCACGGCGGGGATGGTCAGGATCGTGCGCGGCCTGACCAATCCCGATTTCAAATTTGATGACGAACTCGTGAATTATCGCCACGGCCTGTCGATACGGGATGATACGAAACAAGCCTACAACGCGGTGATGGGCTGGATACGGGAGCAGGGCGGTCTCTACTATGAGGGTGACTATATGGCCCGTATCAGCCATAAGACGCTGGTGGTGAACGGCAAACTGGACAAGGTAGTGCCGTTGAGCAGCGCCTACAGGTTGCTGGAACTGATTGAACACTCCCGGGGTTACATCATCCCGGCATGCGGCCACTGGGCGATGATCGAAAAACCGGCGGAGTTCACAGCCGCATCCCTGTCTTTTTTACAAAACTGCTGATATCCAACCAGGATGTCTGAATGTCTGGGGTCAGAGTAAAATCGTTACCATCGTGGCCGGTGGCGGGATCGGGATGATTTTACTCTGACCCCAAATATAGTGCTATAATTCGATACCTGTTAGAGGTCTGAGGAGCGTTGCGATGGGGTAGTCCCACCAGGCTCAGGCCGCCCATGATATACAACGGCGCTCGCTTGACTTTGAGGAATAAAAGATGAGCGTTGCAGTCCAGTCCATAGTATCCGACTATCACGTAGCCGACCTTGCCCTGGCCGAGTGGGGGCACAAGGAGATCCGTATTGCCGAAACCGAAATGCCGGGCCTGGTTTCGGTGCGCAATGAATTTGCTGAAGAGCAACCCCTGAAGGGGGCGCGTATCGCCGGTTCCCTGCACATGACCATACAGACGGCGGTATTGATCGAGACACTGGTCGCCCTGGGCGCGGACGTCCGCTGGGCATCCTGCAATATCTTTTCCACCCAGGACCACGCCGCCGCGGCCATTGCCGACCAAGGCATTCCTGTGTTCGCGCACAAGGGGGAAACCCTGGAGGAGTACTGGGAATACACCCATAAAATCATGGAATGGTCCGACGGCGGCACGCCCAATATGATCCTGGACGACGGCGGCGATGCGACCCTGCTGGTGACCCTGGGCGCCAGGGCCGAACAGGACCCGTCGGCGGTGGATAATCCGTCCAGTGAAGAAGAGGAATACCTGTTTGCCGCCATCAAGAAGCGGCTCACATCGAAACCAGGCTGGTATACCCGGATCCGGGACAGCATTATCGGCGTGACGGAAGAGACCACGACGGGCGTGAACCGCCTTTACCAGATGAAACAGAACGGCGCCCTGCCGTTCGCCGCCATCAACGTCAATGATTCCGTCACCAAGTCCAAGTTCGACAACCTGTACGGCTGCCGGGAATCCCTGGTCGACGGCATCAAGCGCGCCACCGACGTCATGATCGCCGGCAAGATCGCAGTGGTCCTCGGTTACGGTGACGTGGGCAAGGGCTGCGCGCAGTCCCTGCGCGGTCTCGGCGCCACGGTCTGCGTTACGGAAGTGGACCCGATCTGCGCCCTGCAGGCGGCCATGGAGGGTTACCGGGTGGTGAAGATGGATGACGTTTGCGGTGAAGCGGATATCTTCGTCACCGCCACCGGCAATTACCACGTGATTACCCATAATCACATGATGGCCATGAAAGACCAGGCCATCGTCTGCAATATCGGCCATTTCGACAACGAGATCGACGTAGCCGCGTTGCAGGATTACCAGTGGGAGGAAATCAAACCCCAGGTGGACCATGTGATCTTCCCGGACGGCAAGCGCATCATCCTGCTGGCGAAAGGGCGCCTGGTAAACCTGGGTTGCGCCACCGGCCATCCCAGTTTCGTCATGTCCAACTCGTTTACCAACCAGGTACTGGCGCAGATTGAATTATATTGCCACCGGGACAACTACCAGGCGGACGTTTACGTGCTGCCCAAGCACCTGGATGAAAAAGTGGCCAGGCTGCATCTCGAACGCATCGGCGCGCAACTGACCGACCTCACCGGGCAGCAGGCAGACTACCTGGGCGTCCCGGCCCAGGGACCCTACAAGCCGGAGCACTACCGTTACTGATCCACATTGAATCGGTTAAGCAGGAACCCCCTCAAACTCAGCTTCGAGTTTTTCCCTCCCAGGACGCCCGCTGCGGAGCAGAACCTGCGCGCCACCGTGGCCCGGCTGGAACGGTTGCGGCCGGATTATTTTTCGGTGACGTTCGGCGCCGGCGGCAGTACCCGTGACAAGACCTTCGAGACGGCGCGGTTTATCAACGAGGAGACCGGGATAGAAGCCGCGCCCCATATCTCCTGTATCGGGTCTTCAAGGGAGGACCTCAGGGAAATACTGCAAAACTATAAAAATCACGGTTTTAATCACTTGGTGGCCCTGCGCGGCGATCTGCCTTCCGGTCTCGCCGGCACGGGGGCGCTGCGCTTCGCCAGCGAACTGGTTGAGTTCATACGCACTGAGACTGGCCGCCACTTCCATATCGACGTGGGATGTTATCCGGAATTTCACCCCCAGGCCCGGAGCGCCGAAAAAGACCTGGAAAATTTCAAACGAAAAGTGGATGCCGGAGCAGACAGCGCCATAACCCAGTATTTTTACAATACCGACGCCTATTTCCGTTTCCTGGACAGTTCCTCGGCGCTGGGGATCGAAATCCCCATCGTCCCTGGCATCATGCCGATCACCAACCGCGACCAGCTTGTCCGCTTCTCGAACATGTGCGGCGCTGAAATTCCTCGCTGGATTTTAAAACGCCTTATAGACTTCGACGATGACCTCGCCTCCATCCGCAGTTTCGGCATCGACGTCACCACCGGGCTGTGCGCCCGACTGCTGGATGCCGGCGCGCCCGGCCTGCATGTCTATACCATGAACAAGGCCGATGCATCAGAAGCGATCTGGGCCGCGCTCGATCTGGCATAATTACGGTCTGCATGGCACAGCAAACCAAATCATCCGTCCTGTTCGTCTGCATGGGCAATATCTGCCGCTCCCCTGCAGCGGAAGGCGTGTTCCGGCATTATGTCGAACGGCAGGGTGCTGCGGGGGATATTTACATCGATTCCGCCGGCACCATTGATTATCACAGCGGCAAGCCCGCGGATCCGCGCATGCGCGCGGCCGCGTCCCGGCGCGGTTATGCGCTGACATCCATCTCGCGCCAGGTAATTCCCGAAGATCTGGACGAGTTCGACCTCATCGTGGCCATGGATCGCGACAACCTGTGGTACCTGGAAGACCTTGCCGGCGGGCCGCAAGCCCATATCCGGCTGCTGGGCTCGTTTCTACCGGAGCGCCCGGGCGAACCCGGACAGGCCCCGGAGGTACCCGATCCCTACTACGGCGGCTCGCAGGGTTTTGAGGACGTGCTCGATATGCTGGAACGCGCCTGTCCCGCCATCCATTCCGCCTGCCGGGAATCGTCCGGCTTTCTCTGAGCGCCGCTTCTCTTTCATGAGTCACATCGAGCGTCTTTGAGACGCATTTGCGACCCCTGACAACCCCCGGACTTTTTGCTTGACAATATGTTGTGTAAGTGGGATAATCCCACCTATGAGTGTGACACGAGCAGATGCAAAGAAACGCGTTGTTCTTCCCGGAGTCGAGCCGGGGGATGTCTTCGATGTCCGGCGACAGGAGGATGAGCAATACGTGCTGGTCCGTCTGCAGCGTCCCAGGGCGACATCCGGGAAGAGTCGCGCAGCCTGTATCGAGGCGATGCGCCGGTCGCCTCTGCGTTTGGCGCTTTCATGGGAACAACTGCGCCGGGACACCCGCGAACCGTGATTTTCCTGGATACCAATGTCCTGATCTACTCGTCAGAGGATGGTTCGCGATACCAGGACTGGGCGCAAGGGATCATAGCCGATGCAGTATCCGGGGACGGCGCAGCCATCAACGCCATCTGCCTGGCTGAGATCTGCGTGGGTGACGAATTTCCGGAAACCGTAGCAGACCGCATTCGCAGTTGGGGCGTTGAGGTTCTTGACGTACCGGCTGCGGCGGCAGAAATCTGTGCGGTGGCATACGGGCGGTATCGGGAACGAAGGCGGGAACAGTCCGGCAAAGACTCTCCGCGTACCCCCTTGCCGGACTTCTTTATCGGCGCGCATGCCCAGGTCATGGGTTGGATGCTCGCCAGCGCGGACTCATCCAGAATCAAGACATATTTTCCATCCTTGCAGTTACTTTCGCCCTGAGTACCGGCCAGGGTCGCTTGTTCACTTACGCGTGTTCGTAACAGCGCGCAGCGCATGTTGTCAATCTTCAACCATTTAACATCTTCAACCATTTAAGTTGCTGAACAGAGGCGAGCGCGCTATACTGTGGGCATGAAACTCACACAGGAAACCTTTGCCATCCTCGGTGTCGGGGCCGCCTGCTGGTTGGGCTGGGCGGCCTGCAAATCAGCTTGCACGGCGATTTGTCCCGGCGCATTGATACCCTGGCTGCCGGGCAGGTGGAAGTGCGAGAACGGCGGGCCCGCGTCGAAACTCGCCTTGCCATACCCGCCGAGACCGACACCTCGGTCGCAGCCGCACTCATTGATTGAAGTTTGCGTTATTTCTATCCATGATTTGCTCAATCGGTTTTCAATGAAAGCCATGTCGAAAATCCGGGCTTTTGGGAACACGCATCAGGCTGGTCACAACATCGTCGGTTGTCGGTCTTCACGGGCATTGAATCGT
>JAPPLI010000103.1 GCA_028819495.1 Gammaproteobacteria bacterium | reverse complement strand
TCTTCGCTCCTCCCAGGGCCTGTACCCGTTTTCCATGGGCCGTTCCGGTCCGGTAAATGTATTCGGCCACCGGCGTTGACCCGACAAAACTGACTGCCTGTACTCTGGGGTCCGTCAATAAGGCATCCACGGCCTCCTTGTCGCCATGGACAACATTGAACACGCCGTCAGGCAAGCCTGCTTCCTGGAGGAGTTCGGCAATACGGGTCGGCGCGCTGGGGTCTTTTTCCGATGGTTTCAACACAAACGTATTGCCGCAGATGAGGGCCATCGGGTACATCCATAACGGCACCATGGCCGGGAAATTGAAGGGGGTAATGCCAGCCACGACACCTAACGGCTGAAATTCGGACCAGCTGTCAATGCCCGGGCCGACGTCCTTGCTGTGCTCCCCCTTCAACAATTCGGGCGCGCCACAGGCATATTCGACAACTTCCACGCCCCGGGTAAACTCGCCGCGGGCGTCATCCAGGACTTTGCCATGTTCTTCCGTCAGCAAGCTGATGATTTCATTGGCGTGTTGTTCCAGTATCTCCTTGAACCTGAACATGATCCGAGCCCGTTTCATGGGTGGAGTCCCGCGCCACGCCGGATAAGCCGCGGCTGCCGCGGCAACGGCCTTTGCTACCGTTGCTTTGCCTGCCAGCGCCACGCGGCGTGTGATTTGACCCGTAGCGGGATTATAGACCGGCAGAGTGCGCTCATGTGCGTCTGTTACTGCCCCGCCATTGATATAGTGACCGACAAGCCGGTCGCTTTCATTCAGGTTTTCTGCTGCTTGTATTGCTGTCATGGTTCGCTCGGTTCTATCAATTTTATGGGGACAGACCCCCGCTTACGACATGCGGGGGCATGTTTAAATCTGTCCCCTTCATTCTCTGACGACCCCCGTGGGGGCGTTATTCCGGGCCATTTTATCAAGTGCCTCGTAATAAGGCGCGTATACAGGACGTTTGATATAACGCCCGCTGCCGCGTTCACTGCGCACCTCGCCGTCCTGGTAAACAACCTTGCCCTGGCTGATGGTTGCGGTGGTTACGCCGCGCACCGTCATGCCCTCGAATATGTTGAAATCCACATTCTGGTGATGGGTGTCCCGGGAAATAGTCTTGTGCCGCTCCGGGTCCCAGACAACAAGGTCGGCATCAGCGCCCACACTGATGCTGCCCTTGCGCGGGTAGATATTGAAAATCTTCGCGGCATTGGTGGATGTCACCGCGACAAATTCGTTCGGAGTCAAGCGTCCGCTGTTTACGCCGTGGTGCCACAGGACGTGCAGGCGGTCTTCTATGCCGCCGGTGCCGTTGGGTATGCGGGTGAAATCTTCCCTGCCCATTTGTTTCTGCGGCGCGCAGAAGCAGCAATGATCCGTCGCGGTGGTCTGCAACACGCCGGCTTGCAACCCTCGCCATAACGCTTCCTGGTGTTGTTTTGGCCTGAACGGGGGGCTCATGACGTAGGCCGCGGCCGTGTCCCAGTCGGGGTGGCGGTAGACGGAATCATCGATAAGCAGGTGTCCCGCCAGCGCCTCGCCGAATACCCGTTGTCCTTCGTTGCGCGCCCTGGTAATCGCCTGCAAGGCTTCAATGCAGGAGGTATGCACGACGTACAGGGGCACGTTCATTACCTGGGCAATGCGTATCGCCCGGTTGGCGGCCTCTCCCTCCACTTCCGGTGGTCTGGACAGCGGGTGGCCTTCCGGCCCGGTGATGCCTTGTCCGAGGATTTTCTGTTGCAGGTGGAAGACCAGTTCACCATTTTCAGCGTGCACGGTACACAGCGCACCCAGTTCGCGGGCGCGCCCGAACGAGTTTACCAGGACTTCGTCATCGGCCATGATAGCGCCTTTATATGCCATGAAGTGTTTAAAGCTGTTTACCCCGTAATCCCGGGTCAGTGTTTCCATGGCTTTATGCACTGATTCGTCCCACCAGGTAATGGCAACGTGGAAACTGTAGTCGGCTGCCGCTTTCTCCGCCCAGCCGCGCCATTGGTGGTAGGCATCCATAATATCCTGCTGCGGGTTGGGGATGACGAAGTCTATGATCATGGTGGTGCCGCCAACCAGGCCCGCCGTGGTGCCGCTGAAAAAATCCTCGGAGGCAACAGTTCCCATGAACGGCAATTCCATGTGTGTGTGAGGGTCTATTCCACCGGGCATGACGTAGCAGCCGCCTGCGTCAATGATCTCTGTCCTGCCGGTTTCACTCAGGTTCTGGCCGATTGCGCTTATCTGTCCGTTTTTGCACAATACATCAGCCCGATACGTTTGCTCGGCAGTGACGAGCGTTCCTCCTTTTATCAATATGGACATATTAATCCCCTGATAGATGGGGTCAGAGTAAAAATTCTGACGAATTTCTTACTCTGACCCCGGTAATCCATCTTACTCTGATCCCGGAGGTCATCCTGTTTCCAGGTCGGTCAACACGCCGTATGCTTCAGGCCTGCGGTCGCGCAGGAACTGCCAGCCGTTGCGGACCTCGCGCACCATATCCAGGTCAATTTCGTGTACCAGTAATTCGTCCTTGTCACGGCTGGCCATGGTTTCTATGTCACCGCGGGGATTGACGACGTAACTCTGACCGTAGAATTCACCGATGTTCCACGGTTCCTCGGTTCCGACCCGATTTATTGCGCCGATGTAGACACCGTTGGCGGCGGCTGACGCAGGTTGCTCCAGCTTCCATAAGTACTCGGACAGCCCGGCAACGGTGGCCGAGGGATTAACAATGTATTCCGCCCCCTTCAAAGCCAGGGCCCGCCATCCTTCAGGAAAATGGCGGTCGTAGCAGATATAAACACCGACCTTGCAATATGCAGTCCGGAAAACCGGCCAGCCTGACGCGCCGGGTTTGAAAAAGAATTTCTCCCAGAATCCGGCTACCTGGGGGATATGGGTTTTACGGTATTTACCCAGGTAGGCGCCATCGGCGTCGATGACCGCAGCGGTATTGTAGTAGACGCCGGGGGCGCTTTCCTCGTACAGGGGCACGATGATCGCCATGCGGTATTTTTTGGCGTATTCCCGCATCAGTTGCGTGGTAGGTCCGTCCGGAACAGGTTCGGCCGCCGCATACCACCTGGCATCCTGGCTGGGACAGAAATAAGGCTGGGTGAAAACTTCCTGAAAACACAGAACCTGTACGTCCTGCCGTGCAGCCTGCTTGATGTACGGGATGTGCGCTTCCAGCATGGCGTCGCGGATATCCTCGACACTCATTGACACGTCGCCTTTAAGGCCCATCTGGATCAATCCTACTATTATTTTTGACATAGTATGATGGCTGGGGTCAGAGTAAAAAGTCACCCAATATGTTCTCCATGGGTAAGTATCTTGAATGACTTTTTACTCTGACCCCTTAATTCGTATTCCGCAGGTGACATTAAACCTCAACAAGGATACATTATAGGAATAAACGTTACTTCTGACAAATATTATTTTATCATTTGGTCAAATAAAGCATGTCAACCAAACAAATGAAGCTGGGTTCCAATCCGTCGTTGCTGGCCGAGGTGGCTCCGTCCGGGCCTGAACGGAATATAAAAGAGAGCCGGATTCAAGCCCGCAACAGGGAAAGGATTCTGTCTGCGGCAACAGAGATTTTCTCGCGCTACGGCTTTCGGGGGGCAACCCTCGACCAGATTGCGGAGCGGGCTGAGATGTCCAAGCCGAACCTGCTGTATTATTTTTCCTCCAAGGAGGAACTCTATCTGGCGGTATTGCGCGATATCCTGGAAATCTGGTTGCAACCCTTGAAGGAACTGGACGAAAAGGAAGCGCCGGAACATGAAATCAGCGCGTATATAGACCAGAAGATTGAATTCTCCCGGCTGTATCCCATGGCGTCGCGTGTATTTGCCAATGAGATCGCCGCTGGTGCGCCTATCCTGAAGCCGGTGCTGGATACCTATTTGCGCGACGTGGTAAAGAAAAAGGCCAGGGTGATAAGGAAATGGATAAAACGCGGAGAAATGGCTGATGTTGACCCCTATCACCTGATCATGATGATCTGGGCGGTGACCCAGCATTATGCGGACTTCGCGGTCCAGGTCGACTCACTGCTGGGGAAAAACCTGGACGAGCAGCACTTTTATAACCAGACCCGTAAAAACATCAAGCGGATTATCATGAAGGGGATACTCAGGAATTGAGAATTACGAATTGGGAATTATACGTAACGACACAAATCGCGCCCCGTTCGTCATTCCCGCGCAGGCGGGAATCCAGTAAGCAAACATTCATTATAAGGAGT
>JAPPLI010000022.1 GCA_028819495.1 Gammaproteobacteria bacterium | reverse complement strand
GTCAAGCGCGCTGATACCCATCGGCATCGTGGTGCTGTTCATCGTGTTTCTGATCATCCTCGCCCGGAACTGATCCGTACAACCATGTTCGAACTCTCCCTGGCGGAAAAAATAGTCGTTGCCGCGATTCCCATCATATTCGCCATCACCGTGCATGAAGTCGCCCACGGCTGGGTGGCGGGGAAACTGGGCGATCCGACCGCCAGGCTGGCCGGCCGGCTGACGCTGAACCCGGTAAAACACATTGACCCGCTGGGCACGATAGTCGTTCCGCTGGTCATGATCGTGCTGACGCCGTTTGCCTTCGGTTGGGCCAAACCGGTGCCGGTGGACTGGCGCAACCTGAAGCAGCCAAGGCGCGACATGGCGCTGGTCGCGGCGGCCGGGCCGGGGGCCAATATCGTCATGCTGGCGTTATGGACGTTGTTGCTGTCGGTCCCGTTTGCGGCAGGCAATGCGGTTTCTTACCCCTCAATGCTGTTTATCGAAATGGCCAAGGTGGGGATCATTATCAACATCGTATTGATCGCCCTGAACCTGTTGCCCCTGCCGCCCCTGGACGGCAGCCGCATCGTAACGGCTTTCCTGTCCCCTGCAGCGGCGCGCCGTTATAACGCCTTGGAACGTTGGGGCCTGCCCATCCTGGTTGTCCTGATCTTTACCGGAGTCCTGGAGAAGATTCTGTATCCGATGGTTGACTTCATGCTCTCCGTCGTGAGCATGGTCCTGGGCGGGTAATCCCGTATGAATGGCGGCTCCGGGCTCATCGGATACCTGCTGGAGCTGCTGGCGCCCTTCGGCAACGTCCACGCCAAACGGATGTTCGGCGCTTACGGTATCTTCAAGGGTGAACTGATGTTCGGAAGTATCTTAGAGTAATTCTGTTTGAGGATGGCCTGACGGTTCACAACGCATTTTTTGATACCAGTTTTAAGGCGTCTAATTCTGTCTCTCTTCCAAATAGAGAGGCCGCCAACTCCGCATGAATGACGTTTAAGGTATCAGTGTGTACACTATCAGACATAACGCTTCCTCCGAATGGGTGGTGTTATAACAGGGGTTGGAACGGGAGTAACGGATAGCGGGCTCGTCTCCCAGACGCGAGACGGCACATTTTTCTGTACATCCTCGGTTTGAACGAAATACACGACAGGATGAAGTCAGGCAAGGCGGACAAATCGGAAGAAAACGGCAAGTAGAAGGCTATGGAACTGAAACTTGAGGAACTCCCATATCAGCGCGAGGCTATAGACGCCGTCGTGCGACTGTTTGAGGGACAACCGCGCAACACGTTCGATATGGCTTGCCGCGAAGGTGTGCGGAGCAACGTCCTCACTATCCCCACCGAGCAGATTCGCGAGAACTTCCTGGCAACAATCAAAGACAGCGGCATCGACGAAGAAACGGCTGCTCCCGACGAAGCCCTGGACTTCTGCATCGAGATGGAGACGGGCACCGGCAAGACTCTCGTATACCTCAAGACGGCCTACGAACTCTACCGCCAATACGCCTTCACGAAGTTCATCATCCTCGTTCCCTCCGTCGCCATTAAAGAGGGCGTCCTATCCACTTTCGACGTGTTCAAACGACAGCTTGCCGACGTGTACGGCTTCACGCCGGCATGCTTCGAGTACGACAGCAAACGCTTGAATCGCGTGACGGGCTTCGTCGAGGAGCAGCATCCCCAAATCATGGTGATGACGCTCCAGTCCTTCAATGCGGAGGACCGCATTCTCAACCAGGCCCAGCGGGAAGACCTCTTCTTCAATATGCCCTTCATCGAGGCTATTGCGCGCACGCGCCCGATCATCATCATGGATGAGCCGCAGGAGGGCATGGACACAGTGAATGCCGTCGCTCGTATCGACGCCCTCACGCCGCTATGCAGGCTCCGCTATTCCGCGACACACAAGGTCATGCGGAATCTTGTATACAGACTGACACCGTTTGACAGTTATCAACAGGGTCTTGTGAAAAAGATTGAAGTTCTGACTGTTGCAGAGCAAAACCAGGAAGCAACATTGCGCGTCGAGCTTGTTGAAGTGAAGACGTTTCAGGATGGAAAGCCGCCGAGAGCGAAGCTGCGCCTCTGGTACGCAAAGCAAGACGGCTCGTTCACCCTACGTGAGTCTCTATTCCTCAAGGTCGGCGACGATCTCGAAGAGAAAACGGGCAATGTCGGCTATCGGGGCTATGTTATTCGCCGCATCTTCGCGGAGAAATATCGACAGGTTTGCCGAGAGAAACTGAATCGCGAGTCCAGCGAGGAAGAAATAGCTGCCGTGCAGGGCTACTACTTCGCGCAGACGGGAAAGGGCGTGTACACAGATAACGAGCGTTCCATGCGCACGAACAAGGCGCTTTTCGACCTCATCCTGAAACAGAAGGAAGAATTGCTGCGCATTGGGAATCCGGTTGAGTTCATATTCTCGCATTCCGCCCTTGGCGTGGGATGGGACAATCCCAACGTATTCAATATAGCGACGCTCAACCAGAGCTACAGTGAGATAAAAAAACGGCAAGAGATCGGCCGCGGACTTCGCATCTCCGTTAACCAGAAGGGCCAGCGCGTCTATGACGCCGACGACTGCCCGGAAGGCGGCGAGATCAACCTGTTGACGATTGTTCCGAACGAGACGTATGAAACATTCGTGAGTCAGTACCAGAGCGAAATCCAGGAGGTCTATGGAACAACTGCTTCCGGCGCGAAGACAAGGCACAAGAAGAAGGGCAAGCACCCACGCAAGCGGCGCGTAAGAAGGAAGGATACGGTCTATGAAAGCAATTCCTTTCGTGAATTCTGGCGGCGTCTGAGTCTGCGTACCGACTACACAGTCCTGATAGATGAAGATGCTGTTATCACCCGTGCCACCGAGGCACTGAATGCCGTGAAGATTGAACACTACACCGCTGAAGTAGCCCTCAACCGTGTTGAGCGGCTCGAAGCCCAAGGGGTCACGACACAGCACATAGGTAGCGAGCGTCGCCGCCTGCGTGCCACGTTCGGAGCAGTGGACCTGGTCGAAGAAATCAGCGAGGGAACATCACTTGCCTATCCGACAGTAATCCGAATCCTGCGGGGAGTAACTAACCGTGCTGCTATCATGGCAAACCCCTACCGCTTCATTCACGAAGCATCATCGCGAATTCGGGAAATTGAACTGGATGAACTGCTACGTGGCTTGACCTATGCGCCCAGCGGCGAAGAGTTCGATATTTCGCTGCTTGAGCCGAGTCTCGTGACCTTCGCGGACACTATCGAAACGCCGAACCGGGGCTTATATGACCGTGTTGTGTGCGACAGCAATTTTGAACGGGACTTCGGGGGAGCCGCAGACAACGACGATGAAGTTGTATGTTTTCTCAAGCTCCCGGATTTCTACCGGATTCCAACCCCCATCGGTTCCTACAATCCTGATTTCGGCGTTGTTCTTCGACGGAAGCGCCTGCGTAACGAAGAAGAGGCGGAGTTCTACTTCGTTGTCGAAACAAAGGGTACGAACGAGCTTGCGGACAAGAAGGCGCTTCGTGAGAGTGAAGTCTACAAGATCAAGTGCGCCATGAAGCACTTCGATGCGCTTGGGATTGATGCGCGTGTCAACTACGATGCACCCGTCAAGGAGTATTCCGTTTTCAAGACTAATGCAAAGGGAGTTATGTATGCCTGACAAGATTCTGAAGAAGAGCCCGAATACGTCGGTGCCGAACAATGCCGCGCTATTCGGTCGGATTGTTGACATCCTCGAAGAAGCGCGTAGTCATGTCGCCCGAACAGTCAACAGCGCAATGGTGGTCGCATACTGGCTGATCGGACGTGAAATCGTTGAAGAAGAGCAGAAGGGAAGTAAGCGGGCTGACTACGGCAAGGCCCTGATTGAAGGGCTGTCTAAGCGGTTGTCTGAACGCTATGGTAGAGGCTACTCCGCCGTTTCCTTGTGGAACATGCGCAAGTTCTATCAGAAGTATATGGATCGCACCCCGACAATTCTTCCCCCGGTGGGGAAAGAATCCGGGAAATCGAAGATTCTCTCCCCACCGGGGAAAGAATCGACACCAAAACACTACCCAATGGGTACTGAATTCGCCACTGGCTTCCATCCCGATCTAAGCTGGTCGCACTATCGCGCCCTGATGCGCGTCGAGAACGAGGAGGCACGGCAGTTCTATGAACAGGAAGCCGCCCGGAACAACTGGAACAAGCGGCAGCTTGAACGACAGATCAACACCCTGTTATTTGAACGCCTGATCAAGAGCCGCGACAAGGATGGTGTGTTGCAACTCGCCAGCGAAGGGCAGGTGCCCGAAAACCCGATAGACATCATTAAAGACCCCTATGCCTTAGAGTTCCTCGGTCTTCCCGAGTCGCATCGTTTGGTCGAAAGCGATTTGGAGATGGCCCTGACGACTCATCTGCAGGAGTTTTTGCTGGAATTGGGCGACGGTTTCGCCTTTGTGGCCCGCCAAAGACGACTCACGCTCGACGGGGATCATTTCTATGCCGACTTACTCTTCTACCATGTGCGCCTCAAATGCTATGTGATCATCGATTTGAAAACGGAAAAACTCACTCATGGCGACATCGGCCAGATGCAGATGTATGTTCACTATTTTGATCGTGAAGTATGCACCCAGGAGGACAACCCCACCATTGGATTGATCCTTTGCACCGATAAGAACGATGCCATCGTCGAATACGTACTCGACAAGGGCAACGAACGTATTTTCGCCAGCCGTTACAAGCTGGAACTTCCACCCGAGGAGGAGCTGCGCAGACTGCTGCTGGAATGGCGCTCCGAGAACGAAGAGGACAACTTATGAACAAGGCTATTATGGATCGAATGCCGGCTACGCCGGATGTGAACCAGGAACGTCTGGAACAACTCCGGGCGCTTATGCCGGACCTGTTTACCAACGATGGGGCACTTAACCCGGACGAGATGAAACGCCTCATCGACCCCGACTTGGCGCCTGAGTCCGAGCGCTTTGAATTCCGTTGGTTTGGGAAGGGCAACGCGAAGCGCAACGCCTTCACGCCGACGCTTGCATCTTTGGAGTACGATCACGAGCGCTCCGTGAATCCAGAGCTTGCCGAGGGGAACGCGATCATTGAGGGAGAGAATCTCGAAGTCTTGAAATGCCTGCTTGCCGCCTATCGTAATAGAGTCAAGTGCATCTATAATTGATCCGCCGTACAACAAGGACAAGGATTTCGTCTATTCCGACGTATGGAAGGAGGATAAGGAGACCTATTGGGAACACATCGGCGTGACCTCAGAGGGGGTTAAGGTCGACACAAACACAAAAGCAGACGGGCGCTTCCACTCAAACTGGCTCAACATGCTCTATCCGCGCCTCTTGCTTTCTCGTCAACTGCTGCGAACTGATGGCGCAATCTTCATTTCGATTGATGACAACGAGATCCATCATCTCCGGAAGCTGTGTGATGAGGTCTTTGGAGAGGAGAACAAAGTCGGCACCATCGTCTGGAAGAACGCCACGGACAACAACCCGTCGAACATTGCCGACGAGCATGAATATGTACTCGTCTACTGTAGGGACAAGACTCGGCTAGCCGCAGTGTGGAATACGCAACTTTCAGACGTGAAAGACGCCTTGGTGAAAAAGGGTGAGGAGTTGATTGCGGAGCGTACTGACCTTGCCGGACTGCAAGCGGCATACACTTTATGGTATCGAGAGAACAAACAGTTTCTCTGGCCACTCGACCGATACAAGTATATCGACAAGGGCGGTGTTTACACAGGTAGCCAGAGCGTACACAACCCCGGCAAAGAAGGCTACCGCTACGATGTTCCACTTGCCAAGGAGCGCATTCTCTAAGATTGCTCCAAACAGTGTTTTGTGATAGGATCGACCCTGCTCGAAGAACAAGAAACAGGGGAGGACGATGAACGCTGAACGCATTAAACTAACCCCCCATTGCAGTTCATTTCCGGGGAAACTCGTCACTGCTGTAATTCTCCTGGCAGCCGCACCCTGTACCTATGCTGCGGTGGAGCAAGAGTTGCAGTTCATTTTCAACACTTTTTCATTCCTTATCTGGGGCGCGCTGGTGATGTGGATGTGCGCCGGCTTCACCATGCTTGAAGCGGGGTCGGTACGCACCAAGAACTCTTCGGTCATCTGTCTCAAGAATATCGGGCTTTATTCCATCGCCGGCCTTATGTACTATCTGGTGGGCTACAACCTCATGTATACGGACGTGTCCGGCTGGGTCGGTACCTTGACCTTTACCTACGGGCCGTCGGAGGCGGAGCTTGCCCTGCTGTCCGGTGATGAGGAGGCCAAGGCCGAGGTGGTCGAAAACGGCTATTCCGTGATGTCCGACTGGTTCTTCCAGATGGTGTTCGTAGCAACCACGGCCTCCATTATTTCCGGCACCATGGCGGAACGGGTAAAGCTGTGGTCGTTCCTGCTGTTTACGGCTTTTCTGGCCGGCGCGATTTATCCGATAGCAGGCGCCTGGACCTGGGGTGGCGGCTGGCTCAGCGAGATGGGTTTTCAGGACTTTGCCGGTTCCACCATAGTGCATTCTACCGGGGGCTGGGCCGCTCTGGCCGGCGCACTGATCGTAGGCCCGAGACTGGGTAAGTACCGCGCGGACGGCAGCATCAAGCCAACGCCACCTTCCAACGTACCTATCGTGACCCTGGGCGTTTTTATCCTGTGGCTGGGCTGGTTCGGGTTTAACGGCGGTTCGCAACTGGCCCTGGGTGGCGCGGTGGACGCAGTGGCGATGAGCAACGTGCTGGTCAATACCAACCTGGCGGCGGCGGCAGGGGTGATTGCGGCCATCAGCGTTTCAAGGCCGCTGCTGGGACGGGTCGACCTGCTGGCCGGATTGAACGGCGCGATTGCCGGACTCGTATCGATTACCGCCGGTCCGGATATCGTCGCCCACACCTGGGCGATCTTTATCGGTCTGGTAGGCGGCGTTGTCTGCGTGCTGGGCATGAAACTGCTGGAAGGATTGAAAGTGGATGACGTCGTCGGCGCAATCTCCGCGCACCTGTTTGCCGGTATCTGGGGCACCCTCGCCGTGTGCATTGCCGCCGGGGGCGACCTGAAGGTTCAGCTTACCGGCATTCTCGCGATCGGTGTGTACGTGTTCCTGGTTTCAATGATTGTCTGGTATGCGATTGAAAAGACCATCGGAGTGCGGGTGTCGGCCGAGGTTGAGGAACTCGGCCAGGATTCGGCAGAACTGGGTATTGAATCCTATCCCGAGTTCGTCCTGATGCCGGACATTGAGGACGTCGACTTTCTGCGCAACGGGGATTAAAAAAATAAGGGGTCAGAGTAAAATTTCTGCGAAATTCTTACTCTGACCCCGTCTATCCCAGAAATTTTACTCTGACCCCATCCATCCTTAATCCACAATACGGATTTTATTACCCACAGTAGCCACCGGTTCCCCTTTCTCAAAACGCGGCCGGTACAGGCGCCCCCGGATGGTTTTCTTCGCTTTTCTGCGGGCGGAGGTGGCATCCGGCGGTTCGGACTCGATAATCTGCACGTTTTTCGCGCGGCCGGAGCGGGACACGTCAAACGATGCAAGCACGGACGTGGTCTTCTCTTCTTCCAGCTTTTCATCGATCTCGGGCAGGGGCAGGCGCAGGGCCGGCAGGTTCTGCGGTTTGCCGAATAATTCCCTTATGGCTTGCTGGTGATCATCACTGTCCGCCAGCAACCCGTACGCGGCCTTGTAGTTCTTGTAGGCCGTGGTTTTTTTCCCCCTGAGGAGATTCCAGTCACCCAGGTGCACCAGCGCCCTGGCATGGGATTCCTTTGACAGGTCCGGATTGGCGTCATGAATTTGAACTATCTGCTTCAATGCCTTGCCGACGGCAACAAGACGCTGGCCCAGGGCAAAGTCCTTGTTGCTTGACTGGGTGGCATAATAGCTCGGGTCAGGCACCCGGATGGTGTTGCAGATGCGCCTGGCGCCGCCGTTGGGTGTGGGAACGGTACGGCATATCACCTGGGTCCTGGTCGGACTGCCGGCGCCGTGAAACTCATCCTGGGGGGTGTTGGCAACTTCAATGGCATACTGGTAATTCGTCAAGGCCCTGCCGTAGAGCGGGTTGATCAGTCTCGGATCATTCTCGCCATACTGGCGTTCCAGGATATCAATCGTATTCTTGAACAGCTTTTCGGATTCGCCGATTATTCTTATCGCGCTGCCGTCCAGCAGGTTTTCCTTGTATGCCTTGAGCTTCCAGCGCCCCACCTTATCGACGACGGGTAACAGGCGGGGGTCGTCGGCATCGTAATTGCGCTTGTGTATCCACAGCAGTTGCTGGTAGTTCCGGTCCACTTCCTCCCAGTCGGCCTCAGCGATATTGCTTTTGATGAGTTGCTCCAAAATGAGCAGTTGGCCGATGCCCTGAAGCCCCTCGTTGACGCGCTTGATCTGCAGGGCGCGGGCGAATGCATCGACTGCTTCTTCGTGCCTTCCGTCATTCTGGTAAACGAGGCCCACGGATAACAGGAATTCACCCGTAGCGGGATCGTAAACGCCGTGTTCCGCCTCACGTTTCCGGATCTCCTGCTCGTAATTCGCTATGGATTGGGAGGGACTAACCTGCGCCTGGGTGTCTCTGCTGGTCGATCTGCCGCCTGCCGGACTATCATCCGCACGGGCATAAGGCAGGCATGCCAGAGAGAGATAAACAACCGCTATGCTGATTTGAAATAAACCAGGGTTCATTACACATACACGAATTCAGGTATTTATTATGACGCCGGATCTACCATAATAGTTCATGGTTGAAGTATAGCACCACTGACCCGAACTCCGGTGGTAAATCGGTAAATGAGTTACGGCGCCGGGGAACCGTAATCGGAAAAGGCCGGCAACGATGTAAGACGACTGATACCTGAAATTTTAAGAAGAGCGTAGCGGTTTGCAATCGGGAACCGGGTGAACGTGGATATTATTCCGCGTTTAAAATCCGGACCTGTATGGCTTTGCATGAGTGGTCGTTCATTGCTGATTTATCATCCGGGCATGCTGAAGCTGCCACCAGAACATCCATTTCCGCGAGAAACTCTATGTAGTCACCTTTTTCGGAACGGGGAGGGTCGATGCGTATGGTTCCATCACCCCTGGGGTCGATTCGGACATTGGCAAAAGCGTTGAATACGCTGGGACTGTAAATATCTCCGAGTTCCAGGCCGAACTCCTCCAGCGCATCGGAAAAATTATCGCTGCAGCTTCGGTGACCCGGCGCACCCAATATTTCCATCATCGTGCGCGTGCAGTGGGGGCCCAGGAAATGATCGCCGATTTTGTTTTCGGTAACCGTCAACATGACGTTCTCGTACGGGACCTTGGAATAGAGCTTGCTGAGCCTGTAGTGGCTGCCCATGCCGGAAGGGTGGAAATAGTTCAGTCCCCCGGAAAACTCGGCCATGAACTGTTCCTTATAATTATGTGCGTTTAAAAATATCAGGCCGGCTACCTGCTTGCCTTCGTGTTCGATTACGCGAAATGCCTGGCCCTTGTCGACCCTGAATGCCTTGCCCGAGCACCTGGGGATGACGAATTCATCGATTACCTTCGAGGTCATCGTTTGTTATTCCTTCTGTTCCAGGACCTGGAACCTTAATGCCTTGGCTTTAAAATCGTTACACGGGCTGGTTTCATCAGGGCAAACCGAGAAAACGGCAATAACATCCATTTCCGCCAGAAAGTCTATATGGTCACCCGTCTCCGCAAGCGGGCGGGCAAAATTCATAGCGCCGTCTTCGCCAAGCCAGGAGTTCATCCAGACGTTGAAGATGGTCTCGTCATAAGTATCTTCCTGCTTCAAGCCGATCTCGCTGAAAGCATCGGCAAAATTATCGCTGCAGGTCCGTGTCCCCGGGAGGCCGAGATGTTCCAGTAACCGTTTTGAGCAGTGACACATCATGAAATGACCCGCTCGCTCACCCCCCCTGGCGCCATCCCCGATTTTGTCATCAACAACTGTTGCCATGACATTCTCATAGGGCGGCTTGGAATAGAGCCTGGTAAGCCGGTAATAGCCGCCTGTGTCCTGCATACTGTTCAGTATGGCGGAATACTCGGCGGCGAAGTGCTCTTTATAGTTGTGTGCGTTCAGGAAAGTAAGGTCGACTACCTGTTTCCCTTCATGTTCAATAACACGGAATATCTGGCCTTTGCCGACCCGCATCGTTTTGCCCGTACTTTTGGGGACGACCAGATCCTGAACGACTTCCCATGTCATGGGTTTTAACCCGGCCAGTTGAAAATCACTCTCGAGGGTGGCCCGGGAGGAGGCTGGGACAGATCTACACCCAGGGTTTCCCTCAGAAAATTCTTCTGCATGACCGGAAGGTCTTTTTCCGATAGTGAAAATTCCCGGAGCATGGAATACGGGTCGTCGGCGTCGAATACCAGGATAAGCAGATCACCCTGGGGCGTCTCCTGGATATGCCAGCTTTCGTGCGCTATGCCGAACCCCCTGAGCGTCTCTTCAAAATCTGCGCGTTCGACGGCTTCTGCGATATGTTGCTCCAGGGCATTCGTTTTCCCCGGCGGGACCGGAACGGCCATTGCAAGAACAGGCATGAGAGTCTCCTTATGTGGTAGAGATATGTTACTTGTCGTTGAGCTGTTTGGTTCCGACCGGGATTATCGAGAAGCGGACAACCTCTTCAGGCTCCCGGCGGACCGGCTTTAATCTGTTCACGTACCTGGTCCAGTGTTCCCGGCCTGCCGCAATCCAGCCACTCGAACCACCAGTTGGCGCCCGCGTCCCGGTAGGATTTTAACCTGTCGCCGGCGGCGCCTGCGTCCAGTCCGTAAGTGATGCCGGAAGCAATAACATCGAACGGATCATCCGTCTCGCGCAACCCGGAGGTGAATTCGACTACTTCCCGAATCTGTTCCGGGCTGGGAGACATGACAACGCGCAGGTCCGTGCCCGAGATGTCCTGTGTTTCTTCAAGCATCACCGGTATTACGTGAGGCATGATGCCGTCCCAGCGCGCCGCGCGCCGCTGGCCGGGCTTGGCCGGCAGCATGGCAGCGACCCAGACCGGGATACGCGGACGTTGTACCGGGCGCGGGAGCAGCCTTGCATCCTTGACCTGGTACATCTCCCCATCAAAATTCACCGCTTCCCCGGTGTGCAATTGTTCCATGATGGCGATTCCCTCGTCGGTCTTTCTGGCCAGTACTTTCTTGTCGGGATCTTCGCCGAAATTCGAGAATTCCTGGTCCAGCCCCCCCAGTCCGATGCCGATACGCAGGCGACCGTTCGACAACTGGTCCAGGCTGGCAAATTCCTTGGCCAGTTTCCATGGCCGCCGGCGGGACACAGGCGTGACCATCGCTCCTATAATGACCTTCTCGGTGACCGCGGCGATCGCGCCGAGCGTAACTGTAGGGTCGGCAAGCCCCAGGTATCCTCCGGGATCCAGGATCAGGTGGTCACAGATGAAATAACCGTCCCAACCCGCCTCTTCAGTTAACCTGGCAAGATCCAGCAGGTTGTTAGGATCGGAATATTCGTGGATAGTCGGGGCGACGAATACGGCCTTCTTCATAGCTGGTAATGTTCCGGATACAATCCCGCGGGTTGTCTCACGTGCCAAGACTGACGATATCCGTCGGGAAAGTAGGCAACGGGTCACAACCGTCTTTCGTGACGTGCACGTAATCTTCCCCGCCGTATACCCTGTGATGGCCATGCTCATCGGTTTCAAACATCCAGCATTCCAGGGCCAGCACCATGTTTTCCTGTACCACGAATTTTTCACCCAGCGCAATCGCCGGAGGCTCCTGGCCGTCCAGTCCGACCCCGTGGCCGCCCTGGTCCAGGGAACAATGCAGGCCGCCGTCCTGTAACGTCTCGTTGATTGCATCCATGATCTCACCGGTCGTTACCCCCGGTTTCGTGAGCTGCGCGGCGACTTCCCGGCCGCGGTCGAGGACCTGTATCTTGCGGATCTCCTCATCGGGCGCCGGTCCCATATGGAAGGTGCGTCCGGAGCTTCCCCAGTAACCCTTGATCTCGGGCAGCGGTTCCAGCACCAGCCGATCGCCCGGCATCAACGGGATACCTTCATCCCAGGCCGGGATATCCGCCATGAAAACCTCGCGCCGGCTGGCCATGCATAGACACGGTTTGCACTCGTCCGCGTATTCGAGGAGTTGCTGCCGGACGAACAGACCGACGTCTTTCTCGGTCCAGCCCCACTCAAAATTGGCGACCAGGTCGTGATATGCCTTGACGTCAGCTTCGCAGGCGATCCTCAGCGCCTCGACCTCCAGCAACGACTTTATCATCCTGACGTTCCAGATCTGGTCGGCGGCGTAGACGAACTCCACGTCCGGCAAGGCCGCGCGGAACTCATCGATGTCATTGACGGGCCGCGGAATGGTCATGCCGCCCTTGATGCCTCCCTCGATGCCGACCCGGCCGCTGCTGCGCCCCATAAGTTCCTTTACCACACCGGCCACGTCCCGCGGCATGCCCCTGAGATTCTCGGTGACGTGGGGATGGTGCTGGCAGCGGATATCCTCAATAAAGGTATAACCCTCTACCACACCCTGGAAAAAGTCCGGCACGATCATGACCGGCTCCTTGTCGATCGCGACCAGCAGCACCGCGGGGCACACCGTGACCGGGGGCCAGTGGTTCGATAAAAAACCGGTAAAGTAGCGGATATTGTTTTCTCCCCACATGACCATTACATCCAGCCTGGCCGCCGCCATTTCTTTTTTCAACCGGCGCACCCGGTCTTCATATTCGGGTCTGGGGAAAGGCGCATAGGGTGGCTGCGCGTAGAACCGTTCCACTTTATTAAGCATTTATGGTACCTCTAGAGATAAGGCTGATATTGTTACACTGCTGATACGGGGGTGTATATTCAACTAAAAGGAGTAGCTCAGTTGCACACCGAAGCGGGCCCCGCGCTCGCGACCGGAACCGTTGGCATCGTGTACCACGTCCAGGCTGGTACTGAGAAACTCGAACGCGTCCATAATCTGGCGCCGCTCGTCGGTTACATCCCTGCCGTAAGCAGCGATTTCCCAGTTGCCGTCGGGCGGGGCAATGGCGAGGCGCAGGTCAAGACGCTCCCAGGAATCCACCTGGTCCAGCGGGTCGCCACTGATACCGAACATGCGGTAACCGTCGCTGAAGATAACGTTGGCGCTGGCTGTGACCTGGAAACCGCCCACGGTCATACGGTAATTCGGCTGCAGGTTCACCGACCATTCGGGTGAGAACGGCAGTTCCTCGCCGCTGCCGTCGATGAAGCACGGAGCGAACGGGTTCATGGCTGCAATCCTGGCCAGCTTGGCATCCAGCGAATTACACTCGGCGCCGTTATAACTGTCGTACTCGGCCTCGGTGTAGTTGCCGGCAAAGCCGAGGGAAAAGTTATCGGTGATGGCCCAGCGGCCGTCGATTTCAAAACCCGTGGTATGGGATTCGGCAGCATTCTGGGTGATGAACTGTCCGGTCGTATTGTTGAAAACAGTGACCTGCAGTTCGCTGAAGTCAGTGTAAAAGCCCGCTACGTTCACGGCCAGCCTGCCGTCCAGCAGCAGCGCCTTGATGCCGCCTTCCCAGCCTTCCGCCTTCTCCGGCTTGTAAGAGAACGGATCCGGGGCGCCGCCTGTTACGGGCGGGGACTTGACAAAACCGCCGGCCTTCAACGCCTCGGAATATTTTCCGTAGAGCATGATATTGTCGCTCACGTCCAGTTGCAGGCCGACCTCCGGCAGAAAGTCGTCAGCATTGGCTTCGTCAGATACGGGGGGCACAAAGGGAACGGGAGGGCCGAATTCGGTTCCGCCGACAGGCAGGAGCGCCAGTTGCGGGTTCTCGGTGCCGTCTTTTTCGATATCGACGTAGCGCCCGCCGACATTGATGCGGATAGTTTCGGTCACCTTGAACGTCGTGTTGAAGAACCCGGAGATCCAGCGAGAATCCTCAACCAGCGGACCGCCGAAGCTGATGGCGCTGTGCGTCGCCGGGTTAAGGGCGGGATTACGCGGAACAAAGCCCATGGAGAAGAAGTGCGGCAGGTCAAACAGCCATGGCAGAAATACGTCAACCTGCGTCGTCATGTCGTGCTCCTGGTAATACATGCCCACCATCCAGGTAAACCGTTGATCCGCCGGCGAGGTAAAGCGCACCTCCTGGGCGAACTGTTCAAACGATTCATTGCGCTCATCGGCGAACACGGCGAACGAACTCATGTCCGGGTCCAGGATGTCGTACTTGTCGTATTCCACGTAGGACGTGATGGAGCTCATCACGATACCGTTGCCGCCGATATCCCAGTTGAACGCCAGCAGGCCGACGTTGGCCTGGTGCTCGCGCCGTTCCTCTTCGTTGAATATCCGGGCGTTGTTCAGGCCGTAGGAAACCGGGCTGAAAGGCGCGCCCCAGTAGTTGGGACTGCCGAACACGGCGCCGCTGGCGGCGTTCAGTTCATCCATCACCGCGCGCACGTCCAGCGCACCACCCGAACCTACCACGCCGTCAAGCCTGGTCAAATCGATACCGTTGTACGCCGCGTCCAGCCCACACAAGGCTCCAATAAAAGGAGCTACGACGGGATGGGAACTGCTCAGGGCAGGCCGTGTTTCGCAGCGGGTATATTCTGCCGGCACGCCGATCTGCTGCACGTCCTGGTGTTCATACTTGAACGTCAGTTCGAAATCATCGGTTGGTTCCCATACCCCGAGAACCCGTATGCCCCAGTTTTCCTTGACACCGAGTTGCTTGCCGGTAAGCACGTGTTTATAGCCGGCGTCGTCGAGGTCGTAGTAGCGGCCGGCAAAGCGGATGCCGAACGTATCCGACAGTGGGCCGCCTGTAGCGCCGGTGACACTGAGTTCTTCATCGGTGCCGTAAGACACTGAAAAATCCCCTTCCCATTCGTCGCCGGGCCGGCGGCTGATATAACTCAAGGCGCCGGCGGTGGCGCTCTGGCCGGCAAACACCGGCGCCGGGCCGCGGATCACCTCCACCCGTTCCAGGTCAAAGAAGCTGTTCTGGCTCATGTTATCGCGGCCGTAATACACGCCGTCGTGGAATTGCGCGACCGCTTGTTCGAATGCCTCGTTGGCGACAGTGGTGCCGATGCCGCGCATGACGAGATTCTGGCCCACGAGCGTGTCCGACATGAACAGGTTCGGCACGAACGCGGACAGGTCCTCCATGTCGGAGAAGCCACCGGCTGCAATATCGTCGCCTGTTATCGCCAGTATTGATATCGGCACATCCTGCAGGTTCTGTTCCCGTTTCTGCGCGGTAACGATAATTTCTTCCAGTACCTGTGCGTTAAGTGGTAATGAGATGACAAGGGCTAATACCAGGCTCAAAGTGATTTTGAAGTTGTTGATCATGAACATCCCCCGTTTTATTGCATAGTAAATCAGCGGATTTACTACTATAAATCTTGTATTTTCCGGGAAAATTCTAACAACTATTCCATGTCGTATAACCAACCTTAAGACCAGTTTATAGCGTGATTTTTGTTAATGCCTAGCCTTAAGTATAGGTTTGTGGTGGAACCCGGCCGGGAATTACCGTTCAGGTTTCGCATCGGGGGGTATCTGAAACCCGCCAGTGTGTCTTGACAGCAGTCTGACAAAATCCAGCGTGATGTAATCGTTGTACTCCGCACTGATTACCTGAAGGCCGATCGGCAGTCCGTTGCGACCCAGGCCGGCGGGAAAGACGGTACCCGGCAGATAAGACACCGTGCTCATCCCGGACCAGAACATTGGTTGCAAGTAAGCCTGGGGAACGCCGTTCACTGTAAGCGTTCGCTGATTAATCGGGCTATGGTCGTGGTTAAAGGCAGTGACGGCAAATACGGGACAGATCAATATGTCCCATTCATCAAAGAACTTCCGCCATGCATAACGCAGGAATTCACGCTGATTATTATTATGCAGCCAGCCCCGGTGGCTGCTCACACGGGCGCGCGCGGATATGGCGGCGTCGGATGAATCTTCGGGAGGGATGGAATCGGCAAGCTGGCGGGCCTTAAGATACTGTTCTTCAGTGACACCTTCGGTCGTAAGAGACCACATCAGGTTCAAAAATATTTCATGACTTCCTTTAAAGTCAATATCCGGTAGCGCCTGGTCGGATACTTTTGCACCATGCTCTGCAAGTATCTCGCCGGTATCCGCGACCCTGGCGGCGATTTCATCATCAACCGGGGCAATTTCATTACCCGGCAAGACGGCAACCTTGTATTCGCGCAGCGAGTTTTTGTCCGGGCGCGGTAAGCTGAGGCGCCAGCCCGGCTGGTTCAAAGGCTGCGCGCCGGCAAGCAGGTCCATGGCAAGTACGAGGTCTTCGATACTGCGCGCCATGGGTCCCACCACTCCAAGGTCCGGCGAAGCAACGGCGCCGGGCAGGGCGTGTCCCTGGTTTGGCACTACTCCCCAGGTGGGCTTGTGACCGTAAAGTCCACAGAAATGCGCAGGCACGCGGATGGAACCGGCCATGTCGGACCCGACCTCCAGGGCGCAAAGTCCAGCAGCAAGCGCGGCAGCCGAGCCCCCGGAGGAACCGCCTGGAGTACATGAGAGATCCCAGGGATTATTCGTTACCCCGTAAATGTCGTTGTAAGTCTGGACATCCCCGAGTCCGAACGGAACATTAGTCTTGCCCATGAACACCGCCCCGGCCTGCCGCAGTCGTTTGACGGCCTCAGCATCGGCGTCGGCGATATTGTCCCGTAACCCGGGAACGCCCCAGTTAGTTGCCAGCCCGGCAATGTTGAACGCTTCCTTGACGGTAACGGGAACGCCATGCAAAGGACCTGCAATATTACCCCTGGCCAACTCCTTATCGGCCTTTGCCGCTGCCGCAAGCGCCCTGTCAAAGTCCCGGACTACGACGGCATTAATGCTGCCATCCAGTTGCTCAATGCGTTTTATATAGTGGTCCGTTAATTCCAGGGAGCTGATTTCCCTGTCACGGATTTTGCGGGCCAGTTCATTGGCGCTCAGAAAAGCTGGATGGCTCATATATTTCTTTCACCTTATCGGGATTGGTAAATGAGGGATTCGGTTCAGCGTATCAGGCCGCTGTTTCTTGCCGTAGCCACGGCCAGGGTCCGATTCGTCGCATGCAGCTTACCGAATATATTGCCGATGTGGAATTTCACGGTTGCCTTGGCTATAAACAGCTGCTCTGCAATTTCAGTATTAGTTTTACCCGCAGATACCAGTTGCAACACTTCGAGTTCGCGTTTACTCAGCGCCTCGACATTGACTGTGCGGTTCTCCCGGTGCAGTGCCGTGTGCCCAATTGTTGTGTAAGCAGTTTCTTTCAGAGAATAAGCGTCCAGTATTTTTTCCAGATATGCTGCTTCCGAGTTTGTAAATGACGAGTCCGTTAAACAGTCTTCCAGCAGACCTCTTAACAATTCTCCCTCGTCAACAAATGTGCGCAATAATCCGGCTGGCTCAGCCAGCCTGACGGCCTGCTGGATGATCCCGGCCGCCTGGGCGTGATCATCCAGCATTTTGAGGGTCTGTGCCTCCAGCAGCAGGCAATCCAGAACTGCCTGGGAAGCCGTGTATTGTTCTGCGTGCCGGCACAAACTCATGACACGATCCTGGATGTTATCGATTTTGTTATCAAGAATACACAGGCGAACCTGGTTGCTCAGCCTGAAGTAATCGCCTATATCCCACATATCGGGAATAGTATTCGCCGACGAAGAGTCGGGACTGGTAAGGTCGGGATAGGCTGCCCCGCCGGCGCGCATTTTCCCGGCGAGCAGTAATCGCTCTCTCTCGACCCAGGCGGGAAACAGGCTGCTCACGCACTGCCTTGCCCGAAACAGGCACCGGTTGAGTGCGTTGATGGCAGCATCCCAGTCTCCTTTTGCGCTGTAACACCGGGAAAGTGTTACGTAACCGTAACAGGAAAATATTGGTGGTCCGATCTCTTCGATCAACTGCAGGTTGGAATTTAATAATTTCTGCGCTTCCTCGATTCTGTTCCACTCGTAACAGATCGTTGCGCGCATGATGCTGGCCAGGGCATGGGCAAAAATGTTTCCGCTGCTTACGTCTTTTGCAGCTTCTTCCGAACGCGCAAAAACCCGGTAGGCATCCTGGTAATTCAATTGCTGGATATCTGCTATCCCTGCAAAACCATCCACTACGGCCATTCCATAGCATTGGTTGTTTATTGAGAAATACTGCCAGGCGCGTGCAAGCAGCGTTCTACTGTCCTCGAATCGACCCTTCCGCAGTTGTGCGTATCCCCTGAGATCGTTCAACGTCGCGATCATGAGATTATTGACAGGTTTATCTTCAAGCTGCTCGGTCAGCGCCAGCAGCCGTGAATTATCGTCCTTCATGGCTGCTATGGATGCCGGCACAACGACTGCCTCCGCCTTGAGAGATGTTAATTCTTCAGGGTCAACACCAGTTGCATCCCCGGCCAGTCCAATAAGCGCCTGGTCAAGCCGTGTATTGACCGTCTCCGCATCCTGGACCCTGTTCATCAGGCATAAAGCAAAACCCTCCAGGATCAGGAGTCGCGGGAATCTTTGTTTTACGGCATCCGGAATATTGCTGAGCCAGGTATATACCTGTGCGGTGGTGCCCATCAGTGACATGATCGCTATCGCGTCCCGGTGGATATCCTCGATTATTTCCAGGTTGTTTGAGTGCAGCGCGTAGTCAACCGCTTCCTTGATAAGCCCCTGAGCGCGAAACCAGCCTGCCGCTGTACGATACAGGTTCAGGACTTCATGGGGATACTGGCGTCTGAGTCTGCCGATGAGGAAATCATGAAATAAATGGTGGTAGCGGTACCAGTGGCCGTGTGTATCCAGGGGCAAGGTAAACAGACCGTCATTCTCCAGTTGTTCAAGGACACTTTGCGAATCATCCCGCCCGGTCAACAGGTTGCATATGTCCGCATTAAATCGTGACAGGATGGAAGTCTTGAGCAAAAAGTCCGTCAGGGTTTGGGTTTGTTGTATCAATACATTATTTGTTAAATAATCGGCAATCTCATAAAGGTTGCCGGAAAAGGAAGCGATAAACTCATCGCGTTGAGCGTAATTTTTCAGCACCAGCGCTACGAGTTGCAGACCCGCAGCCCAGCCTTCGCTTTTTTCGGTGATGATCGCGATCTGCTCTGAAGTAAGCTGTAAATTATGCTTGTGTTCCAGAAACGCCTTGCCCTCCATGCTGCTGAAGCGAAGCATGCTGACATCCACCTCGGTCATTTTTTCGCTGACGCGCCATTTGCTCAGGGACAGCGGCGGCACGATACGGCTGCCGATGACCAACTGAAAATTCTCCGGGGACCAGTCAATGAGCCGTTCAATAAACTGGTGTATCTCTACGGAATTGATGTGTTGGTAATCATCCATGAATAAAGTGACAGGCATATCAATCCTGATTAACTCATTGATGATGTGGTTAAGCGCAATGGTGATATCAGGCTGTAACCGGCCCTCCATCCAATTCGCAGCATCCATCCAGAAGTTATCGATTACTTCCTGAAACGCGCACAGGAGATACCTGATGAAAGTTGCCGGATCATCATCCAGTTCATCAACAGATAACCAGCAAGCCGTCCGGCCGTTGTCCATCAAGGACTTATGCCATTGATACAATAAGGTCGTTTTGCCATAACCGGCGGGCGCATGCACCAGGACCAGTTTTTTCGTCCCGGTCGGGTGTAACAGTTTGCTCAGACCGGGGCGTTTTATTACTCCGGTTCTGTTTGCCGGCGGGAACAGTTTGGTTTTGATGATTAACATTCGAAGTCATCCTGTTCGGGTAGTGACTTGCCAAAACAGATGCTGGAATACTTCACCAGAATTATGATATATTAACAAGCAGTACTGTCATCAGTTCCACCGCGCTTTTTTCGTTGTTTCCCGAAACGGCACAACAGCATTATCGTTGACGTGCTCACGGGACGACTCGTGTTTCATCTATCACTGAGAGCGTATTTCTTGTTTTGCCTGTGATCCGTCACAGGTGTTACCAATAGTATTTGGAGGTTCATGTAATGGGAAGAGTAGCAGTAGTAACGGGCGGCACCCGGGGTATCGGCGGCGCCATATCAATTGCCCTGAAGGAAGCAGGGTACACGGTTGCGGCTGGCTATGTGGGCAACGACGAGGCAGCCGCCAGGTTCAGGGAAGTCACTCACATCGGCGTGTACAAGTTCGACGTGGGTGATTTTGCCGCGTGCGAGAATGCCGTCGCGCAGATTGAACAGGACCTGGGTCCGATAGACGTGCTGGTCAACAATGCCGGCGTTACCCGGGACGGCACCATGCACAAGATGGATTTCGAGCAGTGGGACAAGGTAATCCAGACCAACCTGGGTTCCTGCTTCAATATGTCCCGGTGTGTGATCGACGGCATGCGGCAGCGCGGCTTTGGCCGTATCGTGAATATCGGTTCAATCAACGGCCAGGCAGGCCAGTACGGGCAGGTGAATTATGCCGCCGCCAAGTCGGGCATACACGGCTTTACCAAGGCGCTGGCCCAGGAAGGCGCGGCCAAAGGGATAACGGTCAACGCGATTGCGCCGGGATATATCGATACCGACATGGTTCGGGCGGTGCCGGAAAACGTGCTGGAAAAAATCATTGCCAGGGTCCCCGTCGGTCGCCTGGGCAAGGCCGAGGAAATCGCCCGCGGAGTGTTGTTCCTGGTCAATGATGAAGCCGGGTTTATAACCGGTTCCACCCTGAGTATCAATGGCGGGCAACATATGTACTAGGAATGATGGGGTCGGAGTAAAATTTCTGCGAAATTCTTACTCCGACCCCGAGAGTCCCGTCCAGCCAGCGAAACCGGGGGTCAGAGTAAGAATTTCGTCAGAAATTTTACTCCGACCCCTCAATTCAAGTAAGGTGGCAGCCCCTCCATATCTCCTCTCATTGGGGGGGAAAGAGTAGAAACGGGGGGCTACCGGAAAAAAGAGCGCATTATACCGGAAAATTCCATTAATACATAAAATAATTTTACCACCAGTACCAACCCCTGGTCCCCAACCCCAACCCCCTATGCTGCCAGCGCTTCCACGGCCGGCAGGTAGTCATAATGAAGGTCGTTGGCCACTGCTTCACAGGTGACTCGGCCCTGATAGACGTTCAGGCCGTTGCGCAGGCCCTGGTCATCCATCAAGGCCTGGTTGATTCCCTTGTCAGCCAGCGTTCTGATATAGGGCATGGTCGCATTGTTGAGAGCCAGCGTGGAAGTACGCGGGACTGCGCCGGGCATGTTCGCGACACAATAGTGAACAACGCCATCGACGATATAGACAGGCTCCTGGTGCGTGGTTGGCCGGGACGTTTCGAAACAGCCTCCCTGGTCTATGGCGACGTCAACCAGGACCGAGCCCGGTTTCATGCGCCTCACCAGGTGTTTGCCGATTAGTTTCGGCGCGGTAGCGCCGGGACGGAGTACCGCGCCGACGACCAGGTCTGCCTGCAATGCGTACTCTTCTATGGCTTCACGGGTTGAGTAAACGCATTTGACCCGTCCGCCGTATTCTGCGTCAAGCTGGCGCAGGCGCGGCAGGGAGCAGTCAAGGAGGGTCACGTCAGCGCCCATCCCGAGGGCCATGGCCGCGGCATTATCGCCTACCACTCCGCCGCCGATGACCAGCACCCTGGCCGGAGCTACGCCGGGCACGCCGCCCAGCAGGACTCCGGCGCCACCCTGCGCTTTTTCCAGGCAGTGCGCCCCGGCCTGTACGGACAGCCGTCCCGCCACCTCACTCATGGGAGCGAGCAGGGGCAGCGTGCCGTCCGGCGCCGTGACCGTTTCATAGGCAATGGCAATCGCGCCGGAGTTCAGGAGCAAGCGAGTCTGGGTCGGGTCCGGCGCCAGGTGCAGGTAGGTGAACAAGGTCTGGCCCGGGCGCAATAACCGACATTCATCGGGTTGCGGTTCCTTTACCTTGATGATCAGATCGGCCTCGGCAAACACCTGGCGCGCACTGTTTGCGATGCCGGCGCCGGCGCCGGTGTAGTCGGCATCCGACATGCCGATGGCATTGCCGGCATTGGTCTCTACCAGTACCCGGTGCCCGGCCTGTACCAGTTCATTCACACCGGTCGGCGTCAGACCCACGCGATATTCATGGTTTTTGGTTTCTTTAGGCACTCCGATCTGCATGTTGCGTTCTACCCGGACCAAGTGTATCGAAAGTACTGTGATCCTAGCGAAAAACACAAAGAATTTCTTTGCAAATTATTAGGTAATATGATGTATAATTAGAATTATCTTCTATTAAAAACGATATTTCAGGAATTATATTTTTATGATATCACTTGACAGGACAGATCGCTCTATCCTGCATGAGTTGCAACTGGACGGCCGAATCAGCAATGTCAAGCTGGCGGAACGGGTCAATTTGTCCGAGTCCGCCTGCCTGCGGCGGGTCAAGCTGCTGGAAGAGGTGGGCGTCATCGGCGGTTATGCCATGTTGATCAGCCAGGCGGCAGTCGGGTTGCCGGGCAACGTCTTTGTGGAAATCGCCCTTAACCGCCAGCGCCGGGAAGACCAGGATGCATTCGAAGCCGCCCTGGTCCAGGTGCCCGAGGTCATGGAGTGTTACCTCATGTCCGGCGAATACGATTACCTGTTGCGTGTTGTTGTGGCGGACGCCGCCGATTATGAACGAATCCACCATGAACAGTTGACTTCGTTGCCCGGCGTCGCGCGGGTCAGGTCCAGTTTCGCCCTGCGCGCAGTGACGAAAAGAACAGAGTTGCCGATTCCCACCTGAATTAAGGGGTCGGAGTAAAAATTCTGACGAATTTCTTACTCCGACCCCATCCATCCATGGCCACGGCAATGCAGGGGTCAGAGTAAGAATTTCGCAGAAATTTTACTCTGACCCCATCTATCCCCATCTATCAAGGTCTCGACAATTTTACTCTGACCCCTTAATATCCCCGGAATAACAACCATCAAGAAGGAACCCCCATGCCAGCCACAGTCAGCTACGAAGTCACAGACGGCATTGCCGTCATCACCATTGATAATCCCCCCGTCAACGCCATGTCCGCGGCAGTCAGGAAAGGCTGCTGGGAGGCGCTCGACAGGCTGGCGGCCGATGACTCGGCCAGGGCCGCGGTGCTGATCTGCGCAGGGAGAACCTTCATAGCCGGTGCCGACATTACCGAATTCGACAAACCCATTGTGGACCCCTGGCTGCCCGACGTGGTGGAGAAATTCGAAGCCTCGGAGAAACTGGTCGTCGCCGCCATCCACGGCACCGCCCTGGGCGGCGGCTTGGAGACGGCGATGGGCTGCCATTACCGCTGTGCGCTGCCGACCGCAAGGGTGGGGCTCCCGGAGGTCCATCTCGGTCTCCTGCCCGGGGCTACCGGCACGCAACGTCTGCCGCGCCTCGCCGGCGCGCGCAAAGCACTGGATATGATGACCTCGGGCCGCCAGGTCGGCGCCGCGGAAGCCCTGGAGTCCGGTATTGTCGAAAGACTTGTCGAAGGTGATTTGCGCGCCGGCGCCATCGCCTACGCCAGGGAGTTGCTGGACGGCGGCGCGCCGCTGAAACGGGTGAGCCAACTGGAAATTCATGACGCCGCAGATATGGATGATGAATTTTATTCCAGCTTTGAGCAACAACTCGCCAGGAAGGCCCGGGGCTTCTTCGCCCCGTTCCGGATCCTGGAATGTGTCCGGGCGGCCGTGAATGAATCCTACTCGGACGCCTTCAGGACGGAACGGCGCCTGTTCGATGAATGCAAGGCGTCCACCCATTCCCAGGCGCAACGGCACCTGTTTTTTGCGGAACGGGAAGTGGCCAAGATACCGGATGTCCCCAAAACCACCCCCGTCAGGGAAATCAACAGCGTGGCGGTCATCGGCGCCGGCACCATGGGCGGCGGTATCGCGATGAACTTCGTCAATGCCGGCATGCCGGTTACGGTGCTTGAGGTGGACCGGGCCGGCCTGGAGCGCGGGCTGGGTGTTATCCGGAAAAACTACGGTGCCGCTGTCGACAAGGGGCGCATGACCGAGGCGCAACTGGAACAGGCCATGGGTATGATTACCCCGACCACCGATTATGCGGACCTTGCCGGGGCCGACCTGGTCATCGAAGCCGTTTTCGAGAACATGGATATAAAAAAACAGGTATTCACAAGGCTGGACGAGGTCTGCAAACAGGGCGCCATCCTCGCAAGCAACACGTCCAGCCTGGATTTGAATGAGATCGCCACGGTGACAGGGCGCCCGCAGGACGTGATCGGCATGCACTTCTTCGCGCCGGCCAACATCATGAAACTGCTGGAAGTGGTACGCGGCGAACAGACTGCCGCTGACGTTATCGCCACGGCCATGGCCATCGCAAAAAAGATACGTAAAGTGGGCGTCCTGGTGGGAGTCTGCTTCGGCTTCGTGGGCAACCGCATGTTCTTCCCATATATCAGGGAGGCGCAGATGATGATGCTGGAAGGCATCCCGCCGGAGCGGGTCGACCAGGTTGCTTTTGACTGGGGCATGGCCATGGGCCCCCATGCAGTCATGGACCTGTCCGGGCTTGACGTGTTCTACAAGCTGAATAACGAGCGGCGGGACCGGCCCGACGATCCGGTTTACTGCCGTATGATAAATGTGCTCACCGAAATGGGGCGTCTCGGCCAGAAGACCGGGGCCGGGACGTTCCGCTACGAGGGCAGGAAAGCCGTGCCGGACCCCGAGGTCATGGAACTGGCGCGCCGCGAAGCGCAGGCGCTGGGCGTGCGGCAGATCGAGGTCAGTGACGAGGAGATCGTGGAGCGCCTGCTCTTTTCCATGGTCAACGAAGGCGCGCGGGTGCTTGAGGAAGGCATCGCCATACGGCCCGGCGACATCGACGTCATCTTCGTCAACGGCTACGGCATGCCCCGTTACCGCGGCGGCCCCATGAAGTACGCGGACATGGCCGGCCTTGATAATGTGCTGGCCGCGGTTGAAAAATACCGCGCCCGTTACGGCGACCTGTGGTGGACGCCCGCCCCGTTACTGGAGCAACTGGCACGTGCAGGCAGCAGTTTCCGGGAGTGGAACGAGAACAGGTGAAGATAGATGGGGTCAGAGTAAAAATTCTTCGAATTTCTTACTCTGACCCCTGAACTTACGGGACAAACGGAGCCCTCGGGGTCAGAGTAAGAATTTCGCCAGAAATTTTACTCTGACCCCTGCATTTTTACCCTGAACCCTGTTATCCTCTGACCCCGGACGTCTGTAACCAGGTATCGATAATGAAAAGACGAAATATACACACGCATCTGGCAATTCCGGCCATGGTTGCGGCAATACTGTTCGCAGATCCCGCGGCAATCCTGAACCCGGCCCATGCCCAGGGCCGCAGCGCCGCGCTGATAGAGGAGATCGTGGTTACCGCCCGCAAACGCGAGGAAAACCTCCAGGATGCCCCCATCGCCGTATCCGCATTCACCGGTGACGCCCTGGACTTCCGCGGCGTGACCGAGCTCGACAGGCTGGACCAGTTCGTGCCCAACTTGGTGCTGAACGAATCGCCCACCTACTCCAACGTCACCAACGCCGCGGTGTACATCCGCGGTATCGGCCAGAATGACTTCACCCCGGTCATCGACCCCGGCGTGGGTATCTACGTGGACGGCGTGTACCTGGGCCGGTCCGTGGGCGCGGTGCTGGACATCGTCGACGTGGACCGGGTTGAAGTGTTGCGCGGTCCGCAGGGCACACTGTTCGGCCGCAACACCATAGGCGGGGCCATCAGCATCAACAGCAAACGGCCCAACAGCGAGTTCGGCGGCAAGGTGGACGTGAAGTACGGTACCGATGATCGCTTCAACGTCCGGGGCAGCGTCAACATCCCCCTCACCGACAAATTCTTTGCCCGCCTGTCCGCGGCCACCTTCAACCAGGACGGTTACGTCACCCGCGTGTTCGACGGGATAGACCTGGGCGACCAGGACGTGGGGGCGCTGCGCGGGGCGTTGCGCTGGCAGCCCAATGACAACCTCGACATCAACTGGTCCGTGGACTACAGTACCGAGCGGGAGCACGGCAATCCTTTCGTCACCACCGGCATTCAACCGCTTAACGTCGGCATACTGACCGGAGGCGGTCCGTCCATGACCCTGGCGGCCAATACCATCGCCGCCCAGTTGGCCAGCGGCGGCCCGGCCTCGTTCCCCGGCGGCGAGTTCTTCAACGTGATCCATCCCAGCGGGTTCCCGTTCCAGTTCCTCGCTTGTTTCGCGCCTCATAATGCCAATAACCCGGTCTGTTACAACCAGCAATATATCGACAACGGCGAGAAGAAACTGAATTACAGCACCGACCCTTCCTTCCAGGAACTGGATGTCTGGGGCACCGGCCTGACCGCCGATTGGCAGATCAGCGAGAACCTCAAGGTGAAATCCATTACTTCGCTACGCGGTTTTGAGGGCCATTTTGAGGGCGACCAGGACGGTTCCCCGCTCCGGGTTTCCTACCTCATCGACATCTACCAGCACGAGCAGTTCAGCCAGGAATTACAGGTACTGGGCACCAGTTTTGCAGACCGCCTGGACTGGATTGTGGGCGCTTATTATTTTGAGGAAGACGGCAAGAACATCAACCCGGTGCGTTTTTCCCAGGTGTACCTGCAATCCGGCGGCCATTATGACGCGGATTCCTGGGCGATTTTTGCCCAGGGCACCTGGCATTTCAACGACAAGCTGGACCTGACCTTCGGCCTGCGCTATACCGAGGATACCCGCGATTACCTGCCGGACCAGTTCATCGAAGTCCTGCCGATAGGGCCGTTACAGCTTAATTGCCCGCCGTCCGCCGTTCCCATGCCGTTTGACCCGACCCGGCCGGTTTGTGCGATCGGCGACCGGCCGCTCCCGTTCGAATGGGTCTCGAATGACGCCTCGGAACTGGTGCCCATGGTGAACCTGTCCTACCGCTGGAACGACAGTCTGATGACCTACTTCACCTATTCAGAGGGCTTCAAGTCCGGCGGTTACACGCAACGCATCTTCCCTCCTGAAATCAGCACGCCGAGTTTCGATCCCGAATTCGTCAAGTCCTACGAGGGCGGCTTCAAGTTCGACGGCTGGAACGATCGGCTGCGCTTCAATGTAGCGATCTTTTTTACCGATTACACTGACCTGCAACTGCTGGTGGCCGACCCGTCACGGTTCGGGCCTTTTGCCAGCAACGCGGGGGATGCGGAGGTGTTCGGGGTGGAGATGGAAGCGTTGTTGAACCCTGCGGAAGGCTGGTACATCAGCGGCAGCGCGGGCATGACCGACACTGACCGCACCGCGCTGGCGGGCACCGTGCAGGGCCTGACCCTGGACAGCCCGTTCCAGCATATATCCAAGTGGACGGCAAACGCACAAATCTACAAGGAGTTCGCCATCGGCGACCTGGGCTACCTGACCCCGCGCTTCGAATGGTCGTACCGCACGGACTGGGGCACCAGCGGAAACAACATCCCGCGCCTGGGCGGTGACGTCCTGCCCGGCGGGCCGTTTGCCGGCGTACCCCTGAGTTTCGGCGTGCCCAACCCGGCGCTGGTGGAGGACGACCTGCACCTGCTCAACGCCAGCGTGCGCTGGGACGTGCGTAACAGCGGCCTGTCCATCTCCGGCGGTGTAGACAACCTCACCGACGAAAATTACTCTATATTCTCTCAATACCTGGACTCCTTCGGTTATACCCAGCAGACATTCCATCGCGGCCGGGAATGGTACATACAGGCCGGCTACGAGTTCTGATATTTTATGCCACAGAGGACACGAGGCTCTCGGGGTCAGAGTAAGAATTTCGCCAGGAATTTTACTCTGATCCCTGCATTCCGGGATAGATGGGGTCAGAGTAAAAATTCTTCGAATTTCTTACTCTGACCCCGGGGTTGGTTGTGGAAAATTCTGTGTCCTCTGTGGCTGACATCCTTGACCTGACCCTGGCCGAGGCCCTGGAACGGATGCAGGCCGGGGAGTTCAGCGCGGTCGAGTATGTTCAGGCCATGCTGGAGCGGAACAGGGAGGTGGCGCACCTGAATGCGGTAGTGTGCCTGGATGAGCAGTCCGTACTGCAAGCAGCAAGGCAGCGGGACCGGCAACGGCGGAACAACGGCAATCCTGAACTGCTGGGCGCCCCCCTGCTGCTGAAGGACAATATCAATACCGTCAAGCTGCCCACCTCGGGCTGCACGCCGGCGCTGAAGGGGCATGTCCCGCCGGCGGATGCTCCCGTTGCCAGGTTGCTGCTCGATGCCGGCGCGGTCATTTTCGGCAAGTCCAACATGCACGAACTGGCCTTCGGCGTCACCAACAACAACCCCACCTTCGGTCCGGCGCGCAACCCCTATAACCCCGATCTCATACCGGGCGGCAGCAGCGGCGGCACCGCGGTGGCCATCGGCGCGGGAATACTGCCGGCCGGACTGGGTTCGGACACCGGCGGCTCGACGCGCCTGCCGGCAGCCTTTTGCGGGATCTCCGGATTCAGGCCCACTATCGGGCGCTATCCTGCCAGCGGAGTAATTCCGATTTCGGCGACGCGCGATACACCGGGGCCCATGGCCAGGGCGGTGGAAGACCTTCAATTGCTGGACCGGGTGATGGCCGGCGATACGGCGCCGGCAGAACCCGTCAGCCTGGCCGAAGTCAGGCTGGGCGTTCCCCGGGCGTATTTTTATGAGAACCTGGAACCGGGTCTGGCAGACGTCGTCGAGGCTACCCTGGACCTGCTGGCCGCAAGCTGCAAGGCCCTGGTGGAAGTTGACCTTGACGGGGTGGCTGACCTGAACGACAAGGTGAGTTTCCCTGTCGTACTGTATGAGGCAAAGCGCGACATGATTCAGTACCTTGCCGACTTTGCGCCCGGCATTTCCATTGATGACATTCTGGCGCAGATAGCCAGCCCTGACGTGAAAGAGGCGTACAACGCAGTGGTGTCCGACGCGGTCAGTAAAACGGTCTACGAAGAAGCGGTGCATACCTGCCGGCCGCAGTTGCAGGCGCTGTTTTCCGCGTGTTTTACCGATAACAGGCTGGATGCCCTGGTCATCCCTGCGACACCTTTGACCGCGCCGCCCATAGGCCGCGACAGCACCGTTGATCTGAACGGTGCCCAGCAGCCGACCATGGCGACCATCATCCGCAGTACCGATCCCTCCAGCAACGCAGGCTTACCCAGCCTGTGCGTGGCTGCCGGTCTGGCCCCCAACGGCCTGCCCGTCGGAGTCTGCCTGGAAGGGCCGGTTGGGACTGACCGCAGGCTGCTGGCTATCGGGAAAGCCTTGCAGGATGAGATTGGATTTCTGCCGAGACCGGATCTGAGCAGGGGACAGAATTGAATTCCGTCCCCACACAAGGAAACAATGGCTGATTTCTACCGACTTCCCCTGGCTGAACTGGAACAGCGCTATGAGGCGCTGGTGCGGCGCGCGTTGCCGCTCTGGGGCATAGACAGCGACTCACCTCTGCGCCTGCTCAAGCTGCGGGAGAATGCCGTGTATGCGGTGACCGACCGCGCTGCGCATGAAAAACTCGTCATACGGGTGCACCGCGCCGGCTACCACAGCGACGCCGAACTGCAATCCGAGTGGCAGTGGATAACCGGCCTGGGAGAATACGGCATCCTGACGCCGGAAGCGCGTGCTTCCGGGAACGGGCGCAAGTTTGAAATCGTGGAGTCCCCCGGCGTACCGGAAGCGCGCCAGGTGGATGTCGTCGACTGGATTGAAGGCGAACAACTGGGCAGCGTGGAGGAAGGACTGCAAGGTTCTCCGGACGAGATACGCGCGCGTTTTGAGACCCTGGGCGGCGTCATGGCGAAGATGCACAACCATGTCTCGCAGTGGCAGGCGCCGGATGGCTTTACCCGGCATGCGTGGGACGTGGACGGCCTGACCGGCGAAGCGCCGTTCTGGGGCCGTTTCTGGGAACTGCCGGCCCTCAACGCCCGACAGCGGGACACGATGCTCAAGGTCAGGGACAGGTTACGCGCCGCACTGACGCAACTGGGAACTGCGCCGGACATCTATGGTTTGATCCATGCGGACCTGGTGTTTGAGAATGTCCTGGCCGGCGCGGACGGGATCCGGGTGATCGATTTCGATGACTGCGGTTACGGCTGGCACCTGTTCGACATTGCCACCTCGATCATATTTCTGCACGGCACCGAACATTTTGCCCCGGCAAAGGAGGCGCTGATTGCGGGATACCGTCAGAACAGGCCGTTACCGGACGAGCACCTGGCCTGGTTCCCGGTGTTGCTGATGGCGCGCGCAACCACTTACCTGGGCTGGATGCACACCCGTTCGGAGACGGAAACCGCCAGGGAGATGACTCCGTATATCATTGAACTGGTCATGAACCTGGCAGAAGATTATCTTGGGAACCTCTGAAAAAACCCTCCAGAGAACGGCGCTCACCATCGTGTGCCTGGGAGCGTTTATCACCCCGCTGATGCTGTCTGCCGTAAACGTGGCCATCCCCACTATCGCCCAGGGGTTGAAGATGGACGCGATAACCGCAAGCTGGGTGCCCCTGGCATACCTGCTGTCCAGCGGCGTATTCCTGTTGCCGTTCGGGCGGCTGGGCGACATGTACGGGCGCAAGAGAATGTTTCTGTCCGGCATGACGACGGTGACCGTTGCCTCTATTCTCGCCTCGTTCGCCCCGTCGCCGCTGGTACTGATCCTGTGCCGGGCATTGCAGGGCATGGGCGCGGCAATGCTGTTCGGTACCGGCATCGCTATCCTGTCTTCCGTTTATCCTCCCGAGAAACGCGGAAAGGTACTGGGTTTGTCCGTTTCTTCGGTGTACCTGGGGCTTACCTGCGGGCCGTTTGCCGGTGGTTGGGTCACCCAGCAGTTTGGTTGGCGCAGCGTGTTTGTATTCCATATCCCGGTAGTCCTGCTGGTTATCATCCTGGGGTTGATTAATTTGAAGGGAGAATGGCGCGGACCGGAAGGTCAGAAGTTCGATATCCCCGGCGCGCTTATCTACGGGGCCACCGTGATTGCCCTGATGTACGGCTTCTCGATCCTGCCTGCGCTGTCCGGGTTTGCCCTGATCCTGCTGAGCGGCATCGGCTTCGCCGTTTTCTTCAGGTACGAAAAGGGCCTGCAATACCCCCTGTTCAATGTCAACCTGTTCTCCGGCAACCCTGTATTGACCTGGTCCTGCGTGGCTGCGTTGATCATGTATTCCTCCACCTTTTCCGTGACGTTTTTGATGAGCCTGTACCTGCAGAATATCAGGGAATTTACTCCCCAGCTTGCCGGGTTGATCATGATTTCCCAGCCCCTGGTCATGACCCTGTTTTCCCCTGTGGCCGGCAGAATGTCGGATCACTATGAACCCCGTCTCATCGCATCTTCAGGCATGGGCCTGACGGCAATCGGCCTCGCCATGCTGGCAGTGGCGGGACCGCTGACGCAGACCGAGCTTATCGTGCTGACCCTGATGCTGGTCGGTTTCGGCTTTTCCCTGTTCTCGTCTCCGAATACCAACGCCATCCTGAGTTCCGTTGATAAAAAATACCTTGGCGCGGCCTCCGGGACGGTAGCGACCATGCGGGTAATCGGACAGATGTTCAGTATGGGAATCGTGACCCTGGTGTTTGCCCTGATGCTGGGCCCGGTCCAGTTCTCACCGGAGCAGCACGGTCAATTGCTTGCCAGTATTAATGCCAGTTTTATCGTGGCTTCGGCGCTTTGTTTTATCGGCGTGTATTTCTCACTGAAAAGGGGCAATCTGCGCGAGTAATAGATGGGGTCAGAGTAAAAATTCTTCGAATTTCTTACTCTGACCCCTGTGCACCGTGATCCCGCGGGGTCAGAGTAAGAATTTCGTCAGAAATTTTACTCTGACCCCTTAATTTCACCAGCCCTCAATACCACGGTGACATGCTGTAATCCAGGTTCAGGTCATCGTAATGGCCCATGGTAGTGGTGAATGCCTTGTTGGAGTAGAGCAGGGGTTTCATGCCGCCGTTCACTATCACATCCTTTACCTCGCCGATGATGACCGCGTGAGTATGGGCGACCAGCATTTCCTCAACGGTGCAATCGAAACCTGCCAGGGCCTCCTGCAGTACCGGCGCCCCGGTAACCAGTTCCGTCCAGTTGCCGAATTTAAATCTGTCTTCACGGTCGTTTCCGAGCATGCCGGCAAAGCGTTTCGCAAGGTTTTCCTGGCTCTGCGCCAGTACGTTGACGCTCATGCAGCGGCTCTCCGCGATATGCTGGAAGCTGTTGCCGCTGAAGTTCACGCAGGCCAGGAGGCGCGGGGGTTCCGCTGAAAATGAGCACACCGCGCTGGCTGTCAACCCCGAACGGATGTCGCCGTTGCGGGTGGCGATGATATTCACCGCGCCGGTCAGTTGCGCCATCCCGTTGCGGAACCTGTCAGTGTCGAGATTGGTATCGCGAAGGAATTTTTTCATTATTCTCAATGTAAGGGGTCAGAGTAAAATTTCTGCGAAATTCTTACTCTGACCCCGGTGCCCCTGTGGTCCCCGGTCTTTCGGGGTCAGAGTAAGAATTTCGCAGAAATTTTACTCTGACCCCATATATTGTACAGTTATGGTACTGTAAGAACGGGGAACTTGCCATAAGACCGGAGGAAACACAGCATGCTCAGAACGGGCAAAGAATACCTGGAATCAGTGCGGGATAACCGTCGAGTACTGTGTGGGGGCGAATGGATTGACGATATTACCACGCATCCCAAAACCCGCGGTTATGCGCGCCAGGTTGCGGCGTTCTATGATTTACACCTCGACCCGGAGCACAGGGACCTTCTGACTTTTACTGATGAGGACGGTGTGCGCCGCGCCAGGCAGTGGAAGCTTCCCCGCAGCAAGGAGGACGTGGTGGAAAAGCGCAGATACTACGACCATATCTTCCGGAATTTTCACGCAGGCATGCTTACCCGGTTACCCTGCAGTAACAACACAACCATGTACACCCTGTTTGACGATCCGGAACCGTGGGAGGAACAGACGGTGTTCGGCAAAGGCCGGCCCATGGCGCAGAATATACGCAATGCCTGGCAGGAACTGCGCGACGGCGACCTGTTCTCGGCGCCGCTGTTTATCGATTTGCAATATAACCGGGCGCACGACACCGATGAGCGGATACCGATGCTGCGTATTGTCGAAGAACGTGACGACGGGATACTTGTCGAAGGCTGGAAGGCGATAGGAACCAGTACGGTATTCAGCAACTGGATGAACCTCGGGGTCCTGTGGAATTTCGGCACCGAGCCGGAACAGATCATTTATGCCCGCGTGCCGACCAACCAGGAAGGCGTTACCCACGTCGCCAGGGATTCCTATGCCATGGACGGCGCCGGTGAGTATGATTACCGCTTTTCCGCTCCCGGCGATGAACTGGACTCGATGGCATATTTCGACAATGTGCTGATCCCCTGGGAAAACGTGTATCACCTGGGCAACGAAGAGCACGCCAGGCTCTATCCGCAACGGATTTTTGACTGGATACACATCGAGACCCAGATCCGCCAGATTGTGAACGCCGAGTTGATTGCAGGTCTGGGCCTGTTGCTCACGGAAGCGCTGGGAACGTCCAAGCACCCGGTTGTGGCGTCCCAGTTGGCCGATATGATCCGCTTTCGCGAGACCTGCCGGGCGTTTACCATTGCGGCGGAGGAGACCGGTAATATTACCCCGGGAGGTCTGTACAAGCCGAATAACATATTTGTCGACCTTGCCCGTGCCTACTACATTGAAAATGTCAACAGGCATATCGAAACACTGACCGACCTTTGCGGCCGCAGCATCATGATGCAGCCTGTCGAAGCCGACCTGGATGATGAGGAGATCGGACCGCAACTCGCTAATGCCCTGCGCGGCCCCCATATCAGCGCAAGGGATAAAATGAAGATCGTTAAAGTTATCCGCGACCGCTTTTATTCCGAGGCCGGCGCCCGTCATGAAATCTTCGAGCGATTTAACGGGACGCCGGTATTCCTTATAAAGTTGCTGACCATGCAGCGTGTCGAATATGCAATCGATGGTCCACTGGTCGATCTCGCGCGCAAAGTCTGTGATCTGGGTGATATTGAAGAGATGGTCAGGCGGGCAGATGACGAGCGCCAGAAGATTATTGAGAAACGGAACAGGCCCGGGTACATCAAGGGCCAGGACGTCGAAACCGTTTAGGGATTTTGGGGTCAGGGTAAAATTTCCGGCGAAACTCTCAATGCAGGGGTCAGAGTAAGAATTTCGAAGAAATTTTACTCCCCATAAATTACGATCAATGAATAATACCCCTGCATCTGCCGACTATATGCGTTTTCTGGAGAACCTGATCGAACAGGCAGGTGAGATTCCGCTCAAGTATTTCCGCAGTGAAATGGTGGTAACGGACAAACGGGGGAAGGGGGAATCCTTCGACCCGGTCACCCGGGCCGACAGGGAAACGGAAGAGTTCATCCGCGCGAGAATTGCCGCCGAATTTCCCAACCATACCATCATCGGCGAGGAGTTCGGCACAACACAGGGAACCGATTCGCTTACCTGGCTGATCGATCCCATCGACGGCACCCGCGGGTTCATCTCCGGCACTCCCATGTGGGGGGTCCTGGCAGGCCTGAAACAGGGCGATCAATGCCTGGCCGGCGCCATGCGCCAGCCCTATACCGGTGAAACCTGGATAGGTGACGGCAGCACGGCGCACTTCATAAGCCGGCAGCAGCGCTCCCGGATCACGGTGCGGGAACAGGTACGCCTGGCGGAAGCCATTGTGTGTTGTACCCATCCGGCCATGTACCCGACCGAAGCAGCGCGGGAACGGTTCATGGGGGTGATTGCCCGGTGCCGTTTCTCCCGTTATGGAACGGAATGTCTGGGCTACGGAATGCTGGCCAGTGGTTATGTGGACCTGGTAATCGAAGGGGGTCTCTCAGCCTATGACATCATGCCGCTGATCCCCATCGTGGAAGGCGCCGGCGGCGTCATCACCGACTGGCAGGGCAATGCCGCGCTGAACGGCGGGTTGATCGTTGCCGCTACCGGCAAGCAACTGCATGAAGAGGTTCTGGAATACCTGGGGTCGAATAAATGAAGGGGTCAGAGTAAAAATTCTTCGAATTTCTTACTCTGACCCCGAGACTCCGATGCAGGGGTCAGAGTAAGAATTTCGCCAGAAATTTTACTCTGACCCCATATATCCCCTGAAAATAAATCTGCCTCTGGCGGCGCCATATGATAACCTGTAGAGCCGGTATTTTCACAAGCAAGCACCGCAATGTCCCTGATAGATGAACTTCTGCTGAATAATGCCCGCTATGCCGAAAATTTTGACAAGGGCGAACTCCCGGGGCCTCCGGCGCGTAAACTGGCGGTGGTAGCCTGCATGGACGCACGCCTGGATCCGCACCGGATTCTCGGTCTTGAAGAAGGCGATGCCCATGTCATACGCAACGCCGGCGGCGTGATCAGCGACGACGTAATCCGTTCGCTGGTCATCTCCCAGCGCCTGCTCGGGACCCGGGAAATAGTACTGATCCACCATACGGATTGCGGGATGCTCACTTTTCGCGATGACGACGTCAAAGACACAATCGAAGCTGATACCGGGCTGCGCCCGGCGTTTGCGCTGGAAGCGTTCAGGGACCTGGAAGGAAATGTGCGCCAATCCATGGCCCGCATCCGCGTGAATCCCTTCATCCCACACAAGGACCGACTGCGCGGTTTTATCTATGACTGCGCCACGGGCCGGCTTGACGAAGTGACCGACGGTTCCTGACCCGTAATTATGCGTTTATTCCCGCTTACCAGGTGTCTCGGCGCCATCCTTCTTCTGTCCTGTGCGGCTGCGCAGGCGCCCGGACAGGATTTCGGGCAACAGGCGATGCCGGTCAAATACACGGAAGCGGTCAATAGACCTGTGATGCAGACCGTACAGTTGCCGGGTTACCTGGAAGCGCCCAATATCAGCGTCCTGGCAGGCGAAATAAGCGGCCTGGTGACGGAACTCAAGGTGAGGGAAGGAGAACGGGTCACCACAGGTCAACCCCTGGTCATGTTACGTACTACGCCGCTGCAGTTGAGCTTGCAAGCCGCGCAGGCTCGCCTGAAGGAGGCGCAGGCGCGTAGTAAACTGGCTGGAACCCGCCTGGAGCGCTACCGAGGCTTGATAGAGGGCAATGCCATCTCGCGCCAGGAATTAGACGAAGCCCGCTATGAATTCGATGCCTGGGACGGCCGGATTGAAACATTGCTCGCGGAAATTGCGAGTATCCGCTTCGACATAGAGCGCAGCGCAATCCGCGCGCCGTTCAACGGCGTAGTGGTTGCCCGCCATACCGAGGTGGGGCAATGGAGTGAGGCAGGCAGCAGGGTGCTGGAAGTATTGTCGACGGATACCCAGGAAGTCCACGTGGACGTTCCGGAAAAGTATTTCAACGGACTGAAGTCAGGCGTCAATGTGAACGTCACGTTTGATTCGATGCCTGGCCGGGAGTTCACGGCATATATCCGCGCCATAATTCCACGCGCCGACCCCCGTGCACGCACGTTTCCGGTAAAACTGCGGTTGCGGGAACCCAGTACCGAAATCGGCGCCGGCATGATCGCCCGGGCGGCATTCCCCATTGGAGAGTCCGTTCCCGGCACGCTGGTGCCCAAAGACGCCATTGTGCGGCTGGGCGATAACACCATGGTATTCCTTATCGACCAGGGTAGCGCCGTCCCGGCGCCGGTTACGGTCGGCGGCGCCATGGGTGTCTGGTCGGTGGTGAACGGCGCCGTCGCCCCGGGAGACAAGGTGATCACCCGTGGTAACGAACGGTTGCAGCCCGGCCAGCCCGTCCAGGCCGAACTGTTGCCGTATCCGTCTCCATGAACCTCATACAGTCCTGCATCCGTCACCCGGTTTCCACCACGGTGGGTGTCTTGTTCCTGATCCTGTTCGGCGTTGTTGCCTTGATCAACCTGCCGATACAGTTGGCCCCGGATGTGGACAAGCCGGAAATAACGGTGACTACCATCTGGCCCGGGGCCAGCCCCCTTGAGATAGAACGGGATATCATCGACGAGCAGGAGGAAGAGCTTAAATCCCTGGAAGGACTGGTCAGAATGCGTAGCGAGAGTCGTGACGGAATAGGCGTTATCACGCTACGGTTCCAGGTGGGGACCGACAAGGATGCGGCCCGGCTCAAGGTATCGAACCGTCTGGACCAGGTTGAATCCTATCCGACCAATGTCGAGAAGCCGATTATATCCGGTCAGGCAGGCGTTTCCGGAGCGATAGCCTGGTTTCAGATCGATCCCACTCCGGAAAACGGCTTCCAAGGGGATATTTCAACACTGTATGACTTCATCGATGATTACGTCATGCCCGAACTGGAGCGGGTGGAAGGCGTATCTGCAGCGAATATCTACGGCGGGCGGGAAACGGAAATCCAGGTCATCGCGGACCCGGCAAAACTGGCCCTGCGCCAGGTTACGCTGGTTGAACTCGCCGATGCCATAGAACGGGAAAACCGCAACTACAGTGGAGGTGATTTCGACGAGGGCAAACGGCGCTATATCGTGCGTACCGTAGGTGAATACCGGAGTCCGCAGGACCTGGAAAACATTGTCATTGCCAATCGCAATAACGTTCCCGTTTACCTGCGTGACGTGGCCCGGGTGGAAATCACTCATGAAAAACCCACAGGCGCGATATTCAGTCTGAAAAACGAGACTATCGCGATGAACATACAACGCCAGGTCGGCGCCAACGAACTGGATATCATGGCTGAGGTGAAGGAAAGGGTGGCAAGGCTCAACAAGGAATTACTGGTTCCCCGGGGGCTTTACCTGGATCTTGCCTGGGAGCAGACCCGTTACATCAACAGTTCAATAGACCTGGTGCGCAACAACCTGATTATCGGCGGCACCCTGGCCATTCTTGTGCTGGCGGTCTTCCTGCGCAGCGCCGGCAGCACCCTTATCGCTGCACTCACTATTCCCATCAGTGTTATCGGCACCTTCCTGATGATGGCTGTGTTCAATAAAACGATAAACGTCATCAGTCTGGCCGGTCTGGCCTTCGCCACCGGCATGGTGGTGGACAATTCCATCGTCGTCCTGGAGAACATTTACCGTCACAGGCAGACCGGGAAATCAACCTTCAGCGCGGCCGGTGACGGAGTCAGGGAAGTTTGGGGAGCCGTGCTCGCCAGTACCCTCACGACCATCGCCGTATTTGCCCCGGTGATCCTGATAGAAGAGGAAATAGGACAATTATTTGCCGATATCGCCGTGGCCATCAGTTGCGCCGTGGGTTTGAGCCTGATCGTGGCGACTACCGTTATTCCCACCATGTCGGCCCGCATGCTCAGGGTTGCCGGCAGGGGCGGTGGCTTCCAAGAGCTATGGGGCGGGGTCCGGCTGGCTGCAGCCATAAGGGACGGGATAGCATCCCTGTCTTATTGGATAAACGCATCGGTCATTCGCCGAATACTCATCGTCAGCGTGGTGGTGGCGCTGGCAGTAGTTATAAGTATCATCATAAAACCGAAAACGGAATACCTGCCTACGGGTAACACCGATTTCCTGTTCGGCCTGCTCCTGCCTCCGCCGGGATATACCGTGACAGAGCGAGTGAAGATACATGACGAGTTTTCCGACGCCATGGAAGACTTAAAGTCCTATCCCCCCGGCACGCCGGAAGCAGAAAACCTGCCCGGCGGCGGGTTGAATACGTTTTTTTTCGGGTTTGAAGGTGAGACGATATTCATGGGCGTCACCCCGAATGAACCGCTGCGGACCAACGAGTTGATCCCCATCTTCCAGCAGGCCCTGACAAGTGTTCCGGGCGCCATACCGATACTGCAACAATGGAGTATCTTTGAAGACGAAAGCGGGGAAGGCCGCAGTATAGACGTGGAGATCAAGGGGCCGGATCTGGGAAGGCTGATTGCCATGGGCGGTGAAATATTTGCTGTTGCTTTCCAGGCATTACCGGGCGCCCAGGTCTTTCCCATACCCGGCCTGGACCTGGGCAACCCGGAGGTCCAGGTGGTGGTGGACCGGCGCCGCGCCGCGGAACTGGGTATCAGCAATCGTGATCTGGGCTTCTCGGTGGACGCTCTGGTGGATGGAGCCAAGGTCAGTGATTACCAGTACGAGGGCAAGGAGATCGATATACGCCTGAAAGCAGAGGAGGGCATCGCCTATAACACCCATACTCTGGAACAACTCCCTATCGCAACGCCGGACGGACGCCTCGTGACGCTCGGCGCTATCGCTGACGTGTCGCAGACCTACGGTCCGGTGCAGATCAACCATCGGGAACGGGAGCGCACCATCACCATCCGCATCCTGCCAGAGACGGAGATGCCAATTGAAGCCGCCATGGAAATCATACAGGCGAAGATCATAGACCCCATGAAGCAGCGGGAGGAGTTCAACGGGTTGTATCGAATCGAGATGTCCGGCAGCGCCGATAAGCTGGTCAGCGCAGGCAACGCGTTGAAATGGAACCTGATACTGGCGCTGATCATCACTTTCCTGCTTATGTCCGCGCTGTTCGAAAGTTTCCTGTATCCGTTCGTCATCATGTTCAGTGTGCCCCTGGCAGCGCTGGGTGGTTTCCTCGGCCTGGCCGCGGTCAACGCGGTCATCGCCTATCAGCCCCTGGACGTCCTGACCATGCTGGGCTTCATCCTTCTCATCGGCACGGTAGTCAATAACCCAATCCTGATCGTGCACCAGTCACTGAACTTTATCAGGAAGGAGGGCATGGAAGCCCACGCCGCGATCCGGGAGGCGGTACACAGCCGCATCCGTCCCATCTTCATGAGCGCCGGCACTTCGACCTTCGCCATGCTGCCCCTGATCGTCGCGCCGGGCGCCGGTTCGGAACTGTACCGTGGCATAGGTGGGGTGGTAGTGGGTGGCCTGCTGGTTTCCACCGTGTTTACCCTGTTTATCGTCCCCGCCATGCTCAGCCTGGTATTCGACCTGCGCCAGGCGCTGTCCGGGCGTCCCGACCGCGCAGTTACCGCAGAAGCCCTGCCGGACTGAAATATTCTGGAATTAAGGGGTCGGAGTAAAAATTCTTCGAATTTCTTACTCCGACCCCTGGCGCTGGCGCCGACGGATTTTCGGGGTCAGAGTAAGAATTTCGCCAGAAATTTTACTCTGACCCCACCTATTGGGTACCCTCTGTTTTCAGCCTGTTTTCCGCAATTTTCACGTAGCGGGGTTCCTGTTCTATCCCGATGCTCCTGCGGTTCAGTTTTCTTGCGACTGCGCAGGTCGTGCCGCTGCCCAGGAACGGATCCAGCACCAGATCCCCTTCGTTGCTGCTGGACAGGATCACCCTCTCAAGCAGTGCCTCAGGTTTCTGAGTCGAGTGAGCTTTTTTGCCGTGTTCATCCTTGATGCGCTCTGCTCCGGTACAAAGCGGGATCTGCCAGACAGAGGTCATCTGTTTGCCTTCGTTCAGTTGTTTCATCACCTGGTGGTTGAACGTGTATTTCTTCTGTTTCTCCGACTTTTTCGCCCAGATCAGGGTTTCCGTTGCATTGGTAAAACGTACTCCCCTGAAATTGGGCATGGGGTTGGTCTTGTGCCATTGCACGTCGTTCAGGATCCAGTAACCCAGGTCCATCATGATCTTGCCGACCCGGAAGATATTATGGTATGAGCCTATTACCCAGATGGTGCCGTCGTCCGCCAGAACCCTGCGGCAGGCGCTCAGCCATTGCCGGGTAAATTCGTCGTAGCTCTCGAACGATGGGAATTGATCCCATGTATCGTCAACCCCGTCCACCAGGGTTTGATTGGGCCGGTATAACTCCTGCTTGAGTTGCAGGTTGTATGGGGGGTCGGCAAAGATCAGCTCCACGGATTTTTCCGGCAATTCCGGCAATATGTCAATACAGTTCCCGGTATGGATATGGTAATCAGCAGCGCTGCCGCCGGTTTGCGAACAGGGTAATTGTTGCGTCATGACATCAGAAATTTCTGCTCCGACTCCGGAAACTGATGATAAAGCACATCCCCCGCCAGCAGGTCCGCAATATCAATCGAACAGACCGATTGCAGACCGCGCCATGCCGGCACGCTGTTGACCTCCAGCACCAGGTAAGTTCCTTCCGAATCGCGAATGATGTCCACACCGCCGTAGCGGATGCCCGTTGCCTTCGAAGCCGCTTCGGCCAACTCCCGTAGTGCCGGGGTGAGAACGGCCGGCAGGCATTCACCGCCGCGGGCGCGGTTGGTGACCCAGTGTTCCGAGATGCGTTCCATGGCCGCTATAGCCTGGTGATTGATGACAAAAATCCGCCAGTCGCGGCCATTGTGATCGTCCTGGTCGATGAACTGTTGCAGGTAATAGACACCGTTGACAAGGTCCCCGTCAAGCTGGTAATCCTCCGAGTCGATCAATTGCAGGCCGCGCCCGCAATTGCCGAACAGGGGCTTCTGCACCAAGGCGCAGCTCTTATCCAGTTGCGCGCGGATCACTTCGTGGGCAGCTTCGGCGTTTTCACATACCCACACCGGCGGCGTTGGGATCCGGTTTTTCCCCAGCAGGAAGCTGGTCATGGCCTTGTCCACGGTGCGCTCGATGCTGACCGCGTCGTTATACACGACAACGCCGGAATGCTGAAGCGCATGCAGGATGTCCAGCCTGAACGTCACCTCCTCAAAAGTGCCCGCAGCAATGGCGCGCACAAATGCGGCATGCGGCAGCGTATCGGTAAAGCCCGGGATGTATAACCCCGTGCGAGACTGTTCATAACCGATGCCGCAATCCCGTAAGGAAACGACCTGTGCCTGTGAACCGTTGTGACCGAACGCGTCTGCCAGCCGCTGTTCATGCCAGCCGTTGTTCTCCGAAAATATGACGATCTGTTTCATAATTACAAATATAAGTGGGGTCAGAGTAAAATTCTCGTTATCCCGGCTGACGGCAGGATCTGTGGTGATTTTACTCTGACCCCGAGATCTGCACAATTCAGGGGTCAGAGTAAGAATTTCGCCAGAAATTTTACTCTGACCCCAAATATTAAGTATTAATGAACAATAATGCACTAATCATCATCGGCGCCAGCGCCAGGGCAGCGGCTTTTTCTGCGCACCGGGCCGGGTACACGCCGTACTGGCTGGATCGGTTCGGGGATGAAGACCTGCGCCAGCGGTTTCCCGGGAGAATGATATCCGGCTATCCGAAGCAGGCGCGCGAACTGATCGACCGGGCCCCGGATGCGCCGTTTATCTACACCGGCGCGCTGGAAAATCATCCGGGCGTCCTGGAAGAACTGTGCAGGCATCGGACATTACTGGGCAACCCGGTACCCGTGTGTTCCGGGGTACGGGACCCATCCGGGTTGTACGAAGCATTCCGGCGGAACCGGGTCGCCTGTCCGGAAATCCGAATGGTTAAACGGGGACAGATTTCAAATCTGTCCCCTTCCCCGGATAATTGGTTGCTCAAACCCCTGCGAAGCGCCGGCGGCATGGGTATCGAACACTATGACGGTCAACCCGTGGATGAACTTTACTACCTGCAGCAATACCTCGCGGGCGAGAGTTGTTCGGCGGTTTTCGTCGGCGGCCGGGGACACTGCCGCCTGCTGGGGGTTACGCGGCAACTGGTCGGCCTGCCCGAATTCCACGCCGGAGAATTCAGTTATTGCGGCAGCATCGGCCCGCTGGAGTTGAACGAGTCCGACAACGTACAATGGCGCCGTATCGGCGAGGTAATCGCCGGTGAATTCAATCTCACGGGGCTGTTCGGCGTTGACGCGATAAAACGGCAGGATGGCATTTACCCTGTGGAAGTCAATCCCAGGTACACCGCGTCGGTCGAAGCGCTGGAACTTGTCCTCGACCTCCAGGCGGTAAAGCTTCATTGTCATGCCTGTGAGGGCCGCCCGATAGAAATGGAGTCCCGCGCCCCCCGCCGGTTTATCGGCAAGGCCATCCTGTTTGCGCCGGAGGACCTGGTTTTCAGGGAGTTCGCGC
>JAPPLI010000010.1 GCA_028819495.1 Gammaproteobacteria bacterium | reverse complement strand
CTTGTCGTCGCTGTGTGGCTCTGAACATGGCAATATCAGGTTGAAAGAGTACTAGCCAAGATAGACCACCAGGGGACACCCCTTCAAATACGCAAAAGAGTAGTTCAATACCTTTTCTTGTATCTTAGGCGACGCTTTTTGCTACCCGTTCAGGTAGGGTCATGCTCGACTGTCTGCGGGTAATAGCGGGCGACCTGTTCAGGAGTGATATAACCGTTTCTGAGATCACTCCGAACCTCGTCCGCGGGGCGTTCTGCAGGATCGCCGAAGCCGCCTCCTGTGGCGGAATAAAGACGCGCCACTTCATTCTCCCCCACGGTAATGGCTGTCCCCACATTGTGGCGTTCAACCGAACCGTCAACCCGGAGGATTTCGGCATAATTGAGGCTGCCTTCCCGCCCGCCCTGCAGCCCCCAGGGACGGGACAGGGTGCGTGAAAAGGCAACAGTCAGAAACGCGTCGCCATGGGTAACCCGGTAATCGAGCACTACGCCTTTGCCTCCCCGGAATTTTCCTTCACCGCCGGGTTCGGTGTGGAAAGCGTATTGATCCACTTGCAGGCCGTAACGCGCCTCGGTCAATTCGACCGGTATGTTAAAGGTCTCTCCATTACCACAACAGAACATGCCGTTGATACCGTCCGCGTCGGAGGCGGCGCCCCAGCCACCCATCAACGGTTCGCCCAGGATGTAAAGCTCCCCCGTGTCCGGATGACGGCCGGAGATAAAGGTGCTGCCGACGGTACGCTTATGACCTGCGGAAAGATGATTGGGGGCGATGGGCGCCAGCGCTTTCCAGACGACGTCTATGGCGGCGATCAGCGATTCGAAATACAGTGACACAGGCGCCGGCGATTCTGCGGTAAGCAGTGTACCTGGCGGGCAGATAATCTCCAGGGGGCGAAATGCGCCGCCATTGGCGGGGATGTCGGGATTGGTAACAGCTTTGAAAACACAGCGTACGCCGGTAAGCAATCCGGCAAAGGAGCAATTGATCGGCCCGGGCGCTTGTGCTGAGGTGCCGGTGAAATCGGCAATGCAGCGGCCGTCTTTCAAGGTGACGGCAGCCTTGATGGTAAACGGCCCGTTGCCGAGTCCGTCTTCTTCAATAACATCTTCAGCCGTGTACACGCCCTCCGGCAGTTTCAACAATTCCAGGCGGGTCATGCGCTCACCGTAGTCCAGCAGCTCCTGCATCGCTGCCAGCACTGTGTCCAACCCGTATTTGCCAATCAGTGTTTCAACGCGCCGGGCGCCGACCCGGGCCGCTGCAACACCCGCGTGCATGTCTCCCAGGGTATCATTCGGGAGGCGGACGTTTTCCCGGATCAACTCGACCAGGGAGGCATTGAGCGTTCCCGCTTCATACAGTTTCAGGAACCGGAAATGCAGGCCTTCCTGGAATATCTCGGTGGAACGGGTGGTCAGGCTGCCGGTATCCATGCCGCCGATCTCCGTCCAGTGGGCCTTGTTGACGGTGAACGCGACAATGCTGCCGTCATGAAAGACCGGCAATATCGTGACCATGTCCGGCAGGTGGGTGCCGCCGCCCTGGTACGGACTGTTGGTCAGGATGACATCTCCGGGGCGCAGTCCCGCGCCGCCGTCATAATGCTCAAGCGCTCCCCTGACGGCGCTGTCCAGGGAACCCAGAAATGCCGTTACACCGTTGCCCTGGGCCAGCAGGTTCCCCTGCGCGTCCGTTGCGCCCACGGCATAATCAAGGGCCTCGTATATGATCGGACTCATGGAAGTGCGGCGTAACGCCTCGAACATCTCGTCGCCGACCGCCTGCAAGGCATCCTGGATGATGCCGGAGGTAAACCTGTCAATTTCCATTGTTTTGAAAGTAGCGAACCTGCACGACTGCCGCAAGCTACCCACAGGTGTAGGTCAAACGCGGGGAATATACCTGTTAAAGACGGTCGGGAATGCTGAACCACACTTTGAGGTAGCTTGTGCCGCGCCGCGATCTCTGAATAATTATCAACGGTAATCCAATATAAAGCCGGGGGCGAACGAGTGTGGCCGACGATATGAATATAAAGGTGATGTACCTCAATCCCATAGGCAGCAGCGCTTACGACCGGGTATTTGCGGACATGATTGAACAGTGCAAGTATCCCGCGACGTGCGCGGATGTGGTTTCAATGAATCCGGAAACCATACCGCCCGATATGAACAACCTGGAGTACCGCAGTTATGAATCCTTCATCGTTAACGATACTGTGAAGGCGGCTCGTTATGCGTCAAATCATGACTATGACGCCATGGTGATAGGCTGTTTTTACGACCCCGCCCTGCACGATGCCCGCGAAATATCAGGCAACACCATCATCGTGGCGCCCTGTCAGGCATCCATCGTCACGGCCTTGAACATTGCAAACAACTTCTCGATTCTCATAGGAAAGACAAAATGGGAAAACCAGATGCGCAATACTGTTCATGAGTACGGTTACGGAGACAAGCTGGCCTCGTTCCAACCCGTCGGACTGCGGGTGGCTGAGTTTCACAAAGACCCGGACGAGACGCGCAAACGCCTGCAGGCCGCCGCGGTGGAGTCCGTGCAGGTTCACAAGGCGGAATCCATCATCCTGGGATGCACCCTGGAAATCGGTTTTTACCGGGAACTCCAGGAATTCCTGAATGGCCCGGAAGCATTCCCCGGCGCAGGTATCCCGGTTATCGATCCGTCGGTTGCCGCCTTCAAGGCCGCGGAAAATGCGGCGTTATTGAAGAAATACGGTTGGCAAAACAGCAGGTACGGGAGCATGCAGCCACCGCCGGAGGACGAATTGAGAGCATTCAACCTGTTCCGGGAGGATTACGAATTCGGAAATGTCATACGCGTGCCGGCTATAATCTAGCCATCAATAGCGTCAATCAAAGGAAGCTCTGAACAAGTCCATAGTATGTGCAGGCTGTAGCATCCGCCACAAGCTACCCTGGCGTGTTGCTTGACATTGATCCCTGCGCGTCAATAATCACAACTGACAGTAATCTGGAAAGGTGAACGCGCATGTCCTCACATTTATCAGTAATGGTTCACTGCTATTTCCTGGCAGCGCTGGCATATAACGTGGCCAGCCAGGCGCTGCATGACATGACGGGAAGGAAACTGGCGCCCACAGACCCGGTGTTCGGTATCCTGTTTATCTCCCTGGTATATCTCGTATACCTGTTGAAACCTTATCTTCCCCTGTACCCGTTTTCATTGCTGATGTTCGTGCTCCTGGCGATGATCGTGCGTTTCGGCATTATTCAGCACCTGCTGAATTACTCTTCACAGACCTACCACTCCCGCCTCAGTTGGTTGCTTGCCATCCTGATAAACATATTCGGTTGTATCGTCCTGCCAATCGCCTCGTTTTACCCCGGAACCTGACCCCTGGGAATTCCTGTGGAAATAGCGGGGGTCAGAGTAAAATTTCTGACGAAATTCTTACTCCGACCCCATATTTACCGAATTAAGTGTTGTGTCCCTGAATTTCCCCAGGCTACATTATCTCCCATGGATTAACTACCTCAAGACCTGCCGCGACAAACGGGTTTGTATCCCGCGTGGCGATAATCATTCCGTTGGCAGCAGCCGTTGCAGCTATATAACCATCAGCCGTGCTGATTGACTGGCCGGCCATCCTTGCCTGTGATATGACTTCGGCATAGGCTTCCGTGACCGTAATATCGAAAGGCAATACGCGGCCGGAGAACAACGGCAACAACTTGTTTTCCAGGCTGTTCCGTAACCTTGTTTTACGTCTCCCGGATGGTAGCAGGGCCGCTCCAAAGCGCAGTTCTGCCACGGTGATTGCCGACAGGTACAGTGTTTCAATGGCCTGTTTATTGATCCAGTCCAGGACGCGGGGTTCAGGGGCCGGTCGCAGCGACTCCGAGAGCACGTTGGTATCCAGTATGATCATTCAAAACTCACATGTCTGGCAGGACTCTTGTCGCGCACCTGCTCAATAAGCGCAATTTCTTCGTCGGTCAATTTTACTTTCCGACCAATCTCAGCCAGTAGGGAACCCAGCTTGACGCGACTCTCGGGTTTTACGGTTTGTTTCAGAATTGCACGGACCTCGGCCTCGGTGCTGTTCCCGTTCCGGGCAGCGCGTACTCGTAAGGCACGATGAACGTCATCCGGCAGATTGCGTATCGTCAGGCTTGCCATAATCATCACCATCATCATTTGCTTTCAATGATAGCAATCATACTATAATGCTATCATTATTGCAACTTTCTGGAACTCTTTGGTGGTCACAGACATAGTATTTTCCAATAGTGGAATGAGCCTGAAGTAGAGAGATTCCGCC
>JAPPLI010000192.1 GCA_028819495.1 Gammaproteobacteria bacterium | reverse complement strand
ACTTCACGACACATTACAATAGACCTGGTTTGACCACACTTTCAGTCACACCCGGCATTACCTGCAGCTTTGAAGCAGGTCATCCAGTCCCGGTCGTTTCTTTTGTCAACCAGACAGGCCGGTCCGGGAAGTCCTCAGCAACTACACATCCGGATTGTATAAACGGCCGTTCCAGGACCGCCAGTAATTTCTGGCCTTCGCCAGTGATTGCCGAGTTGATTACCGCGCCGATGTGTCGGTCTTCCGCTTCAGTCCGCAGCGCGGCGCCGGCCTGCAGGCGGGCCGGGTTGTCCGTTGTTGCATGGCACAGGCGGCGTTTGACCGCGCCGCGGTAGCGCAGGCGGGCGATGATCTCCTGGCCGGGATAGCAGCCCTTGGTGAACGATATTGCGTCCAGGTCGTCGAGATTCAGTTCCTGGGGCAGGAAGCGGCCGCTTGTTTCGGGGTGGAGCAGGGGTATGCCTTGCCTTATGAGCGCTGTTTCCGACAGGTCTCCATCCGTTCCGGGCAGGGGAGGCCATTGCGGGATATCTTCTTCCAATGCATCTGCGATGACTACGTCTGAGCGCAGCACGAACATTTTCAGGCGTTTGAGAAAAGCCTCTTTTATGTCGTCCGGCAACAGCAACAGGAAAGCCTCACCCTGACGCGCCAGGATGAAAGTGGCGATCACGCGGCCTTTGGCGTCGCACCAGGCGCTGAGATCGGACTTGCCGGAGGCAAGACCGATGACGTCGGTGGTGAATTGCCCGTGCAGGAATGCGGCGGCGTCCGCGCCTTCGACTTTTACCGGCTTAAGCAGTTCAGGCAAGTCAGGACTCATTGATTCTATCGATGATTGGCAGGTAGTCGGAGTTGGCCGGTTCGGACTGCCCGGTGACCCAGGCGTACAGGTCGGGGTCGGTTTCATCCAGCAGCGCTCCGAACAGGGACTGTTCCCGGGCGTCCAGGTGCGGGTATTGCCGTTCCAGGAAGCGCAGCAGCAGCAGGTCCATCTCCCGGGTGCCGCGGCGGCAGCGCCAGCGTAATTGAGCGGTGCTGGTGGACGCCGGGGTCATTACAGCATTTTTGCCGCCAGCAGCTTCTTGATTTCGGCGATGGCTTTGGCGGGGTTCAGACCTTTCGGGCAGGTATTGGTGCAGTTCATGATCGTGTGGCAGCGGTACATGCTGAACGGATCTTCCAGTTCTGCAAGGCGCTCATCGGTATTCCCGTCCCGGCTGTCGATAATCCAGCGGTAGGCCTGCAACAGGGTCGCCGGACCCAGGTAGCGGTCGCTGTTCCACCAGTAACTGGGGCAGGAGGTGGAACAGCAGGCGCACAGGATACATTCGTACAGACCGTCCAGTTTTCCCCGGTTTTCCTTGGTTTGCAGGCGTTCACCCTGTTTCGGGGCAGGCGTATCGGTCTGCATCCAGGGCTTGATGGCGGCGTACTGGGCATAGAATTGCTTCAGGTCGGGGACCAGGTCCTTGACGACCGGTTTATGGGGCAGGGGATAGACCCTGACGTTTCTTTTGATTTCACCGATGGCCTTGGTGCAGGCCAGGGTGTTGACGCCGTCGATGTTCATGGCGCAGGAACCGCAGATGCCCTCGCGGCAGGAGCGCCGGAAGGTCAGGGTCGAGTCGATGTCGTTCTTGATATGGATTAGCGCGTCCAGGACCATCGGGCCGCACTTGTCCAGGTCGATCTCGTAGCTGTCCATCCTGGGGTTCCCGCCGGTGTCCGGGTCCCAGCGATAGACCTGCAAGGTCTTTTTCCGCTCCGCATTGCCATTCAACGGGAATGTTCTTCCCGGCTTGACCTTGGAGTTCTTCGGTAATGTGAATTGTGCCATGACAGATGTTAAATTATCCGCAGATTACGCAGATGAACGCAGATGATATTATGTTTGTTATTATTTTGTCTTTCTTATTGTAATGTTTCAGCACGATAATCTGGTTGAGCACTAAATCAAAGAATAAATCAAAAATAATCTGCGTTCATCTGCGTAATCTGCGGATAAATCAATCTGCGGATTAATATACCCGCTTTTTCGGGGGTATCGCCTCCACCTCGTCCGTCAGGGTATTGAGGTGTACCGGCCGGTAGTCAAACCTCACCTCGCCCGTGCCCGGGTCCAGCCAGGACAGGGTATGTTTCATCCAGTTCTCATCGTCCCGTTCCGGGTGATCCTCCCGGGCGTGGGCGCCGCGGCTCTCGGTGCGGTTTGCCGCGGAGCGGATGCTTGCCTGCGCGCATTGCAGCAGGTTCTCAAGTTCCAGGGTCTCCACCAGGTCGGTATTCCACACCAGGGAACGGTCGGCCGTGCTTACCCGGTCGAACGACCGGTAGACGGCATCCATTTTCGAGACGCCTTCGGCCAGGATTTCCCCGCTGCGGAACACGGCCGCATTGGTCTGCATGGTACGTTGCATGCTGTTGCGTATTTCAGCGGTGCGCGTGTCGCCGCCTGCATAACGGATGCGGTCGAAGCGCGCCAGGGCAGCTTCGGTGGCCGAGGCGCCCAGGGCTTTGTGCGGGGCGCCGGGTTTGATTTCCCTGGCGGCGCACAGGGCCGCGGCGCGACCGAATACTATAAGGTCGAGCAGGCTGTTCGAACCCAGGCGGTTGGCGCCGTGCACGGAAACGCAGGCCGCCTCGCCGATGGCCATGAGGCCGGGAACGATACTGTCGGGGTTGCCGTCCTGTAACGTAACCATCTGGCCGTGGTGATTGGTCGGGACGCCGCCCATGTTGTAATGCACCGTGGGCAGGACGGGGATGGGCGCCCTGCTGACGTCCACCCCGGCGAAAATGCGGGCCGATTCGGCGATGCCCGGCAGGCGTTCGTTGATGACTTCCGGCCCCAGGTGTTCCAGGTGCAGGTACAGATGATCCTTTTCCGGGCCAATCCCGCGGCCTTCCCTGATCTCAATGGTCATGGAACGGCTCACCACGTCCCGGGAGGCCAGGTCTTTTGCATTCGGAGCGTATCTTTCCATGAACCTCTCGCCCTCCGAGTTTGTCAGGTAGCCGCCTTCGCCGCGCACTCCCTCGGTAATCAGCACTCCGGCCCCGTAGATGCCGGTGGGGTGGAACTGGATGAACTCCATATCCTGCAATGGCAGGCCCGCGCGCAATATCATCGCATTGCCGTCCCCGGTGCAGGTATGAGCCGAAGTGCAGGAGAAGTATGCGCGGCCGTAGCCTCCGGTGGCCAGGACAACGGTATGGGCGCGGAAACAATGCAGTTCGCCTTGCTCCAGGTCCCAGGCCAGCACGCCGCGGCAGACGCCTTCCTCGTCCATCACCAGGTCGATGGCAAAATATTCAATGAAAAACTCGGCGTCATGCTTCAGGGACTGCTGGTACAGGGTGTGCAGGATGGCGTGGCCGGTGCGGTCCGCGGCGGCGCAGGTACGCTGCGCCGTGCCCTCGCCGTAGTTCGTGGTCATGCCGCCGAACGGACGCTGGTAGATCTTCCCGTCCGTGGTGCGCGAGAAAGGCACGCCGTAATGTTCCAGTTCTATCACAGCGGTAGCTGCCTCCTTGCACATGTACTCGATGGCGTCCTGGTCGCCCAGCCAGTCGGACCCTTTCACGGTGTCATACATGTGCCAGCGCCAATCATCCTCGCCCATGTTGCCGAGGGCCGCGCTCATGCCGCCCTGGGCTGCCACGGTGTGGCTGCGGGTGGGAAAGACCTTGGTGATGCAGGCGGTTTTCAGTCCTTTTTCGGCCATGCCGAAGGTGGCGCGCAAGCCGGCGCCGCCGGCGCCCACAACGACCACATCGTATTCATGCCGGATGAGTTGGTAGGCGCTGCTCATCAATCACATGCCCATGGTGACGGCCAGTACGGCCAGCATGGAGGCCAGCGCACACAGGGCAGCGATTAATCTTGCCAGTGTGACCGCCGCGGTCTTGCTCCAACCGTCTGCGACGTAGTCTCCGATGACCTCTTCCATGCCGATAAGGGCGTGGTAAAACAGGGCGGGCACCAGAAGGATAAACAGGATGGCGGTAGCCGGGGAAGCGAGCCATGCGCGCACTGCGGCATATTCCAGCGAATGCAGGGTGACAAGGTCATAGACAAACCACAGGGTGAGGGGGAGCAGCGCGACGGCGGACAACCGTTGGTACCACCAGCGGCGAACACTTTCCGCGGCGCCGGTGTTTTTGCCGGTCAGGAGTCCCTTAATCATGGCTCGCACCCGGCCCAGAAGGTCAGAATGGTCAGCACCAGTGTCGCCAGCACCACCGCGTAACCGCTGCGGTACGCGCTGGTGATTTCCAGTCCCAGTCCCATATCCCAGAACAGGTGGCGGATGCCGTTGCACAGGTGGTAATACAGCGAAAA
>JAPPLI010000129.1:1765-4369 GCA_028819495.1 Gammaproteobacteria bacterium | reverse complement strand
AACGCAAGTGTAGTGTTTTACCTCCCCGGCCCGCCTGTGTTACTGTCATTACACGCTGAACGGCGGGCAGGTGGTGGTCGTGGAAGTGAAGAGCATGTTGCGCCCGGAGGACGTGAACCACTTGCTCGGGAAACTGGCCAGGTTTACGGTGTACGTGCCGGAATACAAGGGCAGGACGATCTACGGGGCCGTGGCGTACCTCAAGGCGAGTGAGACCGCGCCGCTGCACGCGGAGCGCCAGGGCCTGTTCGTCATCCGCGCCACGGGCAACAGCGCCAGCATTGCCAACGCGAAGCAGTTCCATCCGCAGGCGTTCGGCTGAGCGGGACCTGGCCGTCAACGCACTTTTTCACGCCGTCGAGGCGCTGGTTCCTCATCGCGCTGGGCCACGCCGTCGAAGCGCAGGTTCATCATCACGTTCTGGTCGTCGATGCGTTTACTCACGTCGTCGATGCGTTTACTCACGTCGTCGATGCGTTTACTCACGTCGTCGAAACGCTGGTTCACGTCGTCGAAACGCTGGTTCACGTCGTCGAAACGCTGGTTCACGTCGTCGAAACGCTGGTTCACGTCACTGAAGCGCTGGTTCACGTCACTGAAGCGCTGGTTTATCATCGCGTTCTGGTCGTCAATGCGCTTGTTCACGTCGCTGAAGCGCTGGTTCATCATCGCGTTCTGGTCATCAATGCGTTTATTGATATCGAAACGGAACCAGGTGAAGATGGCGGTCATGAAGCCCGCGAGGGAAAGAAAGAGATGTAGGTTTGACATGTGTCGGTCTCCCTGTCAGTTATTATATTACAGTTGCGTACTCAAGCAAGCTCCGGCGCAACCGGAAGCTGCCCGTTAATGATAGCGGTATGGCCGGAAGGTGTCAAACACTACACTCCTTTCAGGGCAGCACAGGTACGTACCCGGACAGAATCCAGGTCAAGGTGTTCGGCAGCCTGCCCCGAAAACGGGGGAGGGACGTTTCGAATATTCCCATCCCTCCTGTTTCGCCGATGCCGAAGGGTGTGCGGGAATGGCGGACAGGCGGCATCCTGTCCGGTTCCGGCCTGGCCGGGCCAGGCGGTCAGTCTTCCCGTGACTGCGGCGTGAATTGAAACTCGTAATCGGCTTTTGTCAGGGTTACGCTGTAGTCTGCCGGGTCCACTTCCACCTGCAGTTGCATACTGTACCGGCTCTGTTCCAGGTCCAGCGGCACGTCCTGGTTGCTGGCGGCATGGCTGATTACCTGCACCGGAGCACTGTGTGTCGCGTCCAGCAGCAGCTTGCCGCTCCCGGGGTCGGGGCGGATGCTGTAGCGGGTCTCGGATGCGTCGTTCCGGCCCACGGGATAGCAACCCCTGAACGGGGAGTCGGGACGGGGATGCGCGCCGGTTTTCGCGCCGCCGTCCGGGATGCCTGCACACTCTTTCAGCATGAAACTGAACACGCGCTGGTAAAGCATGCCTTGCACGACGGTAAGCAGTTTTTTGTCCGTTTCGCCCTTATTGTCCCGGCACAGCCCGGTCAGCGCCTGCACGGTTTTACCCGTGTCCTTGTGCATCTCCTCATCGTTTATAACGTAGCGGGCGCGCCCGTAATCTTTCACGGCGCCTTCAAAAAAATCAGGATACTTTGCATCCGGCAAGCTCTCGGTGCCGGTAAATTGCGTAAGCTCGTCCTGGATGCGCCCGGCGGATGCCGCGGACAGAGCGCCCGAGCCCTTCTGTTCAGAGCGGACGTCAAGGTATTCCTTCACCTCCCCGGCATTGACGAGGTAGGCCCTGACGAGCCGCACGTCCAACGGTTTGCCGCGGCTGCGCAGCTTGTCCAGGTGGGCAAGGTTCATCTTGTTGACCACCTTGTCGCCGAAATTCCGCCGCAGCGAAGCAACAAACGCGTCAACGGTCCTTCGATTCCGGATACGTTTGCCGATGCCCGAATTAACGAACCAGCGCGTCAGGCGGAAACGGCTCCTGCCGAGCTTGAGCTCATTCTGCTTCGTGACGGTAACGACGTCCCGGTCGCGCGCATCGGGCCTGGCAATGACGTCCGAGAACCGGTTTAAGCGGACCGCCATGCGCCTGCCGCTACTCCTGTTCGTTCAGGTAGCCGTGGTAGGCCGCCAGTACGCCTTGCGCCACGCGCGCGCCGGTCAGTACTTCGCTGAGGCGTTTGTACTCGGCGGGCGCGCAGCCCTGTTTCAGGGCATCATCCAGTTCCTGCTCGAATGATTTCAGAATATGCATGAGTTTGTCGCGCTCGCTCCCTTCCGGGTCGTCTGAGAGCCGCGCCTCCAGGGTATCGTTTTCAGCAGATGTCATGGCGTTTCAATGTGGTTACAGGTTGGGACGTTCGTTGGCCGCCCGTGTCAGCAGTGAGTATAGCATGCTCTCTAACGCTTTCCTACAGTCTCATAGCCCGGGTCCGGGACAGGATTCTCATATACCTCATCATCTTCCGCGGGGTCTTCGGGATGCAGGTCATAGGGGTTCTCTACTTCCTCGTAGGTGTTGTCCGTTGCCGGCGCCTGGGGCGTGTCGGGCTCGACGTAGGTCTCTTCATCTTCCGCGGGGTCTTCGGGATGCAGGTCATAGGGGTTCTCTACTTCCTCGT
>JAPPLI010000129.1:0-1665 GCA_028819495.1 Gammaproteobacteria bacterium | reverse complement strand
AGGTGTTGTCCGTTGCCGGCGCCTGGGGCGTGTCGGGGTACACGTACGGGTCTTCATCTTCCGGGGTGGCGCGTGCAGTCTCGCCTATGGTCGCATAGACCGGATCTGTCGAGGATTCACCGGCAACCGTGGAATAAATTTCCTCCTCCGCAGGTACGCCGGGCACAGTATCATAGACCGGTTCCGAGGAAGTGTGTTCTTCTTTCGGAGGAAGAGGGGGCAGGGGCCTGGCAGTCATGGAGGCGCCGACCTGGGCCGTTATATTGCGGTCTGCAAACGGAGCGCTATTCCGTGTATCCTGGGTCTGTTCGGCGCTGGTGTGGGGAGCCACCTTGTCGGCGTGGCGATGCTTTTCTACCAATTGTATAAGGCGCCCAAAAAACGACCCTGTTTTTTGCCTGGCCCGGGCCTGGTTGTCCGGTTCCGGCGAAGTGGCGCCGGCGGTTTCAGTCACGCGAGACGGCGGCAGAGATGTGGTCTTGTCAACAGGCATAGAGTATTACCCCCTGAGTGATTATTCCTGCCCCGAAATAACCCCGGACAGGGAGCGGGGCAGGGCGCGGGAGGACCGGTTTCATGACATCGGCATTCCCGTCAAGCCATCGTCAGCCAGTTCCCGCTGGTCTGTTACCAATGTCTCATCGAGCGCGGAGAGGTTATCGAGTATTTTTCCGACCTGGTCCACTATCCTTATCCTTACCCGTTCTACCCTGTGCTCCACCGTCAGCTCGCCGAGTTCCCGCGCCATCCTGTCACGCGCAACAAGCAGGTATTTATCCATTTCTGCGCTTATTTTATCCAGTTCGGCCCGGTCTGCGCTGCTGACCCGGGATTTGCCCAGGCGCGACCTGATGGATTTGTCCGGGTCGAGGGCATTAATGAGGGCTATCTCATCATCGATGCGCTGGCCCAACACGGCCGTTGCAGGCGCTGCGGTTTGCCGCTCCGGCGCCGGGCCGTCCTCCAGCCTGTTGACGTGTTCCCGCAGTTTTTCCAGCATCCCGGATTTCATCCGGTTTGCCAGGTTCCAGAACGCAGCCGTGTCGGGGGAATCCCCGGCCGCCCGCTCCAGGTCCTCCATCCTGCGGTCGTTATCCGCCACGCGTTGCGCCAGCTTGCCGAGTTCGTCCAGGGTGTCCGGCTGTGCCGGTTTTTCCAGCAGGGCGCTGAGCTCGGCGTCAATTTCCTGCTGGTTTTTTTCTATTTCCAGGCGCTGCTCCTTCCTCGCGCGAGCGCTTGCTTTTTCCTCATGGCTGACAGTCCTTTCCTCAGGCGCAACGGTGCCCGCCGTCGCCTTTCCTTGCCGCCCGGCGCCACCCGCGGCGTGTTGTGCCAGCTGCTCGATCAACGTATTCGCGTGGCCGGTCAAAGTCTTCAGGCGTTCACCGGCATCCCGTGCGTCAACGCCTTTTTTGGCATGCGATTGCGCCAGGGCCGTAACGTTGCTTATCTGTTCATACAAGGCATAAACCTCATCCGCCACCTCGGCCCCTGCAGCTCTGCCTGCCTTGTTGAAGTTGTCGTTGAGCCGGCGCGACAACTGTTGCGCCTCCCATTCCACTTTCTGGCCGGACACGAGTCCGTCCGCCGCCATCAACAAGTCCACGTACCTGGTACCCTTTCCAGTTAATATTGCCATGTTCAGCGGGTCGGGAAGCGGTTGAG
>JAPPLI010000029.1 GCA_028819495.1 Gammaproteobacteria bacterium | reverse complement strand
GCAGGATGATTACCAATCATCACCGCGATGTTAAGCTCGGCCTGCTCCCGCTCCGCAATCCGTATGTGCTGCCCCATGTCGTGGGACGGCACCGCATCCAGGCTGAACATATCCGGTCCATGTACCTGGATACGATATATCCCCACGTTCTGCTTGCCGAAATTCTCCGGGTCAGACGGGTCCCGGCTCACTACGTTGGCCTTGTCGATATAGAACCCCCCGTCGTACTCGTTGATGCGGTACAGGGGCAACAACTCGTACAGGTTGATATTATCCTCAACCCGGTGGGTGAGCACCGGCGCCGCTTCCGGGTCCACCCGCTCGATTAACGGTTCGTCACTGCCCCAGCGGTTGACCATTTCGTAGAACAGCTCCTTGACCGACGTCCCCTTCGGGCGCCCCAGCAGCAAGGCCAGGTTGGTGAAACTGCCGTGCACCCCCAAAACGACCTGTTTGCCGGGGTAGCCCTTGATGTTGGTGAGCCGCACCGCCGGCCCGTGCATGGCGTCGCGGCCTGCGGCCACGGAGATATTGCGGATGTCCGGCTCGGGCAGGACTTCCTCTTCCCATACAGCCAGTTGGCCGTTCTCGTCCAGCAACGCCAGGAAATCCCGCAAGCCCTTGATGCGCTGACCGACGACGACTGCTTCCAAGGAAATATTCACATGAAGCCTGTCACGCCATTGGTCAACTACCTGCCAAGCCTAGCCGCGATCAGGCAGGCTCTTTCCTTGATCAGTTTATTCAGCCCCCTTTTCTGTATCAGGCGACCGTTTTTCAAGGTCAGGGACATTTGTGACCCTTCGATCAATGCCTGGATTGCCGCAGCTCTGGCGTTACATTCAGGCACCGGCAAGCCGGGGTTTATGCGGGAGATGATATCGGACAATAACTGACGGTATTGTTCATAAATTTCCTCCAAGCAATGTTCCGCAAAGTTATCGTGCATAGACAATGCCCAGATCTGCAAAAACAATCCACGCACATGGGGCTTTTTTAGATCAGTCAACAAATAACCGATGACTTTTGAAAACAACTTTTGCGGTTCTATGCTGGACAACGAATCAAGTCTGATAAACCTGCCTGAATGTGCTTCGATTGCGAATTGAAACATCTCGCGCAGCAGATCATTTTTGGTCTGGTAATAATATTGCAGGTTTCCCATGCGGATACCGGCCCTGGCAGCAATATTGCGCATCGTGAAATTCGGATACCCCTCCTCTACCAGTACTTCTTGCGCTTTGCGAAGGATCTCCTCGGTACGGTGCTTGCCTTTCGGTAGGATTGCGGTCCCCGAACTCAGTCCTGCCGGTGGGTTGATCTTTTTTCTCGATTTTACCGGCATTTCGGCCTGGCTGTGAATCCTGATACCTGGTCTGGCCGTCACTCCTACTGCTATCGCATAGGCTTCCTCCCGGACAGTACTCCGGATACTCTCACGGTGCACGAAATATCTACCTTGTTTTACCAGAGTCAATTGTGTCCCTTCGATTATCGATTGTACGGCCGATGCACGTTTCGAGATTTCCGCTCCGGACAAATCCGGGTTCAGATCCTTGATAGTATTAGCGACTGCGTCATGGTATCGGGAAAATGATTCCTCCATACGTTTCTCTACATATTCATCCATGGGTGCCAACGCCCAGGCCTGGAAGAAGAAACCCCGCCTCAGGGGTCTGGTCATGTCCTGCAACAAGAAATCGACAATTCCGAAAAAACGATCTTCCGGGGAGTCGAACGTTCTGGAAAATACCTGCCGGTACGCCTGATTGTATTTATCAGTAACGTATAACAGTAAATCCTGCAGCAGTTCATTTTTTGTTTTGTAGTAATGCTGCACACTGCCTACGCTTGTATTTGCCTGCATGGCAATATTGCGAATCGTGAAAGCGGGATACCCATGAAACGCCAATAACTTCTCAGCCGCTTTCAATATATTTATCTTTTGTAAGTTCTTATTGCAATTCTGATTTCCAGTTATCTGCATAACTACATCTGAATCCGTTAGTGCAAGTGTGGGTGCCATAAAAATTACCTTTTCCGGCTAATAAAAATTCCGCTTTTTAATGACTGAAGCCACTTCTTTATCTGACGAATAGTCATAGACGGAGATCTCAAATTAGCAACACCTCCTTGACTGTAATGCAACCAGGAGAGCGAAATTCATTGTCGCCATCCATTCCCTGCTATTCCTCCCGGCAAGAGTTACTGTTTGCAGCACATCGGGGACATTGGGAAACGGGTAGTCTCATAATTCTGCGCTACCTTTACATGATGGATTTGACCCGAAACTGTCAGTTAATCGAAGCGGATACCGGCTGTCACCCCATAAGTCGGGTCCGAATAATTACCGGTACACAGCAAGGATTCCGCCAAGCCCTGCAGACTGACCAGACCGGCGCAATATTTCTCGCCGGTTAAATTCTTGCCCCAGACGGCAATTTCGAACTGTTCATTCGGTCCGAATGCGTAAGCCCCGCGTGCATCCAGGTTCCACCAGCTTTCCTGGCTGAGGTAGGGTTCGTTTGCCAAGCTGTAGGTTACATTGTCCTTGTAGTTCCAGTTAGTCTGTAACGAGAGAGTGCCGTTGCCTACCTGAATCTCTTTCCTGACCAGACCATTGAATGTAAAGTCGGGCGCATTGGGGAGATCATTGCCTTTCCGGACGCCGATAATCCCGCCCGGATCGTCAATCTCGGCATTGCTGAGGCCTATGCCGCCTGCGATGTACAACCCCTCCGCCGGCACCCATTGCACCTCGATCTCCCCGCCGATATTGCTGCTTTCCGGCACGTTGAGCAGCCGGGGGATCACTTCACCGAATTCCGGAAAGAGTATCGGTTGAAATGACTGCAGGTCCGTCCAGTCGTAATAAAATCCCGCCGCGTTGAGGTTCAGCGCGCCGTCCATCCAGCTTGATTTGAAGCCTATCTCGTAAGCCCATAAGACTTCCGGATCCACGCTTTCCGCCGCAGTGCCTGTGAAGGCCGCCAAGGCCGCGAGGCTGAAACCGCCGCCCTTGAAGCCGCGGGAAACACTGCCGTAAACAAGCAGGTCATCGTTTACCTGCCAGTCCAGCGCGAAACGCGCGCCCCATTCTTCGGATGCCGAATCGAGGGTTTCCACAGGGGGAAAGAATACCCCGGGCAGCGTGGGGATCAGGTCAAACCCCAGGAACGCGTTCTCACTGAGGTTAGCGCAAAACGGCGGTCCGCCTACCCCCGAACACCTGACAGTGGGGGTGTTGGTGCCTTTCTTCGTCTCATCGGTCCAGCGGAAGCCGACCGTCGCCGTCAAGTTATCCTGAAGGTCAAATTCCAGTTGGCCGTATCCCGAAAAAACCTCGTTATCCTGCTCAACATAGGTATTCGGAATAATGTTGAACCTGCCGGGCGCGGCCGGGGCAAACGGGGCCGGGGTCCTGCGTACGGCCGTCGCGTACCTTGCATCTTCCATAAAGTAGTAAAAACCCAGGATCCAGCGCAGGCTTTGATCCGAAGCGGACTGCAAGCGCAGTTCCTGGGACCATTGCTCGTAATCCCCCTGCTGGTAAAACTGGAATATCATATTGGGAGACGCATCGGAATCCTCCCTGTATTCCACTTCGAACGAATCAAAGGCCGTGACCGATGTCAGCGTCATCGACCCTACATCCAGGGTTGCCTTGAGCGACGTTCCCCACAGGTCGACATCTTCCGTCATCTCCATGTTTCCATAGTTTTCATCCCAGTCGTTTGTCCGGTGGTTAAATCCCGACGAATCGACGCAGTTGGGATTATTCTGCGGGATAATGTCATTCAGGGGCACCGCGCAGGGTGCCGTGATATTACCCGGTTCCTGGGTCCCCACGGCCTTGAACGGCAAGGGGTTATCCCGGGACATCCCACCGTGGAAGTTGAGCAGTAATTCCATAGTATCCGAGGGCTGCATCAGCAGTTGAATGCGGCCTGCCTGGCGCGAATGGCTACCCTCTTTCTTCCCCAGGGTAAGATTATCGTACACCCCGTCACGAATATTACTCACGAACGACACCCTGGCTGCGGCATTTTCACCCAGCGGGACACCCATGGCGCCCTCGATATCGAATTGATCATGGCGCCCGTACCCGCCGCGCAGGTACCCGTTCAAGCCATCTTCAGCGCTCGGTTTCCGGCTGATATAGTTCACTGCGCCGCCGGTGGTATTACGGCCGAACAAGGTGTTCTGCGGGCCGCGCATCACTTCCACCCGGTCCAGGTCAAAGGCGTTGAATGTGAGCGCATTCGGCGCGTTCAGGGCGACATCGTCAAGATAGATGCCTACCGCGCTCACGACATTGATGTGAAAATCCGCGGTCCCTACCCCGCGAATGAAAAAATTCTGTTTCGAGCCTCCCTGGGCCTGAAGTCCCGCATTCGGGACCAGCTTCATCACGTCTTCCGAACTCTGTACTCCCAGTTCATTCAGGTTATCACCGGTGAACGCGACTACCGAGATGGGCACGTCCTGCAGGGATTCTTCACGTTTCTGTGCGGTCACCACGATTTCCTCGATGCCCTGTGCCGGGACGGCGACCGGAAGCGAAAACAACAGAGCTCCTAAAACCGTGAGGCAACAACCGGAAATATTTCCGTGTTCATATTTATACATCGCATTCAGCATCTTATTCTCCCCCTGCAATTATTAATTGTTACAAGACCAAGGAATGTCAGATTGTGGTAAGTTTATACCCTCGGCAAGTATAACATACAACTGATGCCGCCTTTAATACGTATGCTGAGTTCTTTCGTTCTTATCATTCTGGCGCTTTGTCTCGGCGTTATGTCCCTGCTTTACGTATTCCAGGAAAAAATGATATTTTTCCCCGGAAAGAGGATAGTTGACACGCCCGGGAGCATCGGACTGCATTATGAGGACGTTTACCTGGTCACGGAAGACGATGTCAGGATCCACGGCTGGTATGTTCCCCATGTAGATGAGAAAGCCACCGTGCTGTTTTTTCATGGCAATGCCGGAAATATCTCTCACCGCCTTGATTCAATTTCCATATTTCATGACCTTGGTTTATCGGTATTCATCATCGATTACCGCGGCTACGGCAGAAGCGAAGGGCGACCTTCCGAGAAAGGGACATACCGGGATGCGATGGCCGCCTGGAATTACCTGGTCGATGAACGCCGGATACGCCCGGATGAGATCATCGTATTCGGCCGTTCCCTGGGCGGCGGGGTGGCCGCGGGGCTGGCCGCAAGGGTCTCGCCCGCAGCAGTGATACTGGAATCCACCTTTACCTCCATCAAGGAGCTGGGAAAACACTACTATCCTTACCTGCCCGTTTCCTGGATAGCGCGGGTCCGTTATCCGGTAGATGAAGATATATCCTCGTTCAACTGCCCGGTGCTGGTTATTCACAGCGAGCAGGATGACGTGGTCCCGTACAGGTACGGACAACGACTGTTTGCAAACGCCCGGGAACCGAAAATGTTTCTCCCCATTTCCGGGGATCACAATACCGGGTTTCTATTGAGCGGGGATGTCTATGTGGGAGGCGTCAAACGGTTCCTTGAAACCCGCCTGGATGCCCGGTCCTGATCCTTCTGCTACACTGTTCATCACCCTGTTGCAAATACAATAAATCTCAACCGGTTTTCCCTGAAGGACTTGCCATGCTCATCGGCCCTACATCACACATATATATTTCCCAGCGCCTGCGTCTGCACTACGTCGATTGGGGCAATCCGGCCGCGCCGCCGCTGTTGCTGGTACATGGAAGCAGGGACCATTGCAGAAGCTGGGACTGGACCGCGCGCGCACTGGCGCAGGACTGGCACGTGCTTGCGCCCGACCTTAGGGGCCATGGCGACAGCGACTGGTCGCCGGACGGAACCTATTCCATGTCGGCTTTTGTCTATGACCTGGCTCAACTGATACACCAGCTTGAATTGCAGCCGGTCACGATTGTCGGCCATTCCCTGGGCGGTTCCGTTTCATTGCGGTACACGGGCCTGTATCCCCGGGCGGTACGTAAACTCGTTGTTATTGAAGGCATGGCATTGGGACCTGAACACATGGCGAAACTGGAAACCGTGTCCATGGCACAGCGTATGCGTGACTGGATAGATGAAAGGCGGCAGATTGCCGGCAGGCAACCGAAACGGTACCAGTCACTGGAGCAGGCTTACCAGCGCATGAAGACGGCAAACAGCTACCTGACGGATGAGCAGGCCCGCCATCTCACCCACCACGGCGTCATCCAGAATGAAGACGGCACCTATAGCTGGAAATTCGATAACTGCGCACGCATATTTCCTCCTGTTGACCTGGAACCGGAGGTCATCAGGCAGCTCTGGGGTTCGATCACCTGCCCTACCCGTTTGATCTACGGCAAAGACAGCTGGGCATCCAACCCGGCGGAAGACGGCAGACTCGCATATTTCCGCAATGCGGAGGTCTCCTTGTACGAAAATGCCGGCCACTGGCCGCACCATGACCGGCTTGAACAGTTTGTTGCGGAACTGCGCGGGTTCCTGTAATCCGGGATTACCCCCCGCGGCCGGCCAGGTATTCCTCGACAAAATCCAGACGATCATTACCCCACCACATCTGAGCGTCAATAATGACGGTAGGAACACCGAAAACACCTTTTTCCACTGCTTGCCGAGTCGACGCCACATAGTCAGGCAACGCTTTCGACGCGCCGGCATATTCGATAAATTCCGCGGGTGGCCAGCCCATTATTTCAGCCAACCGGGTCAATGTCTCATCAGATCCTATATCACCGCCCAATCCCCAGCCCAGGTTAAAGCCTTCCCTGACATATTCTTCCCCGAGCCCCCGGTCCAGCGCATAGAAGGTACCGGCGTTCATCCTGTGGGAATCCAGTGACGCCGGAAAACTGACCGGCAGATTGACCCGCTTCGCCCATCGTTCAACATCGGTCATCAGGTACCGCAACTTGACCGGCATGTCGCGATTGGACGGACCTGTGTTGCCGGCGGCAAGTTTCGCAGCCGGCATATCGATCGGTATGTAGGTCAGTTTCCTGCCATACCCCCTGGCCAACCCGCACACGCGGTCATGTGCGAGATAGGCGAACGGGCTCAGGAAGTCAAAATAAAATTCCAGTTCACCACTCACTGCTTGTACTTAGAGGGTTCCACTCAAGAGTTCCCGGTTAAGTTCCGCCCAGCCGGTCCCCGCCAGGCGAGCCCCGGCCAGGTAACTCTCCGGCGCCGTTGTATACGGCGGGCGGCAGGGTCCGGCGTTCATCCAGCCTGCCGCATTGATGCGCTCTTTCTCCAGTTGAATGTTATAACGTGAAAACTCGGGAAACCCCCCAGGCGGGAACAGGTTCGACAACACCGACATGATACGTGGATAAAGGGCGTCCGGCCGCGACCAGTCACCGGTCCGGGCCGCCTCCCTGACAATATCGCGCCAGTGCATGGTCAGTTCAGGCCCCGTGCAGGCACACGGAGACCAGAAGGCCGTATGGAACTCGGGGTCCATTCTGGCGGCATCCCTGTGGTCGAACTCCAGAGGCAGAAAACGCAGTTGTTTGCGCGACACCATGGTGTGGAGCTGTAATTGGGCGATATTGATGTATTTACAGCTGACGACCTGCGGAATCTCTGCCACCTGCGCCCAGAATGGCGCGGGGAAAGAGAACTTGAATGCCTCCGGGTTAGCGTAGATACAAATAGCCAGTTCCGGAACTGCTTCGGCAACATCCCGGTAGAACCGTACTGCGCCGGGCACATCGATTTCCTGCCACATGGGCAAACCCAGCATAATGCCGTCGGCGCCTATATCCCGCACATGCCTGAGTTGCCTGACAGTCTCTCGTGTATTGAGCGTGGTAACACCCGCGAAGATGGGTACTCGCCCCGCAGCCGTCTCCACCATGACCTCAGTCATTTTTCTTTTTTCTTCCCAGGTAAGAGTGGCCCCCTCCCCATACGTACCCTGGCACATAATGCCATCGACGCCGGCTTCGATCAGGCCGGCTACGGCCCTCGAAACCTCGTCGTAATCGACCGAGTCCTCTGTTCGCCAATCATCACCTTCTGAAATAGCGGGTGTGGGAATGATAGCCCACGCACCCGTTACGCCTTCTACGTCCAGCCTGTTACCACCTGTTCTCATTTTTATATCCTTTGGGAGTATTCACGCATGGTTGCCAAGACCGCATTGTGCAGGGTTAGTTTATCCCCAAGTGTAATCACTCTCAAATATCGACCGCCCAATTCTGATTTGTTGCCTGAGGTGCCATTACAGAGAGTCCCTCTTTGATGATCTCGATTGTGGCAGGAGTCTCACACATCGGCTCGCCATCGGCATACAATAGCATAGGGGTATCAGTCTCAATCCTTAAAGTACGGGTCTGGTGCATGGAGACAGCAGGATGCGAAACATGTCCTCCCCAGAAAAGCGCCGGCAGTAGCCGTAACACCGTCAGAGAGGACACGGGACGGATAATGCAAACATCGAAAAGTCCGTCGTCGATGCGAGCATTCGGCAGAATCTGAAATCCACCACCATATCGACTTGTTATGCCTGTTGCAGCGAGGAGGAGCGGTCCTTCGTAAACACCGAAGTCGCCCTCAAGACGGACGAACGCCGGCTCGTAATAGAAAAGTGTCTCCACGGCTGCGTAAGCATAGGAGGCAGTGCCTGCAAACAGGGGTGTTCCCTTCGCCGCACGGCGACTCACTTCCGTATCGTAACCGCAGGTGGCAATGGTAGTGAAATAGCTGCCGGTTGCCGGTTGTCGATAGCAACATCCTAAATCCACACGGATAGCGGCGCCGGATAAGAGGGTTGCAATTGCCGCTTTCGGTTTCAACGGCACACCGACCGTTGCTGCGAAATCGTTGCCGCGACCACACGGAAGCACACCCAGGGTTACATCCGGAACCGTCGCGATGCCGTTGACGACTTCGTGGAGTGTCCCATCGCCACCGCAGGCAATCACGAATCGAATTCCATCAGAGACGGCCTCCTGTGCGAAACGCCTGGCATCGCCGGATGCCGAAGTGAATGTCAATTGTCCCTGAGATCCGGATTCGGTAAGCGCAGTATACGCCCGTTCAGCAATGCCGGTTGCGTGTCCCTTACCAGAAATGGGGTTTGCGATGAGGATAAAATCGTTCAGCGGAGTTTAAGAGGAAATAACAGGCGTAAGCGGCACATAAACTAATGGAAACAGATTACGTCAGGCGATTGCGTCCAGTCCCTTCTCCTGAACCAGCGCCAGGAGTTTGAGAGATGTCCCGGCAGGATGCTTCTCTCCGCGTTCCCACTGGCTCACCACTCCCTTGGAAACATTCAGGTGTATTGCAAAGACAGCCTGGCTTACATGCTCACGTTTTCGTAACGCACGGATTTCCTCGGGTTTCATCGGTCGCACCGGAGTCAGGCACATTTTATCGAATTTGCGCAGGGTGCGTATGTCCATAACGCCGGCGTCATGTAGATCGCTGGCGGTCTCGTGGATCGCAGCGAAGGCATCACTTCGATACCGTTTTTTCATTCTTTCCAGGCAAAGCGAGAAAACCATTTATTTTTGAAAATCCTGGGGCTGTGTCCTTTCATGTCCATTTCCATTACAAGATTAGTATAACACCAAGTGTTATGATGCCAAGTACTAAATAATCTTCTGTTAATCGATCGTGGTTTAAAGTGACTTGACAGGTACACGGATATGTGTACAATTGCCGGATGAAAAGGAGAGAATTGGAAAAGGCACTTTCCAGACTGGGATGGTATTTTCTGAGACATGGAGGAAATCATGATGTCTGGACTGACGGAGAGCAGCAGGAGGCACTCCCTCGGCATAGAGAAATTAATGAAATGCTGGCTAAAACTATTTTGAGAAGGGCAACAAAATGAAATTTCAAGGCAAAGCATTTAAAAGTGGCAAATTCTGGCTGGCGGAAATTCCATTCCTTGAGTTGATGACCCAGGGTCGAACAAAAAAGGAACTTCTACTGATGGTCGAAGACCTGTTTATTACCCTGGTAGATAAAAAAGGATTTGAGGTATATGTCAAATGCTCCAAGGATGGAACTCTTGAAATCGGTTCCAATGATAATAAAGTAATGGTGGGCTTGCTGCTTAAACGCCAGAGGCAATCAAACAACTTGACGGTCCAAGAAGTAGCTGAGCGTCTGGGTTCGTCATCCAAGAATGCTTATGCCCGCTATGAACAGGGAAAAACGCTACCCAGCATAGACAAGCTTCAGGAACTGTTGAAGGCAACCGGTTCAGTTTCCGATTTGGTTATTTCACAAGCCCGAATCGCATAACAGAACCGGCCGGTACATCAGGACGCACCGGCCGGATTGACGGTGAGGATTTACCGTTCCTGGCCGGCAAACATGGCCAGGATATGCAGCAGGCTGGTGAACAGGTTGTAGATGGCGACGTACAGTGTGATCGTTGCCATGATGTAGTTGGTTTCACCGCCGTGGATCATCTCGCTGGTCTGGTACAGGATCAGCCCGGACATCAGCAGGATGAAGATGGCCGATACGGCCATTGCCATGGCCGGCATGCTGAACAGGACAGCGCAGATCCCCATCAGGAAAGCAACCAGTATCCCGACCATGAGGAACCCGCCCATGAAACTGAAGTCCTTGCGGGTGGTCAGGGCATAACCGGACAGTCCGAGGAAGATGACGCCGGTGCCGCCGAACGCCAGCATGACCAGTTGTCCGCCGTTGGAGAAAAACTGGAGATAAGCATTCAGGAACGGCCCCAAGGTCAGGCCCATGAAACCGGTCAGGGCGAATATCGCGGCCAGGCCCCAGGCGCTGTTCCTCAGGGCGGACGTCAGGAACAACAGTCCGAAATACCCGCCAAGGGTAATCAGCAGGCCCATGCTGGGCAGGTTCAGGACGATGGAGACACCCGCCGTCAATGCGCTGAACAGCAGGGTCAGGGACAGCAGGATATAGGTGTTACGTATCAGCTTGTTCGTGGCCAGCACTGAAGGGGCCGGACGAGCGACTGCATACTGTGGACTCATTTCAAACCTCCGATGATTATGATACTTGAATCATATTATGGGTAACGGCGTTGCTTTTCAAGACATCGCGCTTAAAATATGGCGCCTCCTACTGACAAGAATAGCGCAGTTATTGGAAAATTCAATGACAACGACACGTCGGGGTCGCGGGTTGCTATACTACTAATTACTCAAATCGGAGAGGTGGCAGAGCGGTTGACAAATTCGCCGGGAGCGAATTTGGACAGCGAAGCTGGCCCCGAAGGGGTGACCTACAGGGAAGTAGGTCACAGTGCACCGGGCATCGGTGCGTATGAACTTGCTGTACCGATAAAGGATCGATTACTCGAAAACGGAGAGGTGGCAGAGCGGTTGAATGCACCGGTCTTGAAAACCGGCAAGGGTTGATAGCCCTTCGTGGGTTCGAATCCCACCCTCTCCGCCAAAATCGCCGGGAGCCTTTTTGCAAGTCAACCAAGCTATATCGTTCAAGGGATATTGCTTGCATTGCCGTCACTTTTCGGCTATTTTTGACTTCATGCTATACCAAAGAATGACTCAGCTACCCTCCCGCAGCTTTTTTCTGTTCGGAGTACGCGGTGCAGGCAAAAGCTCATGGGCGCGCACTGCTTTGCCGCAGGCGCTACGCCTAGATCTGCTGGATGAGGCGCTGTTTCATGATTTACTCGCTGAACCGTCGTTATTTCGGGAATTACTTTCCACCATGGCGCCAGGCGAATGGGTCGTTATCGATGAAGTACAACGCATACCCTCCCTGTTGAATGAGGTACACCGGTTGATCGAAGAGAGCGGCCTTTACTTTGCCTTGCTCGGTTCCAGCGCACGCAAGCTCAAAACCGCAGGTACGAACCTGCTGGCCGGGCGCGCAAGCCGCAAAGCCATGTATCCGTTGGTTCCACAGGAGCTCGGCGCCGATTTCAACCTCAATGATATGCTCAGGTACGGCAGCATTCCCCTGGTCTGGGCGGCAGAGGATCGCCGTGAGGTGCTCGAAAGCTATACGCAACTGTACCTGCGGGAAGAGATTCGCGCGGAAGCGGTCGTCCGTAACCTGCCCGGTTTCGTTCGTTTCCTGCCTGTTGCCGCGCTGTTGCATGGACAGACCCTGAACGTAACTGGCATTGCCCGGGACGCCGGCGTGGCGCGTACTACAGTCAGCGGCTACCTGGATGTACTGGAAGACACTCTGCTCACCTGGAGGTTGCCTGCTTATGAGGCAAAACTGCGGGTGCGGGAACGGCGGCGTCCGAAACTCTATTGGGTGGACCCCGGCCTGGTGCGAGCCGTGAAACGCCAGTTCGGGCCGGTATCAATGGAGGAAAGAGGCGCTTTGTTCGAGGGCTGGATACTGAGCCTCCTGCGCGCTCACGCGGAGGAACAGCCGGTGTTTGATGACATCCATTACTGGGCTCCTGTCGAATCCAGGACAGAAATTGATTTTCTGCTTACCCGCGACAACGAATATCTCGCTATTGAGGCAAAGGCGGCAACCCGGTATAACACCGGCTTGTTGAAAGGATTGCGCGCTGTTAAAGACTTGCCGGGCCTGGTTCGTTGCGTTCTTGTGTATGACGGCGAACGCGCCTTCCGAACTGAAGACGGCATCGAGGTATGGCCTGTGAACCGGTTCCTCAAAGCCCTGCAAACCGATGGGCTTTGGCCCTGAAGTCGGGATGGGCGCAAAAAACGGGGTTTTAAGATTGCCCTGATTAAAAGTCACTGTCACTGTAATTCAGGCAAGAGTCATTAAAGCAACTCCTCCGCCAGCAGGCGCAGCGCCTCAACTGATGCACCGGATGCCAGGAAGGAACCAACGTCTCCCCGTTTCCCCGCTTCCTTCCAGCGCTCGACATTGTCCCTGATCCGGTCGGGTGGGCCGACGAGGGACACGTCATCCACCAGGGTGTCGGGCACCGCAGCAGCGGCTTCCAGTTTTTTGCCGGACAGAAATAAATCCTGGATTGTTATGGCGTCATCTTCATAACCCAGTTTTCCGGCATAGTCATTGTAGAAATTTTTGTCCTTTGCTCCCATGCCGCCTATATACAGCGCCAGTTCGCGTTTCACCACGTTGCGGCACTGGTCCAGTTCGTCGCCCATGCTGACGCGCACAAACGGCGCCACGTCAAAGCCCGCCCTGCTTTTGCCGTTGCCCGCCGCGGCAAACCCGGCGTCGATTGCGGGAGCAAATAAGTCATACCTGTCCGGGTTCATCCATACCGGGAAAAAACCATCGGCAAGTTCCGCGGCCAGCCTGATGCCGCCCTCAGTAATGGCGGCAGTATAGATTTTCGTATTCGGGTCGCTGTGCAGGATGCTCTTCAGTGCCCTGCCGAGACCGGTGCTATCATCGCCCCGATAGGGCAACTGGTAATGGTAACCGTCGTATTGCACCGGCGCCTCCCGGGCAAGCACCTGCCGGACGATGTCTATGTATTCCCGCATGCGCGTCAGCGGCTTCGCGTAGGTAGTCCCGTACCAGCCCTCCACCACCTGGGGGCCGGAAGGACCCAGGCCCAGGATGAAGCGCCCGCCGGACAGGCCCTGAAGCGTCATGGCGCTCATAGCGGTGGATGTCGGGGTACGGGCGGGTATCTGCATGATGGCGGTTCCCGCCTTGATCCTGGAAGTTCTTGCCAGTATCCAGGCTGCCGGGGTCAGCGCATCGGAACCGTAGGCTTCCGCGGTCCACACCGAATCAAAACCAAGACGTTCCGCCTCCAGGATTTCATCCATGGGCAGATCGACTTCACTCCCCGAGTAGCCAGTAACCAGTCCGAGTTTCATCTGCTTATTCTATCAGTTATCAGGAAAGAGTCGGATCAGCTATCCAGCCTTCCAATGAATCGACAGAGAGAGGCGCACCGTATCGACTAGCGCGTTTTTGCCATGCCCAAGCTGCCTGAATGGCGCAAAGCAGGGCATCAAGATGATCTCCGGTGGGGTCATCACACAGCGAGACAGGTGCATTTACCTTGATACCATAACGCGCGCGTATATCTCCACTACTCAATCCGGCCAGAAGGTCTAATCTGGCTTTACGTTGTTTGACAGTCTGTTTGTTCCTTTGATCCTGCTTATAACTTCGCCTTTTGATTAGTTGACGGGCCAGAACAACAGGATAGGCTTCAACTACAATATGTTCAGGATCACCGTGTTGCAGATGAGGAATCGTAACTCCCGCTTCCACCAGCCGTGGCGCACCTTCAAAGAACATCAATCCAACAGGTACACCATACAGCTTTTGCGGACTGATTGAACCGGCGGCAACATCGGTTTTTCTCTTATGTTCCTTGTCGCCAATCTCCCGGGGGTGGCGATAGGCATCAAGAGCATCCCGGAAGCCATCTCGTCCAAGCGCTTGAGCATACATAACGTAGTCGCGCCAATTCCCAGGCCAACCTATATTCTCAATAAATTTACGAGATTGACCGAACGGAAAGTCAATACCCGCGATCCATGGACCAGATCGTATCAGAGCCTCTTCAAATTCTGAAAAGCTTGTCCATTCTTCGAGATTTCCAGCATAAAGCACGGAATCACTGAACGTGCAATTCAGGCAGGTGATCGGTTTACGCCGTTTTGGGCTGCTCGTGAAATCGATGCCTAGGATCTTCATCCGCCAGAGTTAATATCTTCCATGCCAGCAGTTGAAGCAATAGTCGTTGACGAAGGATTACGTTTAGGAGTTCCTGATGCGAGAGTATCAGAGGAGTTGCTTCTAGGTTCCGGTGGAGATTTCGGAGGCATTGGCACCCAAGCACGTAATCGCTGTCCAACTTCCCTATAAAAATGCGGGACACACTCTTCAATAGCTTCTATGAAGGTTCTCCTTCCAGAAAACTTACCAGCGGCGTGGTGAATGAGTTTAACACTGAATTTTCTTGGTGCTAGATTAGGCGCTGGAGGTTCTAGTAGTTCAGGATTCTCTTTCAATTTTTCCAGTTTTTCACTGGTTGTTTGGGTGCGGTTCGGCCAATACGCGAAGATTATAATATCCTCAGGCTTAGAAGAACGGAGTTGTCGGAGCAGCCAGTTGATCCTTGCCTTTGCAGTTTTTCTATCTTTTGGCGCATCTATATCCATACTGACAGTAATTGTTCGTCCCCTGAGATCAACGATTATACTAATATCGTCTGCAGCATCCGGGACTGTCAGCGTGAATCTCAAGTGGGAGGTCTCTTTCAAGAGTTTAATTTCATCTCTCAAGCGAAGGCCAGGATCTGCCATATGTTTGGATGGAAGCCGTGGACGGACTTTTTGTTTCAGTGATTCAGTCAAATATAAACACAAATCCCGGGTTTCCTGGTGCCAGGAAGCAACCGTGTTCATTACTTTGTCCTGGTCCGTTCTGCGACTCAGCCCTGCACCCTGTTGAACCTGAGTTACTATATCCTTCCATTCTGAATTCATCTGTGTAAAACGCTCCACGCCAGTACTGGAATGCTCAAAGTATCGAATGAATTCATTCAAAAGATATCGTTGATCAGTAGAGTCGAACTCCTCAGACTCCAATTTAATAATCGCAGTTGTCAGCACATGAGCCCAAGACCAATGATAAATCGAAATACCCTTGGGTAACCGGTCTATCTTGACGGGATGATGTGTAGGCAAACTCGCAAACTGATTGGATATGGTAATTATCGAATCGATGCCATTTGCCTTAGCTATTTGAATGTAAGCTTGAATTTGCTCTGCGTCGAGGACTTCCCTGCCAATTTTACTTTCTACGATAGAGCGCCAAATACGTTTTCCGTTTTGTACCTCAATTAAGCCATCTGGACGAATTTTTCCTTTTCCCGGGTCATGTTTAAAAACAACTTGACTGTAGCATTTCAGCTTGGAGCGTGATCTGACTAGCTGACCGATTTCCCCTAGCAATGTCTTGGAAAAAGGCTGAATGGCAGACATCCCCGCCAGTAAGACCGACGTTGCTCTGTTCTCACGTTGGGTGATTTTGCCAACGGGAATTAATCTTGCCCGTTCTCCGCTTTCTAGGTAGTCAGGCAGGTGGTTGTCTTTACTGCTCATATTTCTATCACCAATCGTTATTTTTGTTAGGCATTAAGAAGACTACATTACGATAAAAAAAGCATACTATTGTTTTCATCATTATGCTAACGCCAACATCAGAAACAATACGCAAATACTACACACTAGCTGATCTATAAACCTTTCGGGTCAGTCGCGTTAAATCGTCTGTTTACCCGTTTCTCGCAGTTACTCACAATCTGGTGTTTTTATCCCGTTGCATGTGTTAGTATTAGCGCCGTTTTTGCAAAGGCGGCCGTGAACGGCCGCCGCACGCCATATACGAGCGCCGGCAACCGGATGCTGAGGGGATGAAACCCGGCGCTTTGATACCTGACATTGACAAACCTGCCAGAGGGCTTTTTTATGCAAATTGGTGTTCTTAAGGAGACTCATCCGGGTGAGAATCGCGTCGCACTCATCCCGGATACGGTAAAAAAACTGGTCAAACTCGGCGCGGACATCACTGTCGAGTCCGCGCTGGGACAAGGTTCCGGCTTTGCCGATGAAGAATACGCCGAAGCCGGCGCCGCGGTCAGTTCCGACCGCAACGGGATGCTCGGACAATCCGATATTATCCTGCGTATCCGCAAACCGGAAGCGGACGAGGTCGGCCGGATAAAACAGGGCTGCATCCACATCAGCTACCTGGATCCGTTCAACGAAGGCGAACTGGTGGATGCCCTGGCGCAACAGGGCATCAGCGCCATCAGCATGGAAATGATCCCCCGCACCACTTTGTCGCAGAAGATGGACGCCCTCAGTTCCCAGGCCAACCTGGCCGGTTATGTCGCGGTGATGATGGCCGCCAACAGCCTGGACCGCCTGCTGCCCATGATGATGACGCCCGCCGGCACCATCAAACCGGCAAAGGTATTCGTCATCGGCGCCGGTGTGGCCGGGTTGCAGGCCATCGCCACTGCCAAACGCCTGGGCGCCAAGGTGACCGCCTTCGACACTCGCCCCGTCGTAGCCGAGCAGGTGCGCTCTGTCGGCGCGAAATTCCTGGAGATTGACCTGGGCGAAACGGGCGAGACCAAGGACGGTTATGCCAGGGAACTGACCCCGGAGCAGGTCGAAAAGCAACGCCAGGGCCAGAAGGCGGCCATAGCCGATTCCGATATCGTCATCACCACCGCCCAGGTGTTCGGCCGCAAGGCGCCGGTGCTGGTCACCACCGACATGGTGGAAGCCATGCAACCCGGCAGCGTAATCGTAGATATGGCCGCGGAGACCGGCGGCAACGTGGAAGGATCGGTAGCCGGCCAGGAAGTCAACGTCAACGGCGTCACCATCATCGGCCAGGGCAACTGGGCCAATTTCGTGTCCCGGGACGCCAGCCAGATGTATTCGTCCAACCTCTTGAACATGGTGAGCGAATACTGGGACCAGGAAAACAAGACCTTTGTACTCGACCGCGAGAACGACATCATACAGGGCTGCCTGATTACTCACGGCGGCGCCATCGTCAACGAAACTATTAAAAGGAACCTCTAAAAATGCCATCCAAGGCATTTTTAGAGACGGAAACGGAAAAGTGCGATTTTCCGTTTCCTTCATTTTCAATCACTTACGTGATTAAAAATGGCAGCACGTCCCTGTGCTACACGGGCGCCTCCGATTTTCGGAGGCGCCCTGAGAACCTGCAACGCTAAGGAGTTATCAATGGAAGCCGTATACCTGACATTCATCCTGGTACTGGCCATATTTCTGGGCTTTGAGCTGATCAGTAAAGTACCCGCCACCCTGCATACGCCGCTGATGTCCGGGGCCAACGCCATCTCAGGCATCACCCTGGTCGGCGCCCTGACCTCGGCCGGCGCCGGCAGCGCCGAGATGTCCACTATTCTTGGCACCCTGGGTGTGACTTTCGCCTCCATCAACGTGGTCGGCGGTTACATGGTGACCAACCGCATGCTGTCCATGTTCAAGAAGAAGGAAGGTGGCGACCAATGAGTAATGCACTGCTGATCAACCTGTCTTACGTCGCTTCGGCCGTCCTGTTCATATTCGGCCTGAAGATGCTGAGCTCGCCGGCCACCGCGCGTAACGGCAACCTGGTGTCCGCGCTGGGCATGCTGCTCGCCATAGTAGTTACCCTGCTGGACCATTCCATCGTCGATTTCCGCTGGATTGCCCTCGGCCTGATAATCGGTGGCGTCATCGGCGCATTCGCAGCGCGCCTGGTAGCCATGACTGCAATGCCGGAGATGGTGGCGATATTCAACGGTTTCGGCGGTATCGCCAGCCTGTTCGTCGGTTGGGCGGCACTGCATTCAGGCGCAGTGTCAACTTTTACCGTCGTAACCATCTTCCTGTCGATCCTGATCGGCGGCCTGACGTTTACCGGCAGCCTCATCGCTTTCGGAAAACTGAGCGAGAGCATCCCCGGGCGCCCCTACATCTTCGCCGGACAACGCACCTTCAACAGCCTGTTGCTGACCGCTATCGTCGTAGTCGGCGTGATGTTCTGCATGGACCCGTCGAACACCACCTTGCTGTATGTCCTCATCGCCCTGTCGTTCGTGTTCGGCGTTATGGCGGTGATCCCCATCGGCGGCGCGGACATGCCCGTCGTGATCTCCCTGCTGAACAGCTACTCCGGCCTGGCCGCGTGCGCCGCGGGTTTCGCCATCAACAACAACATTCTGATCGTTGCCGGTTCCCTGGTGGGCGCCACCGGCATCATCCTCACCAACATCATGTGCAAGGCCATGAACCGCTCACTGGCCAACGTCCTGTTCAGCGGTTTCGGCGCGGTGAAAACGTCCCTGGCCAAGGTGGAAGGCGAAGTGAAGCCCATTACGCCGGATGACGCTTACTACATTCTTGAAGCGGCCAGCAGTGTCGTCGTGGTGCCCGGTTACGGCATGGCCGTCGCCCAGGCCCAGCACGTAGTCAAGGAACTGCAGGAACTGCTGGAAAACAATGGCGCGGAAGTCAGCTACGCCATTCACCCGGTTGCGGGACGCATGCCCGGACACATGAACGTGCTGCTGGCGGAAGCGGACGTGCCCTACGACCTGCTTATCGAGATGGAGGACATCAACCCGCGCATGGAGATGATGGACGTCGCCATCGTCATCGGCGCCAACGACGTGGTCAACCCGGCGGCCCGGGAGATGGAGGACAGCCCCATATACGGCATGCCCATCATCAACGTGGATTACGCAAAGACGGTATTCGTGCTCAAGCGTTCAATGGCGGCAGGTTTTGCCGGTGTCGACAACCCGCTGTTCTTCGGGGAGAACACCCGCATGCTGTTCGGGGACGCCAAGGAGTCCATCGGCGCGCTGGTGCGGGAGTTCAGTTCATAATTCAGGGGTCAGAGTAAAATCACCCCGATCCCGCCATCGGCCACGATGGTGACGATTTTACTCTGACCCCACCAATTTAAACCTGTCCCCTGCTTCCTATTGAATAACGGTCATTCCGTCCATATAGGGATGCAGCGCCTCCGGTATATGGATATGGCCGTTTTCGTCCTGGCAGTTCTCCATGATGGCGATCAGGGTGCGACCCACAGCCAGTCCTGAACCGTTCAGCGTATGCACCAGTTCCGGCTTGCCGGTGGCGGGGTTGCGCCAGCGGGCTTTCATGCGCCGGGCCTGGAAGTCCTCAAAGTTGCTGCACGAGGATATTTCCCGGTACCTGCGCTGGCTCGGTAGCCATACCTCCAGGTCATAGGTCTTGGCGGCTGAAAACCCCAGGTCGCCGCCGCACAGGACGACCACCCGGTATGGCAGGCCCAGTTGTTGCAGTATGTTTTCCGCGTGATCGGTCAGTTCCTCCAGAATCCGGTAGGAGTCCGCCGGACGGACAATCTGCACCAGTTCCACTTTCTCGAACTGGTGCTGGCGTATCATGCCCCGGGTATCCTGTCCGTAGGATCCGGCCTCGCTGCGGAAACACGGTGAATGACACACGTATTTCAGGGGCAGCTTCTCACTGTCGATAATCGCGTCCCTGGCCACGTTGGTGACCGGCACCTCCGCGGTGGGAATAAGGTACAGGTCCTGTTTCTCGATATGGAACTGGTCTTCGGCGAACTTGGGCAACTGGCCGGTGCCGAACAGGCTGTCGGGGTTGACCAGGTAGGGAACGTTGATCTCCACGTATTCGTGTTCACGAGTGTGTACGTCCAGCATGAACTGGATCAGGGCCCGGTGCAGCCTGGCGATTGCTCCCGTCATCACTACGAAACGGGAGCCGGCGATGCGGGTGGCGGCTTCAAAATCGATCAGCCCCAGGGTCTCACCCAGAGTTGTATGGTCCTTGGGAACAAAATCCTGCACTTCCAACTCTCCCCAGGCCCGTATCACCTCGTTATCGTCCTCGCTGTCTCCGGCCGGGACACTCTCATGGGGCACATTAGGCACGCCGCGCAGGAACTCATCCAGTTCCTCCTGGATCTCCTCCAACCGAGCCTGGCTGGATTTCAACTCGTCGCCCAGACAGGCGACCTGCGCCCGCAACGGTTCGATGTCCTCTCCCGCGGCCTTGGCTTTGCCAATCGCCTTCGACTGGCGATTTCGCTCCGCTTGCAGCTCCTCGGTGCGGACCTGTATCTCCTTGCGCTGCCGCTCCAGCGACTGCAGACGCTCGATATCCAGCTCAAAGCCGCGCTTGGCCAGGCCCCGGCTCACGGCGTCTATATCTTTTCTTAATAGGTGTGGATCCAGCATTACTATCTTCAACAACTCCGTCATTCCTGCGAAAGCAGGAATCCAGTCAAATAACGGGTCGCCCGACGGGCGACACTCTTTACTTTTTATCCAGTGCCCGTAGGCGTTCCAGTTTCTCCGCGATCTGTATCTCAAGCCCCCGGTTTGTCGGGTAATAGTACCGGCGCTCCTCCATGCCCTCGGGGAAATAGTTCTCACCCGCAGCATAGGCTTCCGGTTCGTCGTGGGCGTACCGGTACTCCTTCCCATAACCCAGTTCCTTCATCAGCCGGGACGGCGCATTGCGCAGGTGTACCGGCACTTCTTCTGATGGTGTGGTCCTGACGTCCTCCATGACAGCATTATACGCCTTGTACACGGCATTGCTCTTCGGCGCGCACGCCAGGTACACAATGGCCTGGGCAATAGCCAGTTCCCCTTCGGGCGTACCCAGCCGCTCCTGGGTCTCCCAGGCATCCAGGGCCAGGCGCAACCCGCGCGGGTCTGCGTTGCCTATGTCTTCAGAGGCCATGCGCACCACCCGCCTGGCAATATACAGGGGGTCGCAGCCTCCATCAAGCATACGCGCAAACCAGTACAGGGCCGCATCCGGCGCCGACCCGCGCACGGATTTGTGCAGCGCGGAGATCTGCTCGTAGAACACCTCGCCGCCCTTGTCAAAACGCCGGTAACCCGCCCCGCTGATCACTTCGCCCACCAGTTCGCCGGTTATCTGTTGCGCCGCAACCAGGTCCGCGGCGATCTCCAGCAGGTTGAGGGCGCGCCTGGCGTCGCCGTCCGCGCTGCCCACCAGCAGTTCCAGCGCCTCATCGGTGATTTCCAGGTTTTTGTCGCCCAGTCCCCGCTCCCGGTCCTGCAGGCCCTGGATCACAACCCGTTTCAGGTCATCCGCCGTAAGCGGTTTCAGTACATAGACCCGTACCCTGGACAACAACGCGTTGTTCAGTTCGAAGGACGGGTTCTCTGTAGTGGCGCCGACAAAAGTGATCGTGCCGTCTTCCACGTGGGGCAGGAACGCGTCCTGTTGCGACTTGTTGAAGCGGTGCGCTTCATCGATGAAAAGAACGGTGTCCCTGCCATAGACATCCCGAAACTGGCGCGCCTTGTCGATGGCCGCCCTGATCTCCTTGACGCCGCCCAGCACCGCGGAGAGGGTCAGGAACTGCGCATTGCAGGAAGTGGTAACCAACCGGGCCAGGGTCGTCTTACCCGTGCCGGGCCCGCCCCAGAACACCATGGAGTGTAACTGGCCCCGTTCAATGGCCAGGCGCAGCGGTTTGCCCGGTCCGAGCAGGTGGTCCTGTCCGACAAAGCCGTCCAGGGTTCCAGGCCGCATCCGATCCGCCAGGGGACGGTATTCAATGCTGTCGGAGCTCACGATAATGTGTGTTAATGCGGTTGCCTTGCATCGATGACTTCCGTTTCGTCAGTGGGAGAAAACGTAAACAGCTCTTTTTTCAATTCAAGATTGCGCACGGCATTCGTAAAGGAGATAAACAACGTCTGCCCCAGGTTATCGAACAGCGCCATACCGGCCAGTTCATCGCCCGAGAACACCAGGCGCAGCAAGCGGTAGTAAGATTCCGGGTTCTTCGGGGTCAACTCCACCACCGTGCCTCCTTCCCCGCTTTCCAGTTCCTCAATAACATAATATTCGCCGGGATCGTTATCGCCGCTGAAAATCAGCGCCGGGGTATCCTCCACGGCGTCGGATACGTCACTGACGGTAACCTGCTCCAGGTCCTCCTCGTAAACCCAGAGGCTGCTACCGTCGCTGATGATTTCCTGGACGTACGGTTCGTTATACAGCCAGTAAAACATGCCGGGACGGCGCAATCTCAGCGCGCCCCTGGTTACCTCCAGCGTTTCGCCGGAACTGTCGAGCAGCACCTGCTCAAAATCCGCCGAGAAGGTAGCCAGGCCGTCGAGAAACACCTCCAGCGGATTGTCTGCCGCCGCGTTCACGGCCAGTGAAAGAATCAACATGGATGCACAGGATAGACAGGATTTTATGATGGTTTGTTTCAAAAGGCCTCCCAATTACGGTGTCTGATTAAGTCCTGGAGAATTAATACGACAGAATGTGTCTTTCCCCACACTGACACGACAAAAAAACATCCTGTATATCCTGTGCATCCATGTGAATAAAATCAATCCACCGGCGGTGGCGGCCCGGCCAGGATTTCCCGGCTGCCGTTGGCTTCCAGCGGACCGACCAGGCCGCTGGCTTCCATCTCCTCGACGATCCTGGCGGCGCGGTTATAACCGATCTTGAGCCTGCGCTGGATATAGGAAATGGACGTCTTGCGGGTTTCCGTCACGATCCGGACGGCCTCGTCGTAAAGCGGGTCGGCGTCATCAGAGACAGGCTCCAGGCCCGGAATGGGCGCTGCGTCACCGCCACCCTGGTCCAGGGTGATGTCATTCATGTAGTTCGGGCCGCCTCGACTCTTGATGTTTTCAACGACCTTGTGCACCTCATGGTCATCGACAAAGGCGCCGTGCACCCGTATCGGCACGCTGGTGCCGGGCGGCAGGAACAGCATATCCCCGTTCCCGAGCAGGTTTTCGGCGCCCATTTGATCCAGGATGGTGCGCGAATCCACCTTGGAAGACACCTGGAATGCAATCCGGCAGGGGATATTGGCCTTTATCAGGCCCGTGATAACATCCACGGACGGGCGCTGCGTGGCCAGGATCAGGTGGATGCCCGAGGCCCGGGCCTTCTGCGCCAGCCTGGCAATCAGTTCCTCCACCTTCTTTCCCACCGTCATCATCATGTCCGCCAGTTCGTCGATGAGGATGACGATATAGGGCAGTTCTTCCAGTGCCGGGGCTTCATCTTCGTCGTCGACGGGCGTATGGAACGGATCCGTCAACGGCTGGCGGCGGCTTGCCGCTTCATTGATCTTCTTGTTATAGCCGTTGATATTGCGCACACCCAGCGTCGCCATCAACCGGTAACGGCGTTCCATCTCGGACACGCACCAGCGCAGGGCGTTTGCAGCTTCCTTCATGTCCGTGACCACCGGGGTCAATAAATGGGGGATGCCCTCGTACACGGACAGTTCCAGCATCTTCGGGTCGATCATGATCAGGCGGATTTTTTTCGGGGGAGACTTGTACAGCAGGCTCAGGATCATGGCGTTGATGGCGACCGACTTGCCCGACCCGGTGGTGCCGGCAACCAGCAGGTGCGGCATGCGGCTGAGGTCCATGACCACAGGATGGCCGCTGATGTCTTTACCCAGACCCAGCACCGTAGTCGAATGGAGTTCTTCATATTCCTTGGAACTCAGTATCTCGTTCAGGGTGACCAGTTCCCGGCTGGTGTTGGGTATTTCCAGCCCGATGACGGATTTGCCGGGGATCACGTCGACGACGCGCACGCTGACCACCGACAGCGACCTGGCCAGGTCCTTGGACAGGTTGCTGATCTGGCTGCCCTTCACTCCCGGCGCCGGTTGCAGCTCGAACCGGGTAATCACGGGACCCGGGTTGACCGCCACAACGTCCACCTGGATATTGAAATCCAGCAGTTTGAGTTCCACCTGGCGCGACATGGCTTCGAGAGTCGCTTCCGAATACCTGCCCGGGGAAGGTGTGGGCTGGTCCAGCAGGTTCAGTGGCGGCAATGCCGAATCAGCCGGCATCTCGAACAGGGGTTCCTGTCTCTCCGCCTCTGCGCGGGCGCTGGTTTCCACCTTGCTGATGACGGGCTCGATGCGCGGCGGGGGCCTGTCCCTGACTTTTCTCTGCTGGGTGCGGACCAGTTCCACCCGCTCTTTTTTGACCTCCATGGATTTAATATATTGCGTTATTTTATCCGAATAACTTATTATTTTATCTATAGTTCTTAATGTAATATATCCGGTTTTTTCGATCAGCCACAACCATGACATACCGGAATACAATGTCATGCCCGCCAGCAACATGGCGAGCATCAACAGGCTGCTGCCTGCATAGCCGAATACGTCAAACAGGAACGGACCCAGGGCAAGACCCAATATCCCGCCGGCGCTGCTGGCCTGGTCCGGCAGGTGTTCCGGCAGGCCCCCGCCTGCGCCGATATGCAACCATGCCAGCGCACAACAGCCGCAAAACAGCAGGATAAACCCGAATACCCTCAGCGCAACCAGGAGCCGGGAGGCAGTCGTATCGTCCCGGCGTGATTTGAAGATGCGCCAGCCGTCAAAGATAAACACCAGGGGGAACAGGTAACCCGGGTAACCGAACAGGTAAAGCAGGACGTTGGCGATCCAGGCGCCGACGATTCCCCCGTCATTATGGATTTCAGTGACGCTGAACGCCTGTGTCCAGCCAGGGTCGGCAGGATGGTAGGTAAATAACGACAGGGCGATGAACAGCGCGCCGGCCACCATGAAAATGAAACTGATTTCCTTGATATACCGTACGACCTCTATCCCTGAAACCGTGCCGGGTTGCCTTTTTTTCGATGCCTGCTTCACGCTTTACAAAGAATGGATTAATTCCGGTAAATATTAAGAGTTATTACCGAAAAAGAAAAGTGCCGTTGCGGATACTCCTCAAATGTTTCTTTTTTGTTGACTGAAATTATCTGTAATTGTTACAATTTTGTTTTATGTTTAAACCAATGGGGTAAAGTAATGGATAATTCAGGGGCAATCGGTAACACAGGTTATCGGACCATATCAACTTCCAGGCGTTTTATATCGGCGGCAATTCTTGCGTTGCCGTTCCTGTTGCAATCGGGCAGCGTTATCCATGCCCAGGAAAGCGGCATCGACGCGCTGATGGAAGAAATCACCGTTACCGCCAGGAAACGGGAGGAGGGCTTGCAGGATACCCCTATCGCGGTATCCGTGTTCAGCGGCGAGAGCCTGGAGGCGCGCGGGGTCCAGCGCATCGATGAAATCGCCGGGCTGACGCCCAACATGTCATTCGACAATATCAACACCAACGGCGGCGGCGGCAACAGCGCAGCCGTGTTCCTGCGCGGCGTCGGGCAACGGGACTTCCTGCCATCCGCCGACCCGGGCGTGGGCATCTACGTGGACGGCGTCTATTACGCCCGCAGCATCGGTTCAGTGCTGGATATCATCGATATAGACCGCGTCGAAGTCCTGCGCGGCCCCCAGGGCACCCTGTTCGGCCGTAACACCACGGGCGGCGCCATCGCCATCCATACCCAGAAACCCCATGAGGAATTTGAAGGCAAGGTACGGGTGAGAGTCGGCATCGATGACCGGCTCGACGTGCTCGGCAAGGTCAATGTCCCGATGAGCGACAACCTTTACATGAGCGCCACCGTCGCCAAGTTCGACCAGGACGGTTTCGTGGTGAACCCTCTGAATGGTATGGATACGGGAGACGATGATACCCTGGCCTTGCGCGGCGCCCTGCGCTGGCAGGCGAACAACTTCGAGGTTAATATCAGCGGCGACTATTCACGGGACAGGGAAAACGGCCAGGCCCGTGTGGTGACTGAAAATCCAAATCGCGCCGTGGACCCTTCACCCGGGGCAAATCTTTTCAACCATAATTTCCTGCTGGGCGCCAATTCGCCGCTTAACCCGGCCAACGGCGGCCCTGGCATCAACAACCCGGGGACGCCTTTCGCCAGGAGTTTCAGTAACTGCGATGCCACCCCTGCGAACGTCCTGGGAACCCACCCGGATTGCGCCAATGCCAACACCATCGCCCTGGGCAAGAATACCAGCACCATGCCGACCTACTCCAACCACGATGTCTACGGGTTCTCGGGCACGGTTGACTGGCAACTCTCGGACAACCTGCAAATCAAGTCGATCACCGCTTACCGTAACGTTGACAGTGAATTTGCCCATGATGGCGACAGCACGCCTTTCTTCCTGTCCTGGGTGCGGGATGTGATCTACAAGCAGGAACAGTTCACCCAGGAAATACAACTGCAGGGGACGGCGGTTAACGACCGCCTGCAATGGATCATAGGCGGCTTCTATTTCACGGAAGACGGCAACAACTACAACCCGGTGGATTTTGCCTCGATTGATATAGAAAGCGGCGCCGCGTTCGACCACGAGAGTATCGCAGGCTTTGCCCAGGGTACGTTTGACGTAACGGACAAGCTACATGTTACTGCCGGTATTCGCTACACAGACGATACCAAGGATTTCATCGTCACCAGTGACGGAAGGTACAGTACACCCGGTGTTCACTTTCCCATGGGCGCCAGTGACGTGGTGAATATTCAGTCCGCGGTTCCTTCGTTTGCCCCGCCCGGGATACTGGTAAAGCTGATAGCAGACGGCACCACGACCCTGAAGGCCGACGACTGGACCCCCATGGCCAATGTTTCCTACGACTGGAACGACAGCCTGATGACCTATTTCACCTACTCGGAAGGGTTCAAGAGCGGCGGCGTGCAGCAGCGTAATGCCGGTGTATTCGGCGCCGCGGCCCCCACCTACGACCCGGAGTTCGTGGAGTCATTCGAAATCGGTTTCAAGTATAACCAGGGAAATTTTGTCATGAACGTGGCCGCCTTCTATGCCGATTACACGGACATTCAACTGGAAACCCTGGCGCCCGAGGGTATCGCGCCGCAGCTTGACAATGCCGGTGAGGGCGAGATCAAGGGTTTCGAAATTGAATCGCGCTGGGCGCCGCTCGACACCTTGTTCATTGAAGTAGCCATCGGCCACCTCGATGCGGTGATCACGAAGTCCGACCCCACCGTATTCAACACCGGCGGGCCGGCCAAGGGCGACAGGTTACCGCAGGTACCGCGCTGGTCGCTGGCCTCCTCGATCATCAAGGAATTCGGACTGGGCGACATGGGTACCATTATCGCGCGGGTGGATTACAACTACCGCACCAAGGTGTTCTTTGACCCGGCCAACGACCCGGGCAGCGTGATGCAGTCCCACGGCCTGATGAATGCCAGCCTCGGCTGGGACAGCGCCAACGACAAGTATTCGCTTATCTTCCATGCGAATAATATCTTCGACAAGCGCCGCATCATCTACACGGAGCTTTCGGGATCGGCGCGCACGCAAAACGACGTCCTGGCCCGTGATTTTGCCTGGTACCTGACCGGCGAATACCGGTTCTGAACACGTATATCTGGAGAACGTTAACAGAATGACCACAGTCAATGTTGAACTCTTTGAAGCCCTCAAAAAAATCGATGGCGTCAGTGAAGACCAGGCAAAGCGCGCCGCGGAAGGAGACCTGTCCGAAATCAAATCAGATATTAAGTTCCTGAAGTGGGGCCTGGCCGTCGTCGTTGCGCTGGTGCTTGGCCTGTACATCACCTGACAGGTCGGTATGCGCGCTATATCGGTAATGGCGAAAGCATGCCAAGTTGCCGGGTCTTCAACACGACCCGGCGGCTGAGCAATTTCCACGTCTCCCTATCCTTTCCCCAGCAATCGTCATAACGGCCCACGGCGTAGCATGAGGTAAGCCCTTCTTCGCCGGTATGGTACAGCGCGAAACTGCTTGAAGTATTCGCCGCCTGTCCGTTGACTTCAACCAGGTCCACGGACACTACCCGGGTCTGTTCCACCTCTGCTATCTCCCATTCCTGTTCGGACATGGCGGCGATGCGCTCGTCCAATTCCGTGCGGTCGCGTTGCATCCAGACCATGGGTTCGGGCAATTCCGGCGCCCTGGTAACAATCGAATAAACACCCTCTTCCCGGTACAGATCCAGGTATGCCTGAAAATCATGGTCGTCCAGGTAGCGAGCGGAGGCATGAATCAAGCGATTCAACTCCAGTTGCGCAGCAATTTCTTCCGACATCTCCCGCTCCGTTATGACATCATTCGGGGACGGATTTAAATCCGTCCCCAGCGCTACGTCCACCGTCCCCCGTGCTGCCGGTACGCACAGCACTTATATCGTGTGCCCGGTAGCCCGTCAGGCGGCTCCATTCCGCGTAAAAATTACGCAGTGAAGAATCATCCATTGGCCCTTCTTCCTCGCGCGCGATAACGCTGTAGCGGCTGCTGCCGTTTTCCATGTTGCGCATCTGTGTCTGGACTGCCCACATGTCCTCGGCCAGGTTAATCCCGGTCGGTCCCCACACCTGGTTATGGTGGCGCACTCGCATGGCGCGTACCTCACCGGTGTCGTCCGCAAGACCCAGGCCCCGGCATTCCAGTAACGTGCGGGTGGGCGATAAGGGCATCAGGGAATCAATACGGGCAACCGTCGAACGGCAGTTCAGCAGCATATCGGGAAACAGGTTAATGACCACGTGCCCGTTCGGTTTCATCCCGGGCATCATGCCGGCTTTGCGCTGTTCATAGTTAAGGTTCCCGTAGTCGATGCTGGCATGGTCGAAACTGACATGGCCCCGTTCATGTGTCCTCCATTGCCGCTCCTGGTATTTCTGCTGGGCGACGCCGGTAGTCCTGTTCAGCAAATGCAACAGCTCGTGATATCCCTCGTAGTTGGTCTCGACGAACAATTTCCAGTTGGCCTGGATTTCCGTGCGATGCAGGTGGAATACTTCCAGGTCGGCAATGCCGAACGGTGTGCGAATGGTTTCAATTAGGGTTTCTCCAAGAAAGTCATGCAAGGAGACCGCCGCATCATCCAGGCATACAAAGACCAGGTCAAACAGTGTTTCCACGCTCACCGGTCTCAGGCCGGTATCCTCTTTTCGCACGGATGAGTCCCGGTAGCCTGCGGGTTTGGAAATACCGGTACATCGCCCCCTGTCATCATAGCTCCACAGGTGGTAGAAGCAGGTCATGCGCCCCTGTTCCAGCCTGCCGGCCGTTTTTCTTACGACCCGCGCGCCGCGGTGGGCACAACTGTTGTAAAAGGCGCGGATTTCCCTGTCTTTTCCCCTGACCAGCACCAGTTCATGACCTGCTACCTGCACCAGGCGATAATCATACGACTCCGGTATTTCGGAAGCATGACAGACAAAACGCCAGGTCCGGGCAAGAATGGAAACCCTTTCTGCCTCGAATACGGCCGGGTCGGTATAGATACGGTTGTCCAGGTAATGGGTCGGCGGCAATTGCGGCCTAGTGCGGCTGTCCAGTTTAGTCGGCATTTCTTGCATATGTTATATTGGGTCGTATCCCATGCTTTCCGGCCATCTTATCAAATCGCTCCTGTTATTTTCCATCCTGGCGCTGCCCGCGTGCAGCCCGCAACCGGATATTGAAATCATCCGGGCTATCAGCATGCTGCCGAGACAAACCGACTACACCCGCGATTTCGAACAATGGATAAAACAGGTGAACGAACTGGGCGAAGGCAGGTTCAGGATAATTTTCGTGGGCGGACCCGAGGCAATTCCGACGTTTGAACAGGCCGATGCGGTGCGCACCGGGGTGGTGCACATGGTATTCGGCCCAGCCACCTACTATATCGGTTTATTGCCCGAGGTCGAAGCGCTGTTTGCCAGCAACCTCCCTCCCCGGGAAACAAGGCGTAACGGCGGCATTGAGTTGATGGACCGGATACACCGGCAAAAACTGGACGTGCGTTACCTGGCCCGCGCCATGTTCATCGAATTTCATGTATTCACCCGTGACCGGCCGCGATTGAATGCAGATGGCGTACCTGACCTGAACGCCAGCCTGATCCGCGGCGGCCCGGTATGGCGTGACTTCATCAACAGTCTCGGCGCCCGGTTCGTCAACGTCGCTGCGCCGGATATCTACATGGCGCTGGAACGCAACATGATCCAGGGCGTAGGCTGGCCCATCGTAGGTCTGGAAGACTCGTCATGGCACCAGCACCTCAAATACCGCATCGACCCGGGCGTGTTTTCCAGCGACGTGGGTATCATTTTCAACCAGGACAGGTGGGAACAGCTCCCTGAACAGGTGCGTGACGTCCTGATCAACGCTGCTATCGATTATGAGACAAGCAGCTATGAACGCTTCCTGAAATTAACCGGGACACAGGATGAGCGTATGCGCCGGCTCGGCATGGAGATCGTCACCCTGGATGGAAATGGCGAGAGGAAATACCGCCGGATCGCTCACGACGTCATCTGGCAGCGTTTACAGAAACGTTCACCGGAATATTATGCGCAACTGCTGGACAAATTTTACCGCGCCGGGGAGACGCAACAGCCATGATTGACAGGCCGGAAGGAACATACGAGAAACTGTTGTTCTGCCTGTTCTCACTGGGGGCAGCGCTTCTTGCACTGGTTACCCTGTTAATACTCTATGACGTCATCGCCAGAAACACCGGTTTCCCGCCATTCACCCATACCCTTGCCGTGACCGAATACGGCCTTTATTACGTTACCCTGCTGGGGGCGCCGTGGCTGGTCAGGAAAAAACATCATGTCTATATGCAACTGGTAACGGCCGTTGCGCCGGCAGCGCTGCGGCCGTATATCTGCAAACTCTGTTACCTGTTGTGCGCAATGACTTGCGGCTTGATATGTTATTACGCTGGCCTGGTGACGTTTGAGGCATGGATCAGGGGCGATCAGGAAGTCCGCTCGTTCGACATGCCGCGCTGGCTGATATTCGCCGTGATGCCGGTCTCCTTCGCCCTGCTGACCGCCGAATTTGGCCGTTACCTGCTGGGCCTGGACAGCATGTACGACGGAGAAATCGGGATCCATGAATAACGGAAAAAAGGCTGACTGATGTACCTGATCTGGTTTGTCACGTTCGCCCTGATGCTGGGCATCACGATTCTCCTCATAGCCCTGGGCATCCCGGTTGCGTTTGCCTTTCTCGGCGCCGACGTTATCGGGGTCATGCTGTTCATGGGTGGTGAAGCGGGGCTGGCGCAACTGGTCAGGAATGCGGCCAACGCGCTCACCCGTTTTGCCCTGGTGCCCGTTCCCCTGTTCCTGATCATGGGTGAGTTGTTTTTTCATTCGGGACTGGGATTTCGCGCATTCAATGCGCTGGATAAACTGTTCGGCCGACTACCGGGCCGCCTGTCGTTTGTCACCGTTGGCGGCGGCACCATGTTTGCCGCGCTGTCCGGTTCCAGTATGGCATCCACCGCATTGCTGGGGACGCTGATGGTGCCGGAGATGTCGAAACGCGGGTATAAGAACCGCTTGTCCATCGGGCCGATACTGGGCGTCGGCGGTCTGGCCATTCTCATACCGCCTTCCGCTCTTGCCGTATTGCTGGGCAGCCTGGCCTATATCGATATTGGCATGTTACTCATCGCCGGGATCGTGCCGGGGCTGGTGCTTGCAACATTGTACGGGCTGTACATCGTCATCAGTATCCGCCTGGACCCGGGTTCGGCGCCCGTTTACGACGTGGTCGAAACACCTTTGAAGGAAAAACTCATGCTGGTCGCGAGGGACGTACTGCCGATGGGTTTCATCGTCTTCCTGGTGGTCGGCATGATTATACTGGGATGGGCAACTCCTACCGAGTCGGCGGCCTGTGGCGTCGCCGGCGTGATCATACTGGCCGCCTGTTACCGTTGCCTGGCCATGGACGTCATCCTTAAATCATTGCTTGGCGCCACCCGGGTCACCGTGATGATGTTCATGATCATCCTGGGCGCTTCGACTTTCAGCAAGGTGCTCGCTTTCTCAGGCGCGACAACAGGCCTGGTTGAATGGGTCGGCACGCTCAGCCTCGCTCCCCTGGCGGCCTTGCTCATCATGTTTGTAATAATGCTGATGCTCGGCGCGTTTATGGAACAGTTGTCCATGATGATGCTGACATTACCGATATTCATCCCGCTGGCCCATTATTACGGCTTTGACCTGATCTGGTTCGGCGTGATCGTGCTGCTGGCCATCGAGATGAGCCTGTCCATGCCGCCGATGGGACTGCTGCTGTTCGTAATGAAAGGCGTGGCGCCGCCCGGCACCCGGATGCAGGACATCTGGCTCGCGGCCATCCCCTTCATAGCCTGTTCCGCGATCCTGCTGGTTCTATTGATTTTTTATCCGGAGATCGCCTTATGGCTGCCGGAACTGAGTAAATCACCCGGATAACTGCGCCACCTTGTCGGTCTTCTGCTCCGCCCCGATGGCCGCGTAACCGCTGTCAACAGGGACATCAGCGCCGTTGATGCCGGACGCGGCATCGGAACACAGGAATACCACGGTGCGGGCGACCTCCTCCGGGTCCACCGCCCGGCCGGACAGGTGGAAGTCTCCGGCAACCCGGTCCGCTTTCGCCCGGTCGTTCCCGGTCATGTCGCGAATCACGTTCGACCAGACCCAGCCGGGAGAGACACAATTGACGCGTATATTGTCTTCCGCCAGCAACAGGGCCTCGTTCCGGGTAGCCCCGATGATCGCCGCCTTGGACGCGGCATATAGCATGCGTCCGGGTTGCGCCCGCTTCCCGCTGATACTGGCGAAGTTCACAACCGCGCCCCCGCCGCGCCGGCGCATGTGCGGCGCGACTTTCTGCACGAATATGGCGCCGCTGACCAGGTTCACATCCAGGGCCTCCCGCCATTCACCGCGCGTCGATGCAATACCGTTGTCCAGGTAGGTGCAGGCGACATTCACCAGGCAATCGATGCTGCCCCATTGATCGAGCGTCTGTTGTATGACCGCATCTATCTGCGCGTCATCGGTGATGTCGGCAGGGATGAACTTCAGCGCGCCGCCCGCTTCCTGTTCCAGCTCGCGGCCGCCGGCCTCATCTATATCACACACCGTCACCTGCGCCCCGGCCCTGATGAATTCATGGGCGACTTTTCTGCCTATCATGGTCGCGCCACCGGGAATGACCGCGACCTTGTTTTCGAGATTTATCATAATGCCTTTACCTCCTCCGCGATAATTTTAATGCCTTCCCGCACCACGTCGTCATTCATCGAATACGTCATGCGTATGCATTCCTGCTTGTGCGGCCAGGGGTCATCATCCAGCCCGGGAAAGAAATAGTGTCCGGGAATGACCAGCACGCCGCGTTGTTTCAGGCGCTGGTACAGTTCCTGGCTGGTGACCGGCAGGCCGGGGAACCAGAGCCAGAGAAAGATCGCCCCTTCCGCCTTGTGGATGTAATAGTCAACTCCCGCCAGTTCTTCATGCAGCAGCGCTATCGCCCTTTGCGCTTTCTCCTCATAATAAGGCCGTATCAGGGTCCTGCTGATTTCCGTCACCTTACCCGATTGGACCAGGTCGCAGGCCAGCGCAGGACCGACGCTCTCCGGCGCCAGGGTCAGTATGCCATTGATATTGCTCAGCGCCGTTATGATATCGGCGCGGGCGACGACTATGCCGGTGCGCGTCGCCGGCAGGCCCAGCTTGGACAGACTCATCGACAGGATGATATTCTCGTTCCAGACCAGTTCCGCTTCCGTGAAAATGATACTGGGAAACGGCATCCCGTAAGCATTATCGATTATCAGCGGTATCCCGCGCGCGCCGGAGATTTCGATCAGCCTGCTCACCTCGCCGTCCGTCAGCACGTTGCCGGTGGGGTTGGTAGGCCGGGACACGCATATCGCACCTGTGGATTCATCCACGGTCAGGCGGTCAAAATCCACGTGATACTTGAAAGTGCGGTCCGGAAGTTTTTCGATCGTCGGCCTGTTCGCCGTAAAAATACCATCCGCCAACCCCACGTCCGCGTAACCGATGTATTCCGGCGCCATGGGCAACAGGATTTTCCTGGTTGCGCCGCCGGCAAATTCCCCGGCGAACATGTTGAACATCAGGAAAAACGCCGCCTGGCTGCCGGTGGTCAGCGCCACGTTCTCCGCGGTCAACCCCCAGCCGTATTCATGGTTCAGCAGGTCGGCAAGAGCTTCCAGAAACTTCATGCTGCCCCGGGGCGGGTCATAATCGCCGACGACCCGGGCAAACTCGCCGGGCCGGTCCAGTATCTGTTGCATCCGGTCGCGGAAGAATGCCTGGACTTCGGGGATATGGGCAGGGTTGCCGCCGCCCAGCATGAGTACATTCTGCTCGCCGGCCATGGCTTCACCCAGGTCATCCATCAGCAGGATGATGCCCGAATGCTCCGAAAACCGTTGTGCAAATTTCGAAAAATTCATTTTTTTGTTATTCCCTGTCCGATTGTTATGAGACGGATAGCGCGTTCCGCCGCGTTGGCAATGTTTTCCCTGGAGTTCGCCAACGCTTCATCCAGTGTCATATCCCTGGCAATGGCCGGCTCCAGGCCGCCGATCCCGTGTTTGAAGACTTCCCCGGCGTCATCTGCCAGTCCTCCGCCGATGGCAACAACCGGCACGCCGTATTCGCCGGCAAGACGTGCGATCCCCGCCGGTGTCTTGCCGAATGCCGTTTGAAAATCAACCCTGCCCTCGCCGGTCAGCACCAGGTCCGCGGAGCGCAGGTGGGTCTCGATGGAGGTGGCCTTGCTGATAATCTCGATGCCGCGCTTCAGTTCCGCGCCGGCGAATACCAGCAGTCCCGCGCCCATGCCGCCCGCCGCGCCCGCTCCCGGCACCCGGTTCACGTCCACTCCCAGTTCCCGTTCAATCACCCGTGCAAAGTGTTTCAGGTTTTCATCCAGGGTCTTCACCATGGCCGCATCCGCGCCTTTCTGCGGCGCGAACACCCGGGCCGCGCCGTTTTCCCCGGTCAGGGGATTGTCCACGTCGCAGGCAACCTGGATCTGCGCCCGGCGCAGCCCGGAATGGATGCCGGCCAGGTCCACGGACTCGATCCCGTGCAGCATGCCGCCCGCGCCTTTTTCCCTGATGATGCGGCCGTCTGCGTCACGGAATACTACCCCCAGCGCCTGGGCCATACCCGTTCCGGCATCGTTGGTGGCCGAACCACCTATGCCCAGTATGATTTTCCGGGCACCCCTGTCCAGGGCGTCCCGGATCAGCTCCCCCGTGCCGTAAGACGTGGTCTTCAGCGGGTTTTTGTTCCGGCCGCCGACCAGCGCCAGTCCGGACGCCGCCGCCATTTCGATGACCGCAGTCCTGCCATCCGCCAGCATGCCGTACGCAGCCGCGACCTTTTGCCCAGCGGGACCCGTGACGCTGCAGGATATCAACTCCCCCCCGGCCGCATCCAGCAACGACTGCACCGTACCCTCGCCGCCGTCGGCCATGGGTATCCTGATGCAATCGGCATCGGGCAGCGCTCTTTTTATACCGGCTTCCATGGCCTCGGCTACCTCCAGGGAGGTCAGGCTGCCCTTGAATGAGTCGGGTGCAAGAATAATTTTCATATTGTTGTTATTCGCAGATTACGCAGATGGACGCAGATGAGCGGTAATATGCGTCATCTGCGGATAAATTTTTACTGTGTTAATCAACCTGGTAGGTGACGCTGTCACCGACGGAAATGTTCTTTTGTCGCACCTGCCCTGCGTTCAATTCGAGGACAGCCTTGACCTTGCCGTCGGAGGGCATCACGGAAGTGGATTCCGTCCGGGCATTCTCAACGATCTTGACGATATGCCCGTTTCTGTCGATATAGATTATATCAAGCGGGATAAAAGTATTCTTCATCCAGATGTTCATACGTTGGGGTTTTTCATTCAGCAACAGCATGCCCTGGTCCTCGGGCATCGATGACCGGTACATCAGCCCGATGCTTTTCAGGCGGTTGGTATCGGCAACCTCGACCCGGTAATGCAATTCGTCAAATTTAGTGGCAATCGTCACGGAACCCGACTTGAACCGGGCCTGGCCGATACACTCCGCAGCAATGAAAAGCAGCAGTACAATGGTGATGACCTTTCCCGTGTAAACGGGAATCCGGCCAGACACGCCTTCTTTCATAAGGAATAAGTTATCCACTGGATTCCCGCTTGCGCGGGAATGGGATGTTGATGAGCTCAGGGGTCAGAGTAAGAAATTCGTCAGAATTTTTACTCTGACCCCGGTTATCCGGTGATCTAACCAATGTTCTTATTGTCTTCTTCAGTTTTCGTTTCCATACTGTAGCCGCTGTCCTGCCTGCTCAGGTTGACCGCATGTTTCTGGGAATAAATGTCGTACACTTTCTCCGGGGTAAGACCCGAGCATATCATTGCGGAAACCAGGAAATGCAGGATGTCAATCAATTCGACCCGGATATTCTGTATGTCGATCTCATCCTTGCTCCACCATTTCCACAACAGTTCCTCGTCAAGCTCCAGTATTTCCTCGCGCATCGCCCTGGAATAGTTTGAGAGCCAGACATTGGGCAGGTCGTTCACCTTCAGGTCGCCCCTGTTGACCTCGGCGAAAATAGTGTCCATGGCCAGGGGGTTCCCCGATGTGTCCTTCAGGCTGTTCTTTTTGAAAACATAATCGTTGAGATCCGATTGCATGGAAAAAATGCGTTTCAACATGTCGTTTTCAGCCGGCGTTTCGGTAGTCATGGCAAGCGTCCCGTGTTTTTGTCGTCAAGTCTGTTCTGAGGTACGTTATAATGGCGTTCAGTATAAACCCCGCTATTATTGCCGTTTTAACCATCACCGTACACACTTTATAACTATGGAAGCTCTGAACAAGTCCATCCTGGACTTGCCAGAGCACGCAACACAAAAATGCGATTTTTGTGTTGCTCACAAATTCAATGACTTATCGTCATTGAATTTGACGATACATCCTTGTATCGTAGGAACCTCTGACCTAATCAGAGGTTCCCTATGGATATAGAACTGATCAGTTTTGACCTGTGCCCGTTTGTGCAGCGTTCCGTCATCACCCTGCTGGAAAAGAACATTCCGTTCAAGCGCACCAACATCGACCTGGCGAACAAGCCGGACTGGTTTTTACAAATCTCGCCCCTGGGGAAAGTGCCGGTGCTGCGCATCAACGGCAACATCCTGTTCGAATCGGCGGTCATCAACGAATACCTGGATGAAATCACCCCCCCGTCCATGCACCCCGGGGACCCGCTGGAAAAAGCGGCGAACCGGGCCTGGATCGAATTCGGCTCGGAACTGTCCAACCTGTCGTTCAGGATGCTGATTACGCAGGACAACAAGGTGCTGGACGATTCCCTCCAGGCATTACGGGATAAATTCGGGTTCCTGGACAGGAACCTTGACGCCGCCCCCTTCTTCAACGGCGCGGACTTCTCGCTTATCGATGCGGCCTACGCGCCCGTGTTCATCCGCATAGAATACCTGTTGAAACAGGTGATAGATGACATTATCCCACCTGACTGCGGCCGGGTGCTTGCCTGGAGCGATGCCATCCTGGAGCGCCCGTCGGTGCAGGGCAGCATCATCGACCGCTTCACCGAACTGGCGACGGAACGGTTCAAAAAACGGGGCGGTATCCTGCTGCAGGGAATTAAGGGGTCAGAGTAAGTGTCGTCAGAATTTTTACTCTGACCCCATCTATCACGGGGTTTTACGCATGCTTCTGCAGCACCACGCGGTAGCACTGCAGGCGGTTAGTAAGGAAGCAGTTTGCCGCCCCCCACAGGTACAGCCGGAAGCGCCGGTAATCTGCGCCGCCGAATTTCTCGATGATGAAATCCCGGTTGGCATCGAAACGTTTAGCCCAGTGGACAAAGGTCAGGTAATAACTGTGCCGGTCATCCCATACCCCCTTCAGGTCAAACGGCATCGACGCCAATGATTTAAGGAAGTCGTGCAGAACGAAGAAAGAATGGTTGCCGGGATAGATGTGTTGCGTAATAAAGGATGATTTCTCATACTTCCGCAGTTCTGCGCTGGCATCGAGGAACACGTAACCGCCGGGCTTGAGCAAGCGGTCAAAACAGGCAAGCACATCGGTGTAGTTGGGCAGGTGCTCCATCACTCCCAGGATGGCAATGGCATCGAACTGCTTTTTGGGTCTGTACTCGAGCACATCCATTAACTTGGTAGTGATTGGGAGGTTCTGCTCGCTGGTCAGTTGCTGCATGAACTTCAGAGACTGCTTTGCTATGGTAAGGCCTGTTACCTTGACGCCCTTGCGCGCCGCGTACTCCGCAAACGAACCCCAGCCTACACCGACGTCCAGCACTTCGCTACCGGGCTTCATCTTGCATCGTTCCAGGATAAAGTCCATTTTCCGCCGTATCGCTGTCGAGAGCGGTTCGTTATCCGACTCGAATATGCCCTGGGTGTAACATCGGAACTCTTCGTCCAGGAACGACAGGTAGAACGAATGGTCCCGCTCGTAATGACGGCTGATGGCCGCCTTGTTGACCCTGACTTGACCCAGCAGCACCGGTGCGATGAAACGCCAGATCCACCTGAACCGGTGCCGGTCCTGTAGTTTCTCGCGCAGATCGTACATTTCAATGATATCACCCTCGACGTCAAACCAGCCGTCAATATAGGCATTGGCGATTACCCCTTCATCAAAAGATGCAATGGCTCGCAGACCTCTGGGATGGGTCATGCGTAGTTTGAAACGCGGGGTGCCGGTACCAATCCGGTGTTCACTCCCATCCTGAAGAACCATGTCAAAACTGACTGCGGCTCCCCGGAAACCCCTGGAGATAATCTTCAGCAGACGGGCTTCATTGCCCTGCGCTGATTTTATTATATTGCCTTCCGTCACTTGCGCGTTTCCCTGAACGTCTTGTGGCTTGCCGGCACGATCATCTAGAATAGACGCCATTGTTCACTACACCTTCTTTGTTCTACGTTAACATCGCATATTAGGTTATTTTAAACTAAGCAATATGACAACCCCCACCGCAGTAGTTCCCGCCGAATTCCGGGGTCAGAGTAAAATCACCAATAATGTTGGCAACAGCAAGGCCGGTGGTGATTTTACTCTGACCCCACCCATTTGTTCTCCATGAATCACTACCACGAAAATATCAACCCGGACGAGGTTGAAAAATTCGAACGCCTTGCCCATGACTGGTGGGACGCCGCAGGTCCCATGAAAGCCCTGCACGATATCAACCCGGTGCGCCTGGCCTATATCAGCGATAACGTAACGCTGGACAGCAGGCGCGTGCTCGACGTCGGCTGCGGCGGCGGCATCCTGACGGAGTCCCTGGCGCTCCTCGGCGCAACGGTACGGGGGCTGGATGCCGGCGAGGCAGTCATCCGGGTGGCTGCCCGGCATGCGCAGGAAAACGGCCTGGAGATAGAATACACTGCCGCAAGCCTGGAAGGCTTCGCCGCAGGCAATGCCGGCTGTTTCGACGTACTCACCTGTATGGAACTGCTGGAACATGTACCGGACCCTGAGGAACTGCTGCAAGCCTGCGCCCGGGTATTGACTCCCGGCGGCCACCTGTTCCTGGCGACCATCAACCGCAACCTGAAGTCCTACCTCGGCGCCGTTATCGGCGCCGAACGCCTGTTTGGACTGCTGCCGGAAGGTACGCACGACTACGCCGGCTTCATTCGCCCATCCGAACTGAAACGCTGGCTGCGCAATGCCAATTTCGACGTACTTGACATCAGGGGAATGCTTTACGTCCCCGGCCTCAGGTACTGTGCACTGATCGACGACCCCGGTATCAACTACCTGCTCCACGCACGGCTTGCCGGTTAATCATCAACGAACAGGCGCATGCACAACAATATCAAACACGTCCTGTTCGACCTGGACGGGACCCTGGTGGACACCGCCCCCGACCTGGCTTTCGCGCTGAACCGGACCCTGGTCAAGCGCGGCAGGGAACCGCTGCCCTTCGAAATGATACGCCCAAGCGTTTCCCTGGGTGGCGTAGCATTGGTGAAACTGGGATTCAGGCTGGATGAATCCGACCCGGAATTCACCCCGGTGCGTAACGAGTTCCTGGCCATCTACCGGGACAACCTCTCCACGCACAGCCGCCTGTTTCCCGGAATGGAACTGGTGCTGGACAGGCTTGAACAAACCGGCGTGTCCTGGGGTATCGTCACCAATAAACCCGCCTGGTTGACCGATCCGCTGATGCAGGCGTTGCAACTGGATACGCGTACCCCATGTATCGTCTCCGGCGACACGCTGGAACACCGCAAACCGCACCCTGCCCCGCTGCTCCATGCCTGTAAACTGTTGCAGTGTGAGCCGCGCGAGACCGTGTACATAGGCGACGACAGGCGCGATGTTGCAGCAGGGACAAGCGCCGGCATGGCAACCCTGGTGGCTTCTTACGGCTACATCGTTTCGACCGAGGACCCCGGGAACTGGGGCGCGGACGGCTTCATCGACAGTCCGGAAGACATCCTGCCCTGGATCAGGGCCGGCGGCAGATGACGCCGGAAGATTACTGCAGCAACAAGGCCGCTCCTGCCGGCTCCAACCTGTATTACTCCACCTTGTACCACGATGCGCAGACCAGGCGCATACTGCACGCCCTGTTTGCCTTCCATCATGAATTGAATGAAGTAGTCTGCGAATCATCGGACCCCGGTGCGGCGCGGGTAACCCTGTACTGGTGGTTCGAGGAGATCGGCAGGCTGTTTTCCGGAGAGGCAAGACATCCTGTTACCCGGGAATTGTCTCAAATCGATAATGCGGACTACCTCTCTCAACAGGAGCTGATGGGCGGCATTGCGGCGATGTCACAGTTCCTTGATACCCCGGAGAGCGACAATTACCAGTCCTGGCTGACGCGCCACGACGCCGCCTCCGGTCAAATCTGGAAAACGGCAGGTCGGGCCTGCGGCTGCTCAGACCCGGATACACTGACTGCCCTGGCAGGAGCCGGCGCCTGCCACGGCGCATTCGAACTGCTGCACCATGTCAGGCACTTCGCCGGACTGGGCCTGAACGTCCTCCCGGCCGACCTGCTTGCAAGCCACAATCTCGACCTTGAAACCGTCATTCGGCCCGATGCCGGTGCGACCACGTCAGGCTTCTTCACCGACCTGTTCGACCGGCTGCACAATGATATCGGTAATTTCTTGAGTGCCTTACAGGAAAAAAACGCAGACGCCCCGTTGTTCTCCATCACCCTGCTGAAAATCCTGGGCGCCTTGTGCCGTGAATACCGTAGCGCCGGTAAGCCGATCACCCACAGCCGCATCTCCCTCACCCCTATCCGCAAACTCTGGATAGCCTGGCGAACGTCCCGTAATCCGGGGTCAGAGTAAGTGTCGTCAGAATTTTTACTCTGACCCCATATATCTCCAACACATACCTACCAATTCCCGGTAAGCATCAGCAGACCCGGTATCCAGCCGGTGAAGATGGCAATGGCAATCGTGGCATAAGGCAGCGCCTTGCCGAAGTTCTTGCCCGGCACGTAGGCCAGGTAGAACATGTACCACAACGCGCCCCAGGCCAGCCACATGGTGCCGAGACGGTATTCTCCGGCCTGGTAGTTGAGCGTGAAATAGGGAATGGTCGTCAGCGCAACAAAGAAACAGTACCAACCCAGGCCGCGCAGGTCGAGATCAAACCAGAGACTCGCTGCGATATAGAGGTAGGTGAACGCGAACAGCAGGATTCCCGCCACCCCGTAATAATCCTGGGTGGCCTCGGCGCGCGCCAGGCTCAACAGGGCGGCAAACAGGAACAGAAATCCCGCCAGAAAATTGAACACAGCCATTGAGCGGTCATCGGCGCGTTTTAGCCCGCCCATCCCGTTGATGAATAGCACTGCCCCGACAAAAATCAGCGTCAAACCAAGCATACCCATTGTTCATGTCCTCCAGGTGGCGCAATCCATAAGGATTCTACATGAAAGAATTGATTCCTTCCGTTCGTTCTCAGGGTAATGTTATTTATAAGGCCAGCGCAACCTCACCCGTAACCGTCTCAGGGTCTGTGCGTCCAGGTTATCGCGGGTCAGCACGCAGGAACGGGTGCGGCCGCCGGGTTCCCTGAAGCACAGGACCACAATCTTCGGGTGCACCAGCGCGCCGGGCAGCAACTCCAGGTCGACGGCTGCGCGCCCGGGCCGCAGCAACTGCCAGCGGTCTTCCCCGTCCAGCTTGAAACAGATATTCTCCGGTGAGAAGAACCGTTTCAGGTAAAAACCGCAGTGCGCCAGGACGCCGGCCCCGGTCAGGGCAGTCACCAGGTGCGGGAGATCCGCCAGGACCAGGCAGAAAATGGCGCCGGCATGCGCCAGGGTATTGAACAGGCAGACCCGCATCGACGGGCGATAGGGAATGAATATCGGCAGTTCCAGTGGAAATTCCATGCCGGTTACGTCTGGTAGTCCTTTCTCTTGCATTCCCTTTCGACTGCTTACAGGCTGTATTGCCTTCCTGTGGGTGACTTTTGACTATAACAGGATACTGAAGATTTTGCTAACATTAGTGAATGACCGGAAAAAAGAAGACAAAACAGCTCATCCGGCCTCGACGCAGCCGATCCGGAGAAGACGGCAAGGAGAATAAATCCAGGGAAATCGGCGGTCCCAAGGGACCGGAACCCACCCGTTACGGAGACTGGGAAAAAAACGGCCGTTGTGTCGATTTTTAAATGCATCACCCATACTGTTCCTTTTACAACGCTTTGTACATTTCAGGCCGGCTTATTATCGCGCTCTTGCTGATATGGGCGCCTGTTACAGGGGTTGCTGTCGACCTGACCCTAACCCTGGCGGCCTGGAATATAGAACACCTCGCGGCTGAAGACAACCAGGGCTGCCGGCCGCGGGAAGCCGGCGACTATAAGGCAATCAGGCGTTACCTCAGGCAGGCCGGCGCTGACGTGATAGCGTTCCAGGAAGTGGAAAACCTGCGCGCGGCGCAAAGGGTGTTTCCCGCATCGGACTATGACATTCATATCTCGGAACGGCCCACGCGGGAATTCCCGGAATGCTACGATATAGCCCGGGACCGGTTGATGCAGCGCACGGGATTTGCCGTCCGCAAGGACCTTGCCGCTCGCCTGGGACTGAAGCCGGTCCGGCAACCCGACGTAAGGGAACTGAAGGGCTCCCACGAGTCCGGCCGCTGGGGTGTCTATATCGTTCTGGAACCAGTTGCTGCCGAAGGCGGCGATCTGCAACCGCTGCACATGCTTTCCATTCACCTTAAATCAGGATGCACATACCAGGCCGTCACCGGGAAGAAAGCCGGTTCGCATTGCCGCCTGCTCCATGGGCAGGTCGAGACATTATCCGGCTGGATCAATGCCCGCGCCCGCCTGGGCCAGGATTTCATCATCGCCGGTGATTTCAACCGCCAGCTTGACCAGTTGAGCGATGAAGTGTGGCTGCGGCTGGAATCGGGCGGCAGGAACGGAACGTACGTCGACCTGGAAAAGGCCCTGCACGGGGTTAAGCATCCGCGCCCCTATAACCCGAAATACCCGTTCGCCATCGATCACATCGTTTACAACCGGGCGCTGGACGGCCTGGCGGTCGAAGAGGAAACGTTTTTTGATGTCAGGGCTGACACGTATTCGGACCACCTGCCCCTCTTTACCGTGTTTGATCTTGCGCGCGCAGAGGGTGATGAGAATTGATGCATAAGAAAAATATCGTTTCGGTATAATACGCCTCTTTTCCAACGGGAAATGAATGGCTGATTCACAGACACCGCTGTCGCCGTTTTTGCAGTACCGGCCCCAACTGACGTCGGTGCTGTCCTTCACGCACCGTATCACCGGCGTGTTGCTCAGCGCCGGCGCCGTGTTGTTGAGCTTCTGGCTGGTAGCCATTGCCGCGGGGGCAGAGACATACGCCGTGATCAGCGGGCATATCGCCGCCTGGTACGGCCGGGTTGTCATCTTCGGTTTCGTATTTTCGCTGTATTACCACCTGTGCAACGGCATCCGCCACCTGTTCTGGGATATGG
>JAPPLI010000009.1 GCA_028819495.1 Gammaproteobacteria bacterium | reverse complement strand
GCATTGTCAACGACGAGCAGTTTCAGCCGCGGGCGTTCGGCTGAGCGGCGTGCGGCACGGCGGCAAGCGCGGCAACGGCAAGAACTGTGTTCATGTCAGGCGCAGGGCTGCACTGAGGTGGTCAAGATTCGGTTTTATCCAGCCAGAGTATGGCACACCGGTTGGCAGGAAAACCAACCTGGGGTTTAGTCCAGCCGGGCTATCTCATCTGCCAGCTTGTCCCGGGGGATTTCATATTGATCCTCGCCTGACCGCAACGGTTTGATGAGGACGGTATTCTGCGCCACCTCGTCAGCGCCCAGGATCAGGGCGTAATCGGCTCCTGATTTATCCGCTTTCCTGAGCTGGCTTTTGAAGCTCCCTCCGCCACAGTGCAACAACAACTTCAGGGCGGGCATTTCGCTTCGCAGACGCTCCGCCAGCATGAACCCGGTTTTAACCGCACCCTCACCTGCCATAACCTGGTAAAACCGGGGAGTATCGGCATCCTGCTCCTCCTGCCCGGCTTCCATCAGCTCCAGTATGCGTTCAAGTCCCATGGCAAAGCCGATGCCGGGAGCAGGCTTGCCGCCGACCTGGGCGACAAGATCATCATAACGGCCGCCGGCGCAAATGGTTCCCTGCGCGCCCAGCCTGTCGGTGGTCCATTCGAACACAGTGCGGTTGTAGTAATCGAGACCGCGCACCAGGCGCGGGTTGATTTCATAGTCCACGCCGTTGGCATCCAGCAGGCCCCGCAGGACAGAAAAGTGTTCGGCGGACTCATTATCGATGGAATCAAGCAACGAGGGCGCGCCGCGGAGCAGGGTTTGCATATCGGGATTCTTGCTGTCAAGTATCCGCAACGGGTTGGTCTGCAGGCGCCTGGTGCTGTCATCATCGAGTTGGTCGCGATGATCGGACAGGTATTCGATCAGCAGGTTGCGGTAACCTTGCCGCGCGTTGTAAGAACCCAGTGAGTTCAGTTCCAGGCATACATCGTTAATCCCCAGGGCATTCCAGATGCGCGCGCAGACCAGTATGATCTCCGCGTCAATATCGGGGCTTTCGATACCGATTGCCTCGGCGCCGGCCTGGTAGAATTGTCTTTGCCGGCCTTTCTGCGGCCTTTCATGGCGGAACATGGGGCCCTGGTACCAGACCCTTTGCGGCCCGGAGTAGATCAATCCGTGCTGTAACAGCGCGCGCACGCAACCCGCGGTCCCTTCCGGGCGCAAGGTGAGAAATTCGCCGTTGCGATCCTGGAAGGTATACATTTCCTTGTTCACGATGTCCGTGCCGGCGCCGATGCTGCGGGAAAACAGCTCGGTTTTTTCAATTATGGGAAACCGGATTTCCCGGTAGCAATACGAGTGCAAAACGGATTGCACCGTCTGTTCGAGCCGGCGCCACCTGGTCGTATCGCCGGGAAGCGTATCGTGCATCCCCCGGACAGCCTGCAGTCTCTCCATCAGGGGAATCGTCCCGGATTTATTCTGTCTCACCGAGCACGAAGCGGGCGATGCCGATGCCTGTTACATGCGGGGTGATGTCGAAGGGTGTGTTATTGAATTCAACGGTGGCGGCATCCGCGTTGCCGAGCAGGACGGAAAACGGAGCGGTGCCGCTCAATACCAGTGTCTGGCCGACGCGGGCAAGGTCATAGAAGACTTTTTCGTTGCCGGCATCGAATATTTCAATCCAGCAGTCGATGGACAGGACCAACTTGATCGTGTCCGGGCCGATACCGGCGGTAATTGTCTTCTCTTCATATGTGGGAGCGGTTCCAGGCTCACTCTCTGTGGTTGCAGTCGGAGTCTCCGGCTGCTGCGCCTGCGTGGTTTGAGACTCACCAGCCGGTTCCGGGGTTGTTTCCGGTTCTTGTGCCGTCTCCGGCGCCGGCATGTCTGCGGCATACGTTTGCTGTTCAGCCTCCTCCGTTTCAGTACTCTGCGCCTGCCCTGGCGGCGTATCAGGACCTTCGACGGTCGTGGTGGGGCGGTCCGGTCCGCCGGTGGTTTCTACCGGTTCCTGTGCATACTTGCCGCGCCAGAACGCAAACGACAATAGCACCAGGATGAAGAGCGCCAGATATATGATCGCGTATGACCACTTTCTGGGTTCTTTTGTATCCGGCTTCTGATAAGTCGGCGCTTCCGTGCCCTGTTCCCGCGGTTCCGCCGTGTCTTCCTTGTACATCGACAGTATCTGATCTACCGGCACATTGAGTATTTTGGCATAGTGCTGCAGGTAACCGCAGACGTAAAGGCGTCCCGGCAGGTTCTTATGGTCATCCTGTTCCAGGGCATCAATGACATTGGGGTGCAGGTACATCCTCGCCGCCACTTCAGCTACGGAAATGTTCTTTTCGCTACGCAGGCGCCTCAGGTATGCGCCGAGAGTAGTCGGTTCTTCAGTATTCTGCTGCCCGGTCATTTTTAACCTGCATATCTCACGAAACCGTTTGTTGCTCCCCGGCTGCCCTGTCCTGCCTTTGCCTGTTCCGGGCGCGTGCCTGGACGCGTCCAACCAGTTGACCGCAGGCCGCATCGATATCATCACCGCGGGTTTTCCGGGTAATGGTAATGATGCCGGAGTCAACCAGTATATCCCGGAATTTGTCTGTGGTTTCCATGGAAGATCGGCTGAACCCGGCGCCCGGGAACGGATTGAAAATAATCAGGTTGACCTTGGCAGGGAAGCCTTTCAACAACCCGGCAAGTTCCCTGGCGTCATTTTCGGAATCGTTTACACCGCTCAATAACACGTACTCAAAAGTAATCAGTTCGCCCCCCGTGGCTTTACTATAGCGGCGGCATGCCGATAATAACTCGTGAATCGGGTAAGACCTGTTAATCGGCACCAGCTCATCCCGCAGCGCGTCGTTGGCGGCATGCAATGACACTGCCAGGCTGATCTTGCTGGACTGGGACAGCTTGATGATGGCAGGCACGATCCCGGCAGTACTCAGAGTAACGCGTTTATTTGCCAGTCCGAAGCCCAGGTCATCGGTTATCAGTTCAACCGCTTTGATCACATTATCGAAATTGAGCAACGGTTCACCCATACCCATCAGCACTATATTTGTGATGATGCGTTTACGGCTGGTGAAGTAACCCAGTTGTTTGTTTGCCAGCCAGACCTGCCCGATAATTTCCGCCACTGACAGGTTACGGTTGTATCCTTGTTTGCCGGTAGCGCAGAAAACGCAATTCAAGGCGCAACCAACCTGTGAAGAGATACACAGGGTGCCGCGGCTGGGTTCCGGGATGAAAACGGTCTCGATAGCGTTATCGCCGTCAACCTGAAGCAACCATTTACGGGTACCGTCCGCTGAGACCTTCTCGGAGAGGATGGTCGGGAGATTCGAATATGCGTTACCAGCCAGGCGATCGCGCAAGGCCTTGCTCAGGTTGGTCATGTCGGCAAAATCGGTCACTCCCTGGTGGTACACCCATTTCATCACTTGCGTGGCGCGGAAAGGTTGCTCCTCCATGCCGGTAAAATAATTCCTCATGGCAGTGTGGTTCAGGTCAAACAGGTTTACACTGGGGTCCATGGGCGGATTACCTGGTGCGCGGACAAATTTCCTCTGCGCGGAAAAAGAAGCGTATTTCGTTCTGTGCCGTTTCCGGTCCGTCAGAGCCATGAACCGCATTTTCTCCCTGGTCGCCGTCGCGATCGCAGAAGTCTGCCCGGATGGTGCCGGATTCGGCGTTCCTGGGAAAGGTCGCCCCCATCAGTTCGCGGTTCCTGGTTATGGCGTCTTCGCCTTCCAGCACCTGTACCATGATGGGGCCTGAAATCATGAAATCCACCAGTTCGCGGAAGAAAGGTTTCTCGCTGTGCACGGCGTAAAATTCGGAAGCCCGCTGCTCGTCCAGGTGCAGCATTTTTGCCGCAACGATTTTCAGGCCGGCGTCTTCAAAGCGCCGGTATATCGCTCCAATCAGGTTTCCGGCTACAGCATCCGGCTTGATAATTGACAAGGTTTGTTCGATAGACATTTTACAACAATCCGGTTTCAAGGCGCGCCGCTTCGGTCATCATGTCCGGATTCCAGGGCGGGTCGAATGTCAGTTCAACGTTTACCTTGTCGACGTTAGGCGCCATGGCGATTTTAGTCTGCACGTCTGCCGCCAGGAAATCGCCCATGCCGCAGGCCGGAGCGGTAAGCGTCATGAGCACGTCCACCTGGTTATCCCCATCATCCGAGCGTGATATCCGGCAATCATATACCAGGCCGAGTTCAACGATGTTTATCGGGATCTCCGGGTCATAACAGGTGCGCATCTGCTCCCAGAGATGCGCTTCATTGATCGAACCGTCCGGGTTGGGTTCCTGGTCCAGGTTCAGATAGTCGGCCGCATCAAAGCCGAGGGCATCCGCATCCTTCGGTCCCACCTGGGCCAGGTTGCCGTTGATATTGACCGTGTAGTTCCCGCCCAGCGCCTGGGTAATGAACACCAGGCTGCCTTCCGGCAACGTGATCGGGGTCCCCGTGGGGATGAGTATCGCGTCGCACTCGCGCACTACCGTGACAGGGTCGTTGGTGTACATGGTTATTCCGTGGACACCGGGGCGTCATCGCCCGCCAGCAGCGCGCGCAAGGTGTGCCAGCACAAGGTTGCGCACTTCACCCGGCTTGGATACTCCCGCACCCCTGCCAGGACCGCCAGTTTTCCCATGGCGGCCAGGTCGATCACTTGGGAGGAATCGGTCAGCAGTTCATGGAAGTCGGTGAAGATGGTCCCGGCTTCCTGTATGGACTTCCCCTTGATGCCTTCAGTCATCAACGATGCGGATGCAATGGAAATGGCGCAGCCGGCACCATCGAAACTGATGTCGGAGATGCGCTCGTCATCCAGGTTCAGGTACAGTGTCAGGCGGTCGCCGCACAGGGGATTGAACCCCTCCAGGGTCCTCCCGGCGGGATCCAGCTTGCCGAAATTCCTGGGGCTGCGGTTGTGATCGACGATCACTTCCTGGTAGAGGTCTTTTACGTCGAACATGGCGCTTACTTGAAGATATTATTTGCCTTGTCGAGCCCGGCGACCAGTTTGTCCACTTCTTCCCTGGTGTTGTAGAAGGCAAACGAGGCCCTGGCCGTGGCGGGTATGCCATAGCGTTCCATGACCGGCATGGCGCAATGGTGGCCGGTCCGGATGGCTATCCCTTCATGGTCGAGTATGGTGCCGAGGTCGTGGGGGTGGATCCCGTCCATCACGAAGGACAGGATGCCTGCTTTCTGCGCTGCCGTGCCGATCGGCTTCAGGCCCTGGACGTCAGCGGCGGCCAGGGTGGCGTACTGCAATAGCTCGTGTTCATAATCACGGATCCTGTCCATATCGATCTCGTTGACGTAGTCGACCGCGGCGCCCAGGCCGATTACGCCGGCGATGTACGGCGTGCCCGCTTCGAACTTGCAGGGCAGGTCGTTGTACAGGGTCTTTTCGAAAGTGACCATCTTGATCATGTCGCCGCCGCCGTGGTACGGGGGCATGGCATCCAGCAGCGCCTGTTTCCCGTACAGCACGCCGATGCCCGTCGGCCCGAACAGTTTATGGCCCGAAAAGGCGTAAAAGTCACAATCCAGCGCAGCCACGTCCAGCCTTGTATGGGGCGCCGCCTGGGCGCCGTCGATGACCGTGACCGCGCCGGCTGCATGAGCCAGGGCCGTGATTTCGGCGACCGGGTTGATGGTGCCCAGGGCATTGGAGACATGGCCGACCGCCACGATCCGGGTGTTGTCGCCCAGCAGGTTTTTATACTCGTCCATATCGAGTTCGCCGGCGTCATTGATGGGGATGACTTTCAGCAGGGCGCCGGTCTGTTCGCATAACAATTGCCAGGGAACGATATTGGAATGGTGCTCCATTTCGGAGACGATGATCTCATCCCCGGCGCCGAGTCTGCTCCTGCCGTAGCTTTGCGCAACCAGGTTGATTCCTTCCGTTGTCCCGCGCACGAAAATGATTTCCTGGTGCGATGCGGCATTGATGAAGGTTTGTATCTTCTTCCGGGCTGCCTCGTAGGCTTCCGTTGCCAGTTCGCTCAGGGTATGCACACCGCGGTGGATGTTGGAATTGTAGCCGCGATAGTATTCATCCAGCGTCTCGAGGACCCGGCGCGGTTTTTGCGCCGTTGCGGCATTGTCCAGGTACACCAGCGGCTTGTCCCGCACCTTGCGCGCCAGGACCGGGAAATCCGCGCGGTACGAGTGTACGGGAAACTCGGGAGCGTCCACTGGTTGTACTGCGGCCGTCATTGCATGAACTCCTTGATCAGGTCGGTATCGGGTAACTCGCCGGCAATGCTTTGTTCCAGCCGTTCGCGTATTTCAGGGAACCTGATGTCCCGTATGACCTCATCGGCGAATGCATAGGTCAACAGGCTTCTGGCGGTGTCCTCGTCCACCGCCCGGGAGCGCAGGTAGAACAACATATTCTCATCCAGCCGCCCGACCGTCGCGCCGTGGCTGCACTTGACGTCATCCGCGTAGATCTCCAGTTCCGGCTTGGTGTCGACCTCGGCGTCGGCGGAGAGCAGCAGGTTGGCATTGGACTGGTGTGCTTCTGTTTTCTGGGCCTGCTCATGAACGATTACCTTGCCGTTGAAGACGGCGCGCGAACGCCCGTTCATGATGCCCCGGTAATGCTCGTTGCTGGTTGTGTGGGGTTGCTTATGCTCTACCAGGGTATGGTTGTCGACGTGTTGCCGGTTGCCGGTCAGGTACAGGCCGTTAAGGTTGATTTCCGCGCCCGGCTCAACCAGTTCGACATCGATGTCCCAGCGCGCCAGTTTTCCGCCCAGTGACAGGGCATGGCAATCAACACGGCTGTCGGCCTCCTGCCTGATCCGGGTTTTGCCGATATGGTATGCGCGTTGGCTTTCCTGCTGGATTTTGTAATAGTCCAGGCGCGCGCCGGCCTGTGCCAGGATACTGGTATGGGTATTGGTGAAATATTCCGAATCCGGGAAGCCGGCATAAGTCTCGATGATGCTGGCGCCGGCCTGGCGGCCTAATGCGATCAGGTTACGTGGATGCGACATTGGTGAGGGTTGGGACGGTTGGGTTTCATCCTCCTGGCCGCCCAGGTGGATGATATGTATCGGCGCCGGGATTTCCATCCCGTCCGGTACGTGGACCAGGACACCGTCGTTGAGGAATGCCGTATTCAGGGCGGTAAACGCGTGCCCGATATCCTCGTTGCCGAAATATCGCTCCAGCAATTCGGCATTCCCGTCCCCGTCAGATTGTAATGCGCGCACGGTTGCGCCGGACGGCAGGTCCGGGGTGCGCGACAGTTCGGACGAGAAGCTGCCGTTTATGAACACCAGTTCGTGGCAGTTAAGCCGGGAGAAGCGCAGCTTCTCCACCAGCGCATCATCGATGGGCGCCGCGGGGAGTTTCCCGAGTGTGAATTTTCTCCTGATAATGGGCGAGACATCGGTGTATTTCCACTGCTCCGTCCTGCGCGTGGGAAAACCGTGGGTTTTCAGGTAGTCCAAGGCATCGGAACGGCGCTGCACCGGCCACGATGCTGCCAGGGTGTCCCGGAACCGGTCATACTCCGCGAGATAATGGCTGACTGCTGCCTCGCTCATGCGGCCTTGGCTCCCTGTCTTACCCAGTCGTAGCCTTTTTCCTCAAGCTCGACGGCCAGGTCGCGGTTGCCGGACCTGATAATCTTTCCGTCCGACAGCACGTGCACGTAATCGGGCGTGATGTAGTTCAGCAGGCGCTGGTAATGGGTCACCAGGACGATGGCGCGGGACTCGTTGCGCAGTGTATTGACGCCTTCGGCAACCGTTTTCAGCGCGTCGATATCCAGCCCCGAATCGGTTTCATCCAGGATAGCCAGGCGCGGCTCCAGTACCGCCATCTGGAAAATTTCGTTGCGTTTCTTTTCGCCGCCCGAAAAGCCCTCGTTAACGGACCGGTTCAGCAGGCTCTCGTCCATCTTCACCAGTTGCATTCTTTGCCGGACTACCTGCAGGAATTCAACGGCATCCAGGGGGGGCTGTCCCTGGTGCGCGCGCATCGCGTTCAGCGCGGCCTTGAGCAGGTAGATGTTGTTCACCCCGGGGATTTCCACCGGGTACTGGAACGCCAGGAAAATGCCTTCCCGGGCCCTTTCTTCCGGGGAGAGCTCAAACAGGTCGCGTCCTTCATATTCGACCGCGCCGCCCGTGACATCATAGCCGTCCTTTCCTGCCAGTATGTTTGCAAGGGTGCTTTTGCCCGAACCGTTGGGCCCCATGATGGCATGCACTTCCCCGGCGTTTACCGACAGGTTCAGGCCTTTCAAAATCTGTTTTTCCTCAACCCTGACCTGTAGATCTTTAATCGTTAACATTATCCGACCGCTCCTTCCAGTGTGATATTCAACAACTTCTGCGCCTCCACGGCGAATTCCATGGGCAGTTCCTTGAAGACGTCCTTGCAGAAACCGTTCACGATCATGTTCACGGCGTCTTCCTCGTCAATCCCGCGCTGGCGACAGTAGAACAACTGGTCGTCGCTGATTTTGGACGTGGTGGCCTCGTGTTCGACGATGGCGCCGGCGTTCCCGGTCTCGATATAGGGAAAGGTATGGGCGCCGCAGGTATCGCCCATCAACAGGGAATCACACTGCGTATAGTTGCGGGCGTTGTCCGCCTTCTTGCTTATCTTGACCAGGCCGCGGTACGCATTCTGCGCCTTCCCCGCGGAAATACCCTTGGAGATGATGGTGCTGCGGGTGTTCCTGCCGAGATGGATCATCTTGGTGCCGGTATCGGCCTGCTGGTAATTGTTCGTGACCGCGACGGAGTAGAACTCGCCGCTGGAATTGTCGCCGCGCAGGATACAGCTCGGGTATTTCCAGGTAATCGCCGAGCCGGTTTCGACCTGGGTCCAGGAAATCCTGGATCCGGCGCCGCGGCAATCGCCGCGCTTGGTGACGAAGTTATAGATGCCGCCGACGCCGTTTTCATCGCCGGGGTACCAGTTCTGCACGGTCGAGTACTTGATCTCGGCGTTATCGAGTGCAACCAGTTCCACCACTGCCGCATGCAACTGGTTTTCATCGCGCATGGGCGCCGTGCAGCCTTCCAGGTAGCTCACGTAACTGCCTTCCTCGGCCACGATCAGGGTCCTTTCAAACTGTCCGGTATTGGCCGCGTTGATGCGGAAGTATGTGGACAGTTCCATCGGGCATCGGGTATTTTTCGGAATGAAACAGAACGAACCATCGGTAAAAACCGCAGAGTTCAACGCGGCATAATAGTTGTCCGCAACCGGCACGACGCTGCCCAGGTATTCCCGTACCAGGTCGGGATGGTTCTGCACCGCTTCGGAGAACGAACAGAAAACCACGCCGGCGTCCGCCAGTTTTTCCTTGAACGTTGTGGCCACCGAGACACTGTCGAATACCGCATCCACCGCAACACCGGCCAGCATCTTCTGTTCGTGCAACGGAATGCCGAGCTTCTCGTAGGTTTCCAGCAGCTTCGGGTCCACTTCATCCAGGCTCTTGGGGCCATCCTCCTTTGCTTTCGGGGCCGAGTAATAGGATATGGCCTGGAAGTCGATGGGCGGGTAATGCACATGCGCCCAGCCCGGTTCGGTCATGCGGGTCCAGTGCCGGAAAGCATCCAGGCGCCATTCCAGCAGCCACTCGGGTTCCTCCTTCTTGGCGGATATCAGCGCTATCACCTCTTCGTTCAGGCCGGGCGCGACGGTATCCGTATCGATTTCCGTGACGAAACCGTGTTCGTATTCCTTGTGTACCAGTTCTTCGACTTTTGCCGTCTCGTCTGTCATGGCCTACTCTTGATCTGTCTGTTCATCGGAGATGTTGAAGCTCTCCCCGCAGCCGCAGGTCTGGCTTACGTTAGGGTTGTGGAAGCGGAAGCCCTCGTTCAGCCCTTCCCTGATGAAATCCAGTTCCGTCCCGGCGAGGTAACGCAGGCTCTGCTCGTCGATCACTACGGTGACGCCGTTCGTCTCAAATGCGGTATCGTGGTCATTGACGGCCTCTGCCGCTTCGATCACATACTGGTAACCGGAGCAACCCGTAGGCTTCACCCCGACCCGCAGGCCGATCCCTCCGCCACTTTTTTCCAGGTACCCCCTTACGTGCTCCGCGGCACGGTCGGTTAGTGCAATTTCATTGTTCGACATCTTTCACCTCTCAATCACAATTGAAACATGACGTGATCCTGCCTGGCGGATACCTGTTTCACCGAACGCCGCTCAACCAGGTCCGACAGGCTGATAGCGCTCAGAAAGTCTGTAATATGCAGGCTCAGGTCTTCCCACAGGTCGTGGGTCAGGCAGCGCTCGTCCGCCTGGCAGTTCTGATTGCCGCCGCAACGGGTGGCATCAACCTGTTCATCAACGGCGCGAATCACGTCTGCCACGGAAATGTCAGAGCCCGGCAATTGCAGGCGGTACCCTCCGCCGGGCCCCCTGGCGCTGGCGATTAAACCGTCTTTACGCAAACGCAGGAACAACTGTTCCAGGTAGGACAATGATATCCCCTGGCGCCTGGATATGTCCGTCAGGCTGACTGGCCCGAAATCTTCATGCAGGGCCAGGTCCAGCATCGCGGTCACGGCGTATCGGCCTTTGGTTGTCAAACGCATAACAGGTGTCCTGCAGGTTAAGGGAGGCGTATGCTTACATACCTGACTAATTTAGTCAAGTATTTTTTCCGACTGTTTTAGTCGGGTATTTGTGGAAGTGTAACTACCTGGCGGGCCGGCGGGGACGGATTTCAAGCATGCCCCGGCATGTTGTAAGCGGGGGTCCGTCCCCTTGTCCCCTTCAGGAATTTCTATCCCCGTAACGAAATAAATACCAGGAACCGACGCTCCTGTAGGGACGCCAGTTTTCGGCTACTTTCAGCATCGCTGCCATATCATCCTGAGCGACCCCATAGGCTGATGCCACAGCCCTCCGTAATGCCAGGTCCTTGAGCGGAAACACATCCGGCCACCCCAGACCGAACATCAGGTAGATATCCACCGTCCAGTCGCCGATGCCTTTGACCTGTGTCAACTCGCGGCGGATGGTGTCATCATCTGCTGACGGTAATTCCGTGAGATCCAGCGAGTTGTTCCTGATTCTGTTACAAAGGTCCTTGATGTAGTGACACTTTCTTGCGGACAGTCCGGTTGCCCGTAGTTTGTCATCGGGTTTTCCCAGCACGCCATCAGGGGTGATTTTTCCTCCGGGGAAGAGCGCCCGAAAGCGGGCGATAATGGCATCCGCCGCCGCCGTGGATAATTGTTGACTGATGATTACCCCCACCAGGAACTCGAGGTCGGCAGGGCGCTTTGTCAACCTGCAGGCGCCGATTTCCCCGATAATGGCGCCTAATCGGTTATCTCTTTTCTGCAGGTAGTCGGTGATGTCGGCATAGTCCGGCATATCAGTCGCTCTGGGAACATCTCATAAAGCACCATCGCTATTGATACGCTTTTGCCATTCATTGACTATCTCAAACACGTCTGCCGGATTGTCGCTTGGCGCAAACAGCGTGAAATCACTTATGGTTCGATGGGCTGGAGAAGTCTGATTTTGGGAAAATGTTGTATTCGATCCCAGTGAACTAAATATTGTTTGCTGATCATTGTCATGTTGTTTGCTGCGAACTGGTACGTCAACATAATCTCCCATTGGTTGAAGTCCATTTTCAAAGCGATGCAGGATGGTTTTTAAAGCTTCTATACTATTATCTGCTCCCACCCACTTTCGTTGCATGTCATCTGCTACAGCCAGTGTTGTACCGGAGCCGGCAAAGCAATCAAGTACCAAATCACCAGGATTAGAAGAAGCTGCCACGATTCTTCTTATTAAATCCGAGTTTTTTTCCGTTGGATAGCCCGTTATTTTGATGTTCTGATTATGCGCATCACGAAAATCCAACCAAATATCTTGTATCGCGACACCGGGATGTTTATCCAAATAAACTTTTCTACGAGGGTTTCCATTTTTTGACCAGCATATTTCTCCACGAGCATCCATCTCATCAAGATGTTTTGGAGTGTACTGCCAGTGCTTGCCAGGAGGAGGCATTTTGCCTTTCCAGGGTTTTCCGGTTTCACCATTTCGAGAACCAGGGGCGTGAATAGGGACCTTCATAAATTTACGTCCGGTCCGCTCTTCAGTGTAGTAATATTCTTTCTTACTATCTTCAGATAAAGGTACTGTTTGTTTATTCCATACATATCTGTCTGATTTCGTATAAAAGAGGATGAAATCTGCTATATTTCCGTAAGTCTTACGAGTGTAATTCTTGGGGTTACACTTCTTCCTCACTATCATATTTCTATAGTTGGAAGCACCAAATATTTCATCCATTACTATCTTCATCTCAAAAATCATATTTTCATCAAGATGAAGGTATATAGAACCGTTTTTTGATAGCAGTTTATGTAGCAATATTAGACGTTGGCGTAAAAATTCGATGTATTCAGCACTAGCTAATGTGTCTTCATAGGCATTTAACTGCTTACGGGAAATAAACCGGCTTTGTGTTGCATATGGCGGGTCTATATATACTAGATTGACTTTTCCACATATAACAGGGTCAAGAATAAGCAACCGGAGCACATCCAAGTTATCGCCGAAGTAGAGTCGTTTATGCAAATCAGTGGATAACGTCTGATCTGACATGTCGTCTTTCGGGGGCATTCCAGCCCCTGCTTGGGAATAAATTCTGTCAAATTGAATCAGATCGCCTGTAACAATTTCTTCTACCGGTTTTTTCCCCTCATAGGCAAGGTGAACCTTATTATTGGAGGTGGATGTTTGCCTTTTAGGAATGCCTGTTGCCATTGTTAATCCGTTATGAAAGCAGCGATTGTGTGGTTATTCGTTTTGGAAACATCCTCAGTGTTACGACCTTAACTTTACCGTCCCAAACATCTTCGATGTCCGAATAATCTCGCCACATCGATCCGAGAAGCAAGCCAGGGCCGTCATTAAGAAATATTACTTTCAGGTTTAACCCCTGATGCTTGGAATAATTCAGAACCTCGGTTGCACAGTCACGATATTGGCCGGTTCTATCGTCTTCTTGTGCGCCACCCCGGTCTGAGTCATACCTCGCAAGACCAACTGCTACAGGCTTTTTGTTTTTCAAGAGGACAAAGTCAACTGGGCGGTCTGGTTTTGGATAATTCTCAAATAACTCGCCTAAGATAATATCTTTACCAGCACGTTCTGGCCCAATAATGTCAAGTCCGCGAAATCGTTCTCGTACTATCTCAAAGAGTCGTTCAGTCAAGTCATAACCCTTCTTTCCACGGTCTTTATATTCCCATAGAACGGCGCACAATGCTTCATCAGGTATTGGGCGAGTGAGAAATTGTGATTGGATTTCATGAATCGGACGAAACTATTTTCCAAATTGTTTACATATCCTCTTGGCCGCAGATTTCTTTTTGAGCATTTCGACGGGAGTTTCCGGACTCACATATTTTCTGAACACTCGACACAATTGAATTCTCATCCACTGAGAGTCTGTATCAGCTATCGACAGGAAAAGGTTTGTCGATGAATGAGCAGACTTCAATAATTGACCAAATGTTACCAGAACAGGTTTATACAACTCACATGCAAAAGGAAGAACGTCAGGATAGTACTCACCCGTTGACAAGGTTATCCAAAGATGACCATCTTTCCGATAATCCCTGAAACTTGCTTTTGTATGATTCCGCAACCCTATAATCTCCTATATCGAATGTCTGGTGATAGCTGAAACAGGTCTATTTTTGGCGAACACGTATAAAACAAAAAGTTACATGACGGCAATCGGATCATAAGCAACTTGGTGATGAGTTGGGAGTCAAAACCATTTTGCAAATTCATTTCAACAAATTACATATCCAAGTTTACCACCTGATTATTAATACAAAAAATTTATCTGCTATAAATAGTATTATCTAATTTTGGATGGTAAAAATTTCATCTCTGTGTGACAAATATCTTCTACTATGCTTACATACAATCCGTCGTTTCTACTGATTGAAAGTGGATTATGGTACTGCCGTTTTCCTGAATTGTTTGACAACCGCAGTCGGCTAAAAATCAAGCGACAAGGTTGAGAAATTTTGGGTCCGCGCACATTAATCAAGTGCCGATGCTAGAGGAGATAATTGATAAGACTTGGACTCTTGATCAAATTAAGGGCACCTCTAATTTTTAGAGGTACCTTTAATACGCTAGGTATTTTGCTTTTGCGCTTTTTTAAGCAGGCGTTCCAGGCGCAACTGGGGCAGGACCCACTCCGGGGACAACTCTATGGCGCGGCGGTAGTCGGCCTCGGCATTGGCAAATTCCTTGTTGTTCTCGTAAGCCATGGCGCGGTTAAAATGGGCGATATGGTCTTTCGTCAGGGTCAGTTCAATGCCGGTGGTGTATTGCTCTATCGCTACGTCGTACTTCTGACTCAGCAGGTAGAGATTACCCAGGTTCACATAGACCTCGCCCGTTTCCGGCCCCAGGTCTATAGCGGTCCGGTAGTCCTTAAGCGCTTTCTGGTAGTCTTCCATAGCGCCGTACAGGATGCCCCGGTTGACGTAGGTGGCCAGCAGGTCCTTGCGGGTCAACCGCCCATGGAGGATCGCTTGGTTGCATTCCTCTATATCCGCATCGGATGCCGAGTTCAACTGGATCGCCAGGGTGGAAGACATGTAACAGTTCCGGGCGTATGACCCCCCGCCGATGACGGTCATTGACTGGGTATAAGCGGTTATGGGTAAGACAATAAGAATGGGCAGCAATACCCGAAAAAGAAACCGAAGTAAGATCATTCGTAGCACCTTTTGGACAATTCCTTTCTTTACCAGTATAGACTAATAGACCAATTCTGCCATCATATAGTTTCATACCGCATCCAAATTAATTGACAGGAAACCGGGGAGGAAAAACCAATGATAGACCTGTATTACTGGCCGACCCCCAACGGCTGGAAAATCTCCATCATGCTGGAAGAGTGCGGACTTGAATACCGGCTGGTCCCCGTGGACATAGGGCGGGGAGATCAGTTCAAGCCGGAATTTCTGGCAATCAGCCCCAACAACCGCATGCCTGCCATCGTTGACCATGACGTTGAAGGGGAACCGGTTTCCGTGTTCGAGTCAGGCGCCATACTGATGTACCTTGCGGAGAAGACCGGGCGGTTCCTGCCGGCGGACCCGCGTGAACGTATCGAAGTAATGCAATGGCTGTTCTGGCAGGTGGGCGGACTTGGGCCCATGGCTGGGCAGGCCGGCCACTTTACCAATTACGCACCGGAGAAGATTGCATACGGCATCAAGCGTTACGGTGATGAGTACAACCGCCTGTTAGGCGTCATCAACAAGCAACTGGCAGGCAAGGACTACCTGTGTGGGGAGTACTCCATCGCCGACATGGCCTCCTGGCCCTGGGTCGTGGTGCATGAACGGCTGAAGCAGAGCCTGGATGAGTTCCCCCGCGTCAAGGCCTGGGACGAGCGGATGCAGGCCAGGCCCGCCGTGGCCGCCGGCAAGGACCTGGGCAAAGAACTGCGCCGCCCGCTGGAGAAGGACGAGGAAGCCCGCAGGATAATGTTCGGGCAGACTGCGGCATCGGTGGCTGGGGCTGCCGAGAGGTAAGCAGTTCAGTTCTTTAAAATAAAGGGACAGATTTCAAATCTGTCCCTGTGCGGTTTGAATTTTCACGTTGCGTCAACTTGGTTCTGCGCTAGCAACTTTTCAAAGTCCTGCCGATAATTGTCCTCAAACAACATGGTCAAGGACATGGGATGTTTTTTCCGCCTCGGCTTTGACAGCTTTACCGAGCCGTACTCAACCGCCCGTGGTTCCGCTGTTTCAAGTACGTCAAATAATTTTTTCTTGTATTCAGTATCCGCGTTGCCGGCCAACTGCAATCCTTTGGTTTCTATGACGAACACCCGTCGGGTCTTGCCGTTGCCGGGTTGCACCAGCACGACAAAATCAGGATACACGCGGTGACGCTTCCACCCCTGCAGGCCGTAGTCCTGCCGGGCGGCAAAGCGATGCCACCAGGTCACCGCGCTATAACCGTCCAGGTAAATCGCGAAGTCTTTTTCCAGACCGTTAAATTCATGGGCATACACTTTTTCATACAAAGACTTCTGCAAAAGTTCGTCGTGTTGATCGAAGAGTTGCAGTTGGTTTTTCCCCACTACCTTCTCCAGTTCCTCCGCAAATTCAAACCCGTCCTCGTCAGCGATAAGTTCAAATCGAATGTCCCGGCTCTGCAACTTGCGCTGAAAAACAGCTTGGCTTTCGTGCTCTATGAGTTCGGCTAATCGGCGCTTCAGGATTTCGGAGAGGTCGTAACGGCGGTCAAATATATCTTCATCGGTATAGTCCTGACTCCGTAACGTGTGCAGCATTCCCTCCACCACTTGTCCGGCCAGGTAGGGATTCGGCAGTGTTTCGTAAATACGGCGGCTGAAAAATTCAGCCGTGAGATTTTTCTCCACGTCAACCGTTGTCCGGTCTGAATCGTGGTCGAAGCCAGGCAGGTCAACGAGGGAGTGATGTTCCTGGATTTCGCCTATAGTCGCATAATCCATGTCCAACGGCGCCGTTGCAATCGAGCGCCAGTCCACCTTACCCAATACGTCGTTTTCGTAGTCCAACGGACGGTAACGCCGACCGGCGCGATGTAGAACCTGCGGCAGGAAAAGTTGCAAGTCCCGGAACTGTTCGCGTTTTCGCGCAGTGATCAATTTGGCGCCGCCGTTACCTGTGACATCAGGACCGCTGCGGATAAGGTCGCCCAGGTCTCCCATGCCTTCCTGTTCCAGGCCGCGCTTGACATCCTGCATTGCCTCGCCGACGTTGCGATCAAAGCAATAGATATAGGACTCATCAAGCCGCGCCCGTCCGGTCAGTTCGGTATCCGGTTGGCGCAGAACCCGTCCCGTCATTTGTGTCAGGGCTCGGGTCGTGCTGGTGGAGTCGAGCAAGGTAAGCACGTAGGCAAAAGGACAGTCCCAGCCTTCGCGCAAGGCATCCTTCGTCAGAATGTAACGGACTGTGGAATAAGGGGACAGCAGGTCTTCGTCAGCTATCTCGTCTTTTTCCGCGGTTTTGCGCCGGATATAATCTTCCGGCACGCGGAGTTGTGTCGCCAGGTATTCGCGGACGTCTTCGGCGTGGACGTGCCGACCGTCGCGCTGGTCGCGCCCCACCCGCTCCACGCGGATCAGCATGATCGGACGGATATAGCGCCCGCTTTCGCCACGTAACTGGCGGGCCTCCTGTTCAAGGATATCCAGCCGCTCCTTGGCCTTGGAAAGCGTGTATTTCCAATCGACATTTTCAATGTTGTGTATGTTCAACGGCAGCTTGATCATCTCTTCCCGCTTCAAGGCCGCTCCCGGAACGTCTACCAGGATATTGCTGACCCCGATTTCCGGCGTTGCGGACAGTTCCAGGATAAAACGCGGGTTGAACTCACTCAGGCGTAAGCGCCGTTTTCTGGTATACGCGTTGTGCGCCTCGTCCAGCACGATAATGGGGCGGGTGGTCTTGAGCACGTTAAACAGGCTGTGTTTGACTGCCCCGGTTTCGGTCTTCTCCAGGTCGGGATGTTTTGTCAGCAAATCATCATTCGCGGTCTTGTCGTCCGGTTCGGGAAAGAAGGAAGGATAGTGGCCGCTGTCACGGAAAATTTTAAGGAAGTTCCGATCTTCACGGTCGGTTGCCTGCAACATTAGCGGCATCACGCACAGGTGGTTTTCCACGTCAGCAAGCGTGAACGCATCGGTCTTTTTCAACAGTTTGACATGCCCGCCACAGGCACGTTCCAGAGATTGCCGGTAGGGATGCAGACGGTGCGCAAACGCCCGCCAGGTTTGTCGGAAAATTGCGCGAGATGGCGTGATCCAGAGCACGAGGCCGGCGGCCGGTCGCTTCCGTTCGATTGCCGCCGCGCCCAGCAAGGTCTTGCCGCCGCCGGTGGGCAGTTTCATGCAGACGTGGGGTATGGTTCGGCCATGGCTGTCCTGCCGTCTGACGTAACGCGGCACTGACAAGGAACCGTCCTTCTCCTTGACGCGGGGCAGGACACCGCGCCGACCCAACTCTTCCCAGGTTTTGGCGAAATAGTCCCGGTCGTTATCGCTGACGGAGAGGCCAGCCTGCTCCAGGATGGTGATGCGTTTTGTTGCCTCGTCCTGCTGTTTTTTCAGTTCGGCCAGAAACTGTTCAAATACGTCCAATGCCTGTGTCTGAAATTCCTTGGGGCGCATCGCCTAGTCTCCGAAAAGACGGTGGATGGCGTAGGGCAACTGGCAGAAAGTAATCTTCTGTTTGCTCAGGTCTTTCTGGGAGACGAATTTCCACGGCGCAAACACGAGGGCGGTCTTGTTTTTTTGCTGTGCTGTCTTCCCGATGCGCCCCGCCAGATCCAGCGTCAGCGCGGATTCGGCGGAGCGCAGAAACGTCAGGTCCGGGCGATAAATCATGTACAGGCAGTAATCTTCGGTCTCACCGAAAAGATAATCCTTGCCGGATTTGATTTTCTCCAAAGTCACGCCCGTAGCGGTATAGGTCACGTGACGCGCCAGCGCATCGTAATCGGGTATACTCTTACCGGTGATGAGGTTCTCAATGTTGAGTTCTTCGCCCAGGGTATAGTAGGTGAAACTGCCGCCCAGCCCGTTGGCCTGCTCGCTTGTATCTTTCTCTCCGGTGACTATAAGTTTGCTGTCTTTGACCGTTTTTTTTATCCGATCATATTCATTGCCGTACAGGTCTTCGACTTCCTCAACCTGTCCTGTCAACCCTGTTGCTTTTTTAATCTTCGCCCAGGTCAAGTTTTCACTCATTAATTCCGTTTTCTCTACGGTGGTGTACTTGTAACCACTAATAATCCGCCGGACACGCTCCGCGGTGATGCTGTCGGCGTAGTCCTCACATTCCACCAGGATGAACTTGCGATTGCCCCCATCCTGCTGGTTCAGGGCCAGGACTGCGTGCGCTGTAGTGCCGGAACCGGCAAAGGAATCGAGGATAATGGCGTCTTTGTTTGCCCCAATAGAAATTATTCGCTGTAACAAGCCGAACGCTTTGGGATTGTCGAAAGGTTTTTGCCGGTCACTGAAAATCTCCTTGATGAGTTTACGGGCGCCATCGGTGTGACCCACCTCGTCATAAGTCCAGATGGTCAGGGGGACGATGCCTTGCTGAACCTCTTTCAGGTACCGTTTCATTCTTGGAACGCTTTTGCCCCCCGGCGGAAAGAAAATTCTGTTCCCATCTATCCATACCTGCATTTGCTCCCTGCTTGTTATCCAACACCTTCCTTCTGGCGGGTTGTATTCTTTTCCGGTGCTGGGATTAACGATTGGATAATCGTATTCGGGCGAATAGGTTTTGACACTTAAATCCCCGGACTGCCAAGGACCTCTCCCATCCTGATCGTCATACTTGTAAAGTTTATCTGCTTTCGCAGTTCGAGGCAGGAGATTGCGTTCCCAAGCTGTGGTCTTTTCTCCATTGTCACCATTCTTCGATTTGTTCTTTGCATAACAGACAACAAAGTCATGATTATCGGAAAAATACTCCGCGTCATTTGCCGGACTGTATTTCTTCTGCCAGATTATGTTGGCAACAAAGTTCTCCTCCCCGAAAATTTCATCCACCAGCAGGCGTAAACGGTGCTGTTCATTGTCGTCAATGGAGATAAAGATCACGCCGTCTTCGGCCAGCAGTTCGCGCAACAGTTGCAGGCGCGGCCACATCATGCACAGCCACTTGTCGTGACGCTCCGGGTCCTCCCTATCCACCTCGCCGTTTTCCTTCAACCAACGTTTCATCAGGTCCGAATTGACGTTATCGTTGTAAACCCATCCTTCATTGCCGGTGTTGTACGGCGGGTCAATGTAGATGCAGTTCACCCGCCCGGCATAACGCGGCATCAGGGCCTTGAGCGCGTGCAGGTTATCGCCATGGATAATCAGGTTGCCTTCCTCTGGCGCATCCTTTGCGGGAAAGGATTTTTTCCGGTCCATTTCCAGAGTCCGGTACGGCACACTCAGTTGATGCGCGTAAACAAATTGCTTACCTTTGAAATCCAGTGTCGGCATTGAGCTAAAAACGGGTGACTATCAAGCTTGTATTGTACAATCGCGCTATCGCCAAGTCAGGCTTTTTTGCTATGTGCTAAGCAATTTTTTTTACGGATGCGCGACAGGAAAGAATAAAGTCCGGGGATTATGATGATATGAAATCAAAAGATGAATATATTGTCGAAATAAGAGACCTGTGTTCACGCAATGGCTCATTTTCATCGGAAGCGCTTTCAGTGTTAACATCATTATTTGAATCGTTGTCCGGCCAGCCTCCCACTGTAGGACGCGCTCGCTTCAGGGCTGATCATCATCAATGGTTGGCCTCGTTGGATGCGCTTGAGCATCCACATCAATTCTTGAAAAGAACAGAAGATGGACAGTCCTATATGTTGAATCCTTACGCGTTGCCATTGATCGATGTTGCAAGAGCGGTTTCTCTATTGGACATCATGGAGAAAATATACCAAAACCTGAAGCAGCTTTATTGCGACTATCTGCATGAACCTATTGAAGCGATTACACTGATAGATAACATTGATGAATATGATATAAGGGCACCTCTAAAAATTAGAGGTGCCCGTGCAGCATAAGGATATGCTGCCATTTTTAATCACGTAAGTGATTGAAAATGAAGGAAACGGAAAATCGCACTTTTCCGTTTCCGTCTCTAAAAATGCCACGGATGGCATTTTTAGAGGTTCCTATAAATCAAAAAGAAGACAGAGAAGAGTTGTTGGAAGGGCTTTGTTACCTGAGAGAATTACCCCAGACATTCTCAAGCATTCCCAGGAATTTTCCTTATGATGAAGACAGCAAGGTGAGTATCGCTGAAAATGTGCTTAGGAGTGATTCAATGGGCGGTATTATCTTGGATTATTTCAAGACACATTATGCAAACCCGATTGCTCCTTCATCCCCGGATTTGAGTATGCTTTTGGGAGGTGATGAAACAAAATTGACCGGCGCTGATAATGCTGGTCCAGAGATTGTAACGGTACGATTTCATCATCGTACAGTACGGGAGTATCTCACTGCGGAGTGGTTTGCAGAGTTGCTGAGACGTGAGACATCTCGACGAAGCATTGAGGACTTGTTTTTTCGTAATCGATATGGCTTGGATGTTGTTGTTCCTACTCTGCGTCCAATATTGCCTTGGCTGGCGATTCTTGATGAAAAGATAAAAGATCGTGGTAACTACTCGCCCCATGTCCGGCAGTTCCCGCTCCCCGTCCGTTATTCCTGCGAAGGCAGGAATCCAGTAAGCAAACCTTCATTATAAGGAGTTGTTTGATCGACTGGATTCCCGCCTGCGCGGGAATGACGCAGACAGCGCGGGATGAACAGGGGCGCCCGCCCTGATTCTGGCTTGACCAGGTCGGGGGCGAGTAGTTACGAAAAGTGAAAGTGAAACCGAAATACGGAATTACATAGCCCATGTACTTACAGAGAAAGCATTTGGCCGATATTCTATTCCACAGGAGGAGGAATTAGCTGATGCTAAGAGACCAGACCTGAGATTCCATGGGATAGGTTTTGACGGGCCGGTGCCTGTCGAACTCAAGCTCGCCGATAATTGGAGCGGGCCAGCATTATGCGAACGGCTGGAAAATCAACTTTGCGGAGATTATTTACGGGACAACCATTCAAACCGGGGTATCTTCCTGCTCGTTTACCGTACCAATAAGCTTATCTACAGCAGACGATTACGACCCAGGCTACTGAGATGAAAAAAGATACATCTGTAATCCCAATCGGAGAGTATTGTTATCGGTTGGTTAAAAAACGAGACGGGGAAATTTTGATCAGAGACAGTGAGCGTTTTGGGAAAGATATCCGTGAATACGATTATGCTGGAGATTACAAGGCGATTTTGTGCCCATACTGGCAAACAACAAATTATGGCACCGTCCGCTGTGACTTCCTTGACAAAGAAACCATTTCTGACGCCTCTGGCGCACGCGAAAAGATACAGGCACATTTTGGTATTTCTGATGCAAGTGAAAAGTTCAGCTATGATTGGGCGCTTGCAGACGAAATCAAAATTTGTGACAGCAACATCGACGAAGATTGGGAAGATAATTGGCCGTTCTAGAAAGTAGCGGAATAAAAAAGTCCTTATAGTAGTGTTGGTTACTGACCCCGATGGAGTCACTGTCACCATTAGCAAAATAACGGAGCGAAGAGAAAATGAAACATCTGTCCGGTCAGGAGTTGGGCAATAAGCTTCTGAAATCAGTCAAAGAAATGAAAGCGGGGAAAGCGGCGCGCATAACAAAAGTCACTCCGAATCAGGCTGCTGCCGCAAGATTAAAAACAGGACTGTCTCAAATAATAGTCCGCAAACGCACGAAAGAAATTTGAAGATGGCAAGACCGACGTTCAAATCATTTAAAGCAGAAGCCTTGAAGAAAGAAGGAGTGCAAGAAGCGTATGCTGAACTTGCTCCTGCTTATGAAGTTCGCAAAAAACGCTTGCAAAAGGCGCCGGCAAAGATTTTGAGACGGTCGTCGAGGAACTGCGTAACAAGATCCGACATAAGCAGTAACCAAGGATAGATGGAATAAGGTTCCCCGGATTGGAAGATAACGAAGGGAGCTCGGGGGACCGGCCTTTCCCCGCATCCGCTCGAAGTGATGGACAGCCTTGCTCAAGCTCCCGAAAGAAGTATATAAGAACGATTTGATGAAAACGAATTAAACTGAAACGGAGCCGACATGAACCAGGAAAAACAACCTTCCCCTGAACTCTTCCTCAATGCAGTCATGGCCTACCGCGATTCCGCCGCAGTAAAGGGAGCGGTGGAAATGGACGTGTTCAGCGCCCTGGCCCAAGGAATTAGTACGGCGGAGGCCCTGGCGGAACATTGCCAGGCCGACAAGCGCGGCATGCGCATCCTGTGTGATTACCTCTGCGTGATGGGCCTGCTGGAGAAATCCGGTTCGACCTATTCACTGACGGGAGACTCAGCGATGTTCCTGGACCGGAATTCCCCCGCGTACATGGGAGATGTCGTTAACTTCCTGCTCGATCCGTTTTTCATCAGGGATATCGGCGACGTTGCCAGGGCGGTGCGGAAAGGCGGCGTGGCAACCTCGGCGGAAGGCTCCGACGTGCCCGGCCATCCCATGTGGGTGACGTTCGCGCGATCCATGACCGCCCTTAACAGGATGCCGGCGGGCCTGCTCGCCGATCTGGTCTGCTCCGACTTGGCCGGCAACGATGCCGGGGATCAGGTGAAGGTACTGGATATCGCGGCCGGTTCCGGTATTTTCGGCATTACCCTGGCGCAGAAACATCCACAGGCCGGGATCACGGCAGTAGACTGGCCCAATGTCTTGGAAGTGGCACTGGAAAACGCGGAACAGGCCGGCCTCGGACAACGTTACAGCACCATACCCGGCAGCGCCTTCGAGGTGGAAACGGGGACCGGATACAGGGTTATCCTGCTGTGCAATTTCCTGCACCACTTCGATGCGGCAACCTGCTCAGAGTTCCTTGCGCGCATGAAGGATGCCCTGGCCGCCGACGGTAAAATATATACACTGGAATTCGTTCCCAACGAGGACCGGATATCCCCGCCGTTTGTTGCAGGGTTTGACTTGCACATGCTGCGCCAGACCCCCGCCGGCGATACCTACACCGCCGCTGAGTACGAGGAAATTTTTGCCGCTGCCGGACTTGAGATGACTGCAGCGACACCTTTAACCGGCACTGCATACACGGTAGTCATCGCAGGCCACAAGTGAAAAAATAAATCTGTCCCCTTTTCCAGGCGATGATGACTGTCAGAGCAGAGTTGCTGGGCCTGGTGGAAGCCGTGGCGGAGCAGGTTGAGTTGCCGCCGATTAACTGGGTATACATCCCGGAGCCCGATCCCGGTCCGGGACGCCATACCGAGTTCGGCATAGTCACGCTACGAGACGGTTCCGCCGGTCTTTACTACGCATGGCTGGGTGATTCGCAGAAAGGCATGGGCAGCCGCTATGAGCCGGGTGAATTCAGCGGCAGGCACCCGCTTGAACTGGCTCGCTACTGTGCCGGTACCGACGAAGCGGACTGCTCACTGGGAATGGCAGCCGTCAACGCGATTACCCGGTATGTTTTCCGGCAGGCGGACTTCACGCCTGCGGACGCACAGGATTCAATGGGCATCCTGGACATCGCCGCTTCCGACCACGTCGGCATGGTGGGCTATTTCCCTTCCCTGGTAAAGCGTCTCAGGAACAACGGGATCAGGCTGACAGTCATCGAGAAAAAATCGCAATTCCATAAAGCGCAGGAAAATTTTCTGGTCAGCGCGGACATGCAAACTCTGGACGGCTGCACTAAGGTGATGATCACTGCATCCACGCTGCTGAACAACTCAATCGATGAGGTGCTCGAATACTCTCATGGGGCGCAAAAAAAAGTAATGATTGGACCGACGGCCGGCTTCTTCCCGGATCCCCTGTTTGCCCGCGGCATCTCCGCCATCGGCGGTTCCGAGATCCGCTCCGCGCAACAGGCCCGGCAGCGGTTAAGCGCAAAACAGGGCCTGGGTGAGAGCGCCCGAAAGTTCCTTATCTCCGCACAGGACTACCCCGGACTGGAGCAGATAATGCAGGAAATCAAGGGGTCAGAGTAAGAAATTGGAAGAATTTTTACTCTGACCCCTAAATTCATACAGGGCTTGACAATCTGATGTATTATCGTAAAATAGTCATAACCTTTTTACGATAATACTTCATTTAGTCAATGCAGCGCACGCTACTCGAATCTTTGCGGGAACGTTACCTGAAAGACCGGCAGATGTTGTTTGTGTCCGGGCCGAGGCAGGTGGGGAAAACGACTATTGCGCGGCAACTGGGAGACGTATTTCCCGTTGGGGCTTACTTCAACTGGGATAATCCATCCCACCGGGCGGCCATCCTGGACGGCGCAGAAGAAATCGCCTCACGGCTTGGACTGGACCGGCTGCTGGCCGAAAAACCGTTCTGCGCCTTCGATGAGCTCCACAAATACCGGCACTGGCGGGATTTTCTCAAGGGCTTTTTTGATGTCTATGAGAACCGCGTTCATGTCCTCGTTACCGGCAGCGCGCACCTGAATGTATTCAAGCGCGCAGGCGACAGCCTGATGGGCCGTTATTTCCCCTACACCCTGCACCCGCTTTCCGTGGCGGAGTGCGCGGGAGCCCGGGCCATCGAGCCATTGGCACATCCCCCCCGCCGCATCGATGAGGACCAGTGGCAGGCGCTCTGGCGCTACGGGGGGTTCCCCGAGCCGTTCCTGAAGGCCGATAACAGGTTTTATACACGCTGGAGAAAACTGCGTACGGAACAGTTTCTACGCGAAGACCTGCGCGATCTCACCAGGATTCAGGAATTGGGGCAGATAGAGATGCTGGCAATGAATTTATCCAGCCACGTCGGGCAACTTACCAGCTACTCCAGACTGGCAAGGGAAATCCGGGTGTCGGTTGATACCGTCAGGCGCTGGACAGCCACCCTGGAATCTCTGTATTACTGTTTCAGTATCCGGCCTTGGTATAAAAACGTCACCCGCGGCCTGCGCAAGGAACCCAAATACTACCTTTGGGACTGGTCACAAGTGGAAGAACCGGGCGCGCGAGCTGAAAACCTCGTAGCGAGCGCCCTGCTGAAGGCAACCCATTGGTGGACCCAGGACGGCCGCGGCGATTTCGGACTGTATTTCATCAGAGATAAACAAAAGCGTGAAGTGGACTTTCTGGTCACCCGCGATCGGCAACCCTGGTTCCTGGTAGAGGTAAAAACCAGCGGCGGGGCAAAGCTGTCTGAAGCCCTTGGCCTGTTTCAGTCGCAGACCGGCGCCGAACACGCCTTCCAGCTCGGTTTTGACCTGGAGTACGTGGAACGGGATTGTTTTGAGCATAAAAAACCGCTTATCGTGCCGGCCAGGACGTTGCTGGCGCAACTGGTTTAACGTAACGATTATGACAACAGGCGGGCGGAACTTCCCTGTGATGTCAGTATGGCAACCGCTTTTTTGTCGAAAGAGATAAATTCCTCTGCGCCCGCCCGGTTTCCCTCATGGGCAATCACGCCATCGGCGAAATCGCCTCCTGCGCGGAGAACAGACAGCCCCGTTTCGACAGCAGGCCGGTTCACGACTACATTATCACTGTTCATCAGGCGCACCAGCGCATCTGCTATGAGGGTAACTGACATCCCGTAACCTCGCCGCAACACCCACACGAACTCACAGAGCGCCGGCAATGGAATGGCGACAAGACTCGCGTCCTGCAAGGCTTTTGCGGCATGTGCAGACTGTTCCGGATGATCCTGAACGGCAGCCCTTACCAACACATTGGTATCGATGGTTATTTTCAATTTTCTTCCGCCCAGCCCTGTGCTGCGATTTCATTAATTTCATCGATTGTCAACTTGCGCCCGCCTTGCCGGGAAAGGCAGCCGATAAAGTCAGAAATCGCGCCCTCCTGCCTGGCCGCTCTTACGATAGCCCTGCCTTCCGGCAATTCATCAACCTCGATTTTCTGACCGGGGCTCACGCCCAAGTGCTTTAACAGGCCTTGTTTGAGAGTAACCTGTCCCTTGGCGGTAATGGTTAATGTTGTCATGGTTATACCTGTCCTGTCCGTTTGATGATGATGTTATCCTATATTGTAAGGAATAATTGCCTTACTTGCAAGTATTATGACAGACCATAACGAATTTTCACCGGGTCAACTCGTGACCTTGAAGGCTGACCCTGCCATAAAGGGAGCGGTCATTGAGGTACTTCCAGGCCAGCCTGAAAACCGGATCAAGGTGTTCGTTGAGGGAAATATCCAGACCTATTATGCTTCCCAGTTGAAGGTTGAGGACAGCCTTGATGATGAGATTAATTACCTGTCCTGTGAGCAGTTTCATGCGTTCCTGACCGCGCTTCAAATACGGCAACCAGGCTTATCCACTTTATACTCGCTCAATGCCGCCCGCGTTGACTTTATCCCATACCAGTTCCGACCTGTCCTGCGCTTTATTCGGTCGGACCGTCCGAGATTGCTGATTGCAGATGGCGTTGGTGTAGGTAAAACTATTGAGGCCAGCCTGATTTTGCGGGAATTACAAGCCCGTCGAGATATTAATTCAGTACTTATTATCTGCCCTCGTCCACTGGTAACCGAACGTAAATGGCAGAGTGAAATGAAGCGGTTCGATGAACGCTTTACTCATCTGGACGGAAAAGATTTGAGATACTGCATAAATGAAATGGACCTGGAAGGAGTGTGGCCTGATCGACATAGAAATGTGATTCTTCCTTGTTCTTTACTTGATGAAGCACTCCTTTACGGATCAGAAAAAACAAGAAGGAGAAAACACGTCAAGGGCCTTCTGGACCTGGGTCCTCCCCCCTGTTTTGACCTCGTGATAGTGGACGAAGCCCATCACATCCGTAATACCAGCACCTATTCTCATCAGGCAGTCCGGTTTTTTTGTGATCATGCCGAGGCAGCTGTGTTTCTGACAGCGACCCCCATCCAGTTAGGCAGTCATGACTTGTTTGTATTACTGAATACACTTCGCCCTGATCTCATCCAGGACGAAGATACTTTCCGGCACATGGCAGAACCGAACCCGTACATCAACCAGGCGGTGAATTATGTCCGTGCCCAGGAGTCAAAGTGGACAACCAAAGCCGTAAAAGCGCTGGATAAAGCCGGGGCAACTCCCTGGGGACGCGCGCTGCTTGAACGCAGCCCGGAATTTAACCGGATCCGACAACGGCTTGCAGAAGGTTCCATTGCCCCCGATGAAAGAGTACAACTCATCTCCGATATAGAGGCCCTGCATACCTTCTCGGGAATTATCAACAGAACGCGTCGCCGCGATATCGGAACATTCACCATCAGAAAACCGGAGACCGTAGTTGTTGACTTCACTCCTGAACAGAGACTACTTCATGATGAGTTGCTGCAGGTCCAGGCAGAGATATTTGCGAGCCTTCACGGAGATATCAACGTCAAGTTCATGATGTCCACGATCAGGCGTCAGGCGGCGAGTTGTCTGTATGGTTTGGTTCCCTTCCTCGAAGATATCCTGAATCGTCATGTTGACGAATTGGAGCGGGTGGAGAAGGATCATGAAATGACCGAACCGCAAAACAACGTCTTTAATGCAATTCACTCACAGATACAAAACACTCTTACAAATGCACGAGCCCTTCACCCCTATGATCCGAAATATGAATGCATGAGAAACATCATCGAAGACAAGCAGACACTGCCCAACAATAAAATCATATTGTTCAGCAGTTTTCGACATACGCTTAGCTACCTGTACGTACGTCTCAAGTCCGACAATTTTCGCGTTGAGATGGTTCACGGCGGGACACCTGACGAAGAACGCATGGCGCTTAGAGGTCGTTTTGAGAAACCACGCGGGGACGCCGATAGCCTGGATATTCTGCTGTTTTCAGAAATCGGATGTGAAGGACTCGACTATCAGTTCTGTGACTGTATCGTAAATTACGACCTGCCCTGGAACCCGATGCGTGTCGAGCAACGGATTGGTCGTATTGACCGTAAAGGGCAGAAAACTGAGAGCGTTGTAATTTTCAATATGATTATAATAGAATGAAACAGGAGATAGAAGACGCATCCAGTTTCTGGCTTTCTCCCGAATCCATGCTCAGGCTCGTCAGTAATTACATCAAACAGAAAAACAGGAAAGAACAGGAGTTCATATTGGGAGATAAACCATTAAAGACGCTTCGCCTGTCGCAGGAAATCTGTAATACGCTCCTGGCTGATTTCAGAGAAATCCCACGACAGCAACATAGCCCTTTTTATCGGGATTGGGAAAAATGGTTGAAGGGGGTAGATCCGCATCTCTCGATTACATTTGACCCTGACTGCGCGACGCAGCGCCCGGAAGCCGCGTTTATTACACCGCTTCATCCTTTAAGGAACCTCTAAAAATGCCATCCGTGGCATTTTTAGAGGTTCCTTAAAGAATGGAAAGCAAGGAAACATAAACCCCAATTCCCTGAAAGTCCATCTTCCGACCCGCAGCGTAGAGAAGAAAAAATCAGTCAACAACTGGAAGATGCGCCTCCAAAAGAATATAAAACCAAAGACAGGAGTGTCCGTACAAGTAGTCCATCACTCGACAAAACCAGTTACTTGAGAGGGCAACATACTAATGCAAACAATGAGATGGCTTGCCAGATTTGTGAACACGAAATGCCGTTTAAGAAACGCAATGGCGAGTATTACTTCGAGGCAGTCGAGGCCTTTTCAAACGGCTATTTTTCCAAAGAGCATGTAGCCCAGTACTTGGCACTCTGTCCTCTGTGCGCGGCCATGTACAAGGAATTCATAAAACATGATGCAAGTGCCATGAGAGAACTGCACGACTCCCTGAAAAATTCGGATGAACATACGTTCCCACTACAATTAGGAGAAGTTGAAACAAGTATCCGGTTTGTAGAAACTCATTTTCGAGATATAGAGACTATACTTAAACAACTGACCTGAATATAAAAAACTGCTTTTTAATGATCATTAGACATATATAGAGAGTTACTTGACGGAAAACTGCCAAACAAAAAGTTGAAGATGGTACAGGCCTGGATTGCTATTCACGAAGATGAGTTGATGGCAAACTGGAAGCTGGCGATAGAAAGCAAAGACTTGTTCAGAATTGATCCGTTGAGGTAGGTCTTCCAATGCTCCGAGTACATAAAGTACTGCATCACAAGAATTACGTGCTCTATGTTGAGCTTAACAATGGCTCAAAGGGGTATTTTGATCTTTCCCCTTACCTGGATAAAGGCATATTTGTGCAGATGAAAGACATGGGATACCTGAAAACGGTGAAGCCCGACTCATGCGGGATATACTGGCCGAAAGGCCAGGATTTCAGCGCCGATACCATCGAATATGAAATGCAGAAAGGGGCACGCGACGATAGCCGATATGTACGTGATTGATATTGAGGCTGGATGCGCGCTGTGCAGTGCAGTGCTTGTGTCCGAAGGTTTACCCGGCTATAATTCGTAACTGGGTCGGAGTGCTGGAGCGATAGCGCGGCGCCGGCCGGAAACGGGGTGTCATTGTAACCGTCAGGAACAGGGGCGCCTTATGGAAACCGGATAACACCATGGAGGTTCATCACATGGAAACCACAATGAATAACCTGCACGACACGCCCGCTGATGAGGCTCGCCTAGAGAGCGGGACATCCCACCCCGAACACCGTTCCGGTCGTCCCGGCGACGACGTGGTGCGCTGGAGTGAATTCCGACTGGCGCTGTGGATGGGGGGTATTGCCTTGGCAGCCATTCTCGGCAGCCAGGGGTTTTTGTACTCGGCTATCATGGGCTTGCAGGGTGACATGCATGCCCAGTTCACAGACATGCATATCCAGTTTGGCGAACTGCGCGAGCGCGTGCACGAAGTGAGCGAACGCGTTGCCAGGATAGAAACCCGCCTGGATGTAGACTGAAGTTTGGAAGAGAAGCTTGTCAAAAAGGCCTCGAGCGATCGGTCCCGGGCTGTCCGCTGGCTCCGCAAATTTCGTTTTGATTGCGATCATGAGTCCTGGGAAGACTACTGGGAGCGTGCGACACGACCTTGCCCCGATTTTGTTGAAGCCGTGCTGAACCGAAGCAGTGACGAACTTCCGCTTGAAGAACGGGCATTAATCGAACATGGAGAGCTCTATGCCCGACGTCATACGCCTCATCTGCGTTAATCTGCGGATTTATCCTTTTCCAACTTTTTCTTCAACTCCTCCATTTCCTCGTCCACCTTGTGCATGTGGTCAAGAACGGAGTCGAGAGCGTTTTGAACCGGGTCGGGCATGTCCTTGCTGCCGCCATAGGCGTCAAAGCCGATTTTCCTGGCCATGGCTTCCCGTTGCGCTTTTTTCAATTCGTCCTCGGCTTTGGATTCCCTGGCGATTACCCGTCCGGGTATGCCGACCACGGTAGCGTTATCAGGAACGTCCTTTACCACTACCGCGTTGGAACCTATCCTGGCATTCTCGCCCAGGGTTATCGGCCCCAATACCTTGGCGCCGGCGCCGATGATGACGCCGCTCTTCAGGGTCGGGTGGCGCTTGCCCTTCTGCCAGGTGGTGCCGCCCAGGGTGACGCCGTGGTAGATGGAGCAGTCATCGCCGATCTCCGAGGTCTCGCCGATGACGATGCCCATGCCGTGATCGATGAACAGGCGCCGGCCGATAGTGGCGCCGGGATGGATCTCCACGCCCGTCAGGAAACGTGACAGGTGCGCGGTGAAGCGCGCAAGCAGGTAGAGCTTTTTTTTCCACAGCCAGTGATTCACGCGATGCAACAGGATCGCGTGGTATCCGGGGCAGGCGATCAGCGTTTCCAGCGCGCTGCGGGAGGCCGGGTCCCGCTCAAAGACTACCTTGATGTCTTCTTTCAGTGTTTCAAACATGACTATTTTACAATCTATATAAAGCGTCCCTTCGGGACATTTGTTTCACTGGATTCCTGCTTTCGCAAATGGCGAACAAATCCTCGTCCAGTCTTCCATAAGCCGGGGTCCGGTAGAAATCCAGGGGTCAGAGTAAAATCACCTCGATCTCGCCACTGGCCACGATGGTAACGATTTTACTCTGACCCCAAACATCTCACGACATCAGTTTTCTCAGCCGTTCAAGTTGATCCGTCAGCCTCGTAACGGCAGCGTCAATCTCTGCCAGTTTATCACGTTCCTTCTGCACAATTTCGGCTGGCGCCTTACCGATGAAATTTTTATTTCCCAGTTTGTTGCCAATCCTGTGCCGTTCATTGTCGAGTTTTTCCAGTTGTTTAGCCAGCTTTTGCGCTTCTTCCTGCGGGTTGATCAAATCAGCAAGCGGCACCAGTATGGTCATGGAACCTGCCAGGGCAGCCACCGCGTCATCGGGTTCCCCGGTGACAGCCGAGATGGAAGATACCCTTGCCAGAGCTTCGATATAGCCGCGGTCCTGTTGTAACCATTGCCGTTCCTGTTTGCTGCCGTCTTTTACCTGTATGACAAGCGGCTTGCCGGGCGGGATATCCCGTTCTGCCCGGATGCGCCTGACGCCAAGAACAAATGAACGGAGCCAGTCTACTTCGGCAAGAGCCGCATCATCTCCGGGCAGTTCCTGCCCGCTGGGATAACCCTGCAGCATGATGGTCTCGCCATGCCGGTTCAACAGGGGCGCGATTTTCTGCCATAGTTCTTCGGTGATGAAAGGAATAAACGGATGCAGTAAACGCAGCAGTATCTCCAGGTTGGTCAACAGCGTCAGCAGGACACCTCGTTTTTGCGCTTCGGAAGACTGTGGATCATTCAACGTGGTTTTCGATAATTCCACGTACCAGTCGCAGTATTCATCCCAGGTAAATTCGTACAGGGCCTGGGCCGCAAGATCGAAGCGATAATCGGCAATTCCCCGGATGACCCGATCTGTGGTCCGGCCCAGCCGGGTACTGATCCAGCGTTCCGCCGTGCCGTACCGGGCATCGCCGGTATTGGCATCAACTTCCTGTCCTTCGACAGACATCAGCACGTAACGGGCTGCATTCCAGAGTTTGTTGCAGAAATTGCGATAGCCCTGGATCCGGCCCGTGTCGAAGCGGATGTCGCGTCCCTGCGTGGCAAGCTGGGCAAAGGTGAAACGCAAGGCATCGGTCCCGAACGCGGGGATACCGTCGGGGAAGTGCTTGCGCGTCGCCTTTTCAATTCTCTCCTGCAACTGCGGCTGCATCAGGCTCTCCGTCTGTTTCGCCACCAGCGCATCCAGCTCGATGCCGTCGATCAGGTCCAGCGGGTCCAGGATATTGCCCTTGGACTTGGACATCTTCTGCCCTTCCGAATCCCGCACCAGGCCGGTGACGTATACCTCCCGGAACGGCACGTCGCCCATGAATTTCAGCCCCATCATGATCATCCTGGCGACCCAGAAGAAGATGATGTCGAAACCGGTAACCAGGACGCTGGTCGGGTAAAACCGTTCAAGTTCAGCGGTCCGCTCCGGCCAGCCCAGCGTGGAGAAAGGCCACAGCGCCGAGGAAAACCAGGTGTCGAGCACGTCCGGGTCCCGGGTCAGTTTCACCGAATCGTCGAGCCGGTATTTTTCCCGGACGTGAGCCTCGTCTTTTCCGACGTAGATTTTTTCATCAGCGTCGTACCAGGCCGGGATGCGGTGTCCCCACCACAGTTGGCGGGATATGCACCAGTCGTTGATGTTGCGCATCCACTCGAAGTAGGTTCTGGACCAGTTCTCCGGAACGAAACGGATGGCGCCGTCCTCCACGGCGGCGATGGCCGGGTCGGCCAGCGGCTGTATCTTCACGTACCACTGGTCGGTCAGGTAGGGTTCGATCACCGCGCCGGAGCGGTCTCCACGCGGCACCACGAGGGAGTGATCCTCGATTTTTTCGATCAAATCCAGGGCTTCAAGATCCCTGATGATCGCCCGGCGCGCATCGTAGCGGTCCATTCCCCGGTACGCGTCGGGACCGTTTTCATTGATCACGGCGTCAACGGTGAAGATGTTCACCAGCGGCAGGTCATGGCGCTGCCCCATTTCATAATCATTGAAATCATGGGCCGGCGTGATCTTGACACAGCCGGTTCCGAATTCCGGATCCACGTGCCCATCGGCAATAACGGGGATGGTGCGGCCCGTCAGGGGCAGTTCCACTGTCTGCCCCACCAGTTCCCGGTAACGGTCGTCGTCCGGATGAATCGCCACCGCGGTGTCGCCCAGCATGGTTTCGGGACGCGTCGTCGCCACCACCATGCAGCCGTTGCCGTCAGTGCGTGGATAGCGAATATGCCAGAGATGTCCTTTTTCTTCCTCTGCCAGCACCTCCAGGTCGGAGACGGCCGTGTGCAACACGGGGTCCCAGTTGACCAGCCGCTTGCCGCGGTAGATGAGGCCCTCGTCATACAGGCGGATAAACACTTCCTGCACCGCATGGGAAAGTCCCTCATCCATGGTGAAACGCTCCCGGCTCCAGTCCATGGACGTACCCAGGCGCCGGGACTGGCGGGTGATGGTGTCCCCGGAACGCTGCTTCCAGTCCCACACCGCCTCGATGAACTTTTCCCGGCCCAGGTCATGCCGTGACTTGCCCTTGCCCTCCAGTTGCCGTTCCACCACCATCTGGGTGGCGATGCCGGCGTGGTCGGTGCCGCATTGCCACAAGGTGTCGGTTCCGCGCATGCGCTGGTAGCGGATCAAGATGTCCATCAGCGTCTGCTGGAAGGCATGCCCCATGTGCAGGCTGCCCGTCACGTTGGGCGGCGGCAGGGCGATGCTGTAGCAGCTGGTTCCGCCACGGGGTTTGAAATACCCCTGCCGTTCCCACACGTCGTACCAGCGGGACTCGATAGTTTTCGGGTCGTAAGTCTTGTCCATACCTGCCGCCTACTCAAGTATGGGGATGGTTTTTTCAAACTCGGCGAGGGTCTCTTCCAGCACGGGTATTTCTTCATCGACTGCAATAGCCGCCATCGGTTGTTCCAGTACCGGTATATCAGCCTGTCTGACCTCAGGCAGGCGTTTTCGGGATCTCTTGCTGATATCTTGCGCCGGCGAGCCGTTGTCGTCCGTTGCTGCAGGGCGTAATGAGTCAGACATGGCCGGACTCGATGTTATGGCTATGCATCTCCAGCCCCCTGGCGCGGTAATCCTTGTAACGCAGCCTGGCCTGCCGGCGACCCTCCGGTTCGGACGGAACGACTTCGATAATTCGTTCATAAGCGTCAGGGTTATCGGGCATGTCGCCGGACAGGTTGATCAGAACCCGGCGCGCCAACGGCGCCTCGCCTTCCCAGCCGATGACAACCGGGCAGTCTTCCACGGCATCCGCTGAATCGATGACCGCGTGGGGCACGAAGCTGATGTCCCTGAAGGTCCAGAGCAGGTCGTCGATGGCAGCGGCCTCTTCCCGGGAAGCAGCGTGGATATAGATATCATAGCCTTCATTCCTGACCTTGTCGGCGACCTGGCAGACGAAGCGGTAGGGTATGGCAGGCTCAGGTACGATGTAAAAGTCGGCTCTGGTCACGCCGCCCCCCGGCTGTGTTCAGTTCCGCTTCTCGCAATGCCGGGTCAGGTATTGCACCAGCAACGGGACCGGGCGGCCCGTTGCGCACTTGTTCTTCCCGCTCACCCAGGCGGTCCCGGCAATATCCAGGTGCGCCCAGTGGAATTTTCTGGCGAACTTCGACAGGAAGCAGGCAGCGGTAATGGTGCCTGCCTCGCGTCCCCCGATATTCGCCATATCGGCAAACGGACTATCCAGTTGCTTCTCGTATTCTTCCCAGAGCGGCAGTTGCCAGGCCCGGTCTCCGGCGGTTTCCCCTGCCTTGAGCAGTTCGGCGGCGAGCGGATCGTGGTTGCTCAACAATCCCGTGGCATGCTTCCCCAGGGCGATTATGACAGCTCCGGTGAGCGTGGCTATGTCTATCACCGCCGCGGGTTCGAATTGTTCGCTATAGGTCAGGGCATCGCACAATATCAAGCGGCCTTCCGCGTCCGTATTCAACACTTCAACGGTCTGGCCGGACATGCTGGTAAAGATGTCCCCGGGTTTTGTGGCGGTGCCGCTGGGCATGTTCTCTACGGCCGGTGTTAACCCCACCAGGTTAATCGGCATCTCCATGCCGGCGACCGCGGCGACCGCGCCGAATACCGATGCGGCGCCGCACATGTCGAATTTCATCTCATCCATCGCGGATGCAGGTTTGATTGATATGCCGCCGGTATCGAAGGTGATGCCTTTCCCCACCAGGACAACCGGCTTGCTGTCATCTCCCGCTCCCTGGTAGCGGAACACAACCAGTTTTGCCGGCTGGGCGCTGCCTTGTGATACCGACAACAGGGAATTCATGCCCAGGTCCTTCATTTCTTCTTCTTCCAGCACCGTTACCTCAACCGATGGGTAGGTCTTGCCCAGCTCCACAGCCTGCTCGGCCAGGTGCGTCGGCGTACAGGTGTTGGCGGGGCGGTTGGCCAGGTCGCGGGTAAGCTTTACGCCCGCAGCGAGCGCAATGCCCCGCGTGAGAGCAGGTTCGTTTTGCTGCAACTCCCTGCGCCCGGGGACCATCAGGGTAATTTTGCGCAGGGATTTTTTGGGTTCCTTGTTTTTGCTCTTGAATTCCTTGAACTGGTACAGTTCATGGTCGATAAACTGTACTGCGCTTTGTATCCTCCAGGGATAATCCCGGTTCCTGACTTCAAGGGTCGGGAGGAAACTGACGGCTTCGGTCGCGCCGGTCTGTTTTAATTGCTTGACGCTGTTGACAATGATCTTCCGGTATTGCCTGTCGTCCAGGTCCCCCTGTTTGCCGCAACCGACCAGCAGCAGGCGATCGGCAAAGATGCCGGGGACATTATGCAGCAACAACGACTGCCCGATTTTTCCATCCATGTCACCCTTGCGCAGCAGGTTCGACAGGAGCCGATCTGCGGCAGCATCCACGGCCTGTGCCGCGGGTGTCAATTTCCGGGATTCGTGCACGCCTGCGACCAGACAGGCACTGCGCTGTTTTTGGGGGCTGCCGCTTTTTATACTGTATTCCATGATATTCTGTTCATTGTCTATGAAAAAATCAGGTGTTGAATATTATCTGATAACCAGCAGTAAAACCAGAGACTATTGATTGAACATGGATATACAGGATATACAGGATTTCTGGTTTGGTGTTTCAGGGGACTTGCCGCTTATGGCGCATGATTGCACCCTGCCGCTGCTTTCGGGGAAGCGGTGTAATGGTATCGGAATAAACATGAACATTTATGAAGCTTATCCTGTATATCCTGTGCATCCATGTTAAATAATCCATGCTAAATGATCCTGCGACGTTATATCCATAGAGAAATAGCGGAGAAACTCGGCTGGATCATTGGCCTGTTGCTGCTGATCATCATGAGCAACCGGTTTGTCAGATACCTGGCCGATGCGGCCGCAGGCACCTTTCCTGCCGACCTGGTGTTCCAGGCCCTGCTGATGAAAATGCTGACGACCCTGCCGAAACTGATGCCCATCGCCGTTTTTCTGGCGGTATTGCTGGGGCTGTCAAGGCTGGCGCGGGACCGGGAGTTGACGGCGGTTTCGGTAGCGGGAGGCGTGCGGCGCGTTGAACTGGTAGCCATATTCCAGTTTGCCCTGCTGTTTTCCCTGATTGTCTTCGCCACGAGTTTTTACGTCTCGCCCTGGGCCGCGCAGAATACGCAAGCCTTGCGAACCAAGGCTGAAGTGGAAGCGGAAACCACCGGTATTGCGGCCGGTAAATTCAACGAGATGAGCAAAGGGGAACAGGTCATCTATATCGAACAATCCTCGAGTGACAGGAGCCGGATGGAGAATGTGTTCCTGCAAGCCAGGCAAGGACAACAAACCAGCCTGATAAATTCAGGCAGCGCAAGCTACAGGAATATGGAAGGTCTGGGCGGCAAATTCATATTGTTCGAGAACGGGCGGCGCTATACAGGGAGCCAGGATTCCCTGGATTACCGTATCACCCGCTACCGGACTTACGCGGTCCTGGTCGAACAGGGTGATACGGAAAGTCAATACGTCAAGCTGGAATCGCTCCCGACGGCAACCCTGATTGGTTCCGACAGCCCCAAATATGCCGCAGAACTGCAATGGCGCCTGTCATTTGTCATCTCATCGTTGCTGCTGCCCGTGCTTGCGCTTGCATTGAGCCGTTATTCATTCAGCGAACAGAAATACTTTTCCGCGTTCGTGGCCGTACTGATCTACATCGTCTACAGCAACATGCTGAGTATAGCGAAAACCCTGTTGAAGAGAGATGATATACCGGACTTCATCGGCCTGTGGTGGGTGCACCTTCTGCTGCTGGTCATGATCGTGCTGGTTTTCCAGTTTCAACGTTTGCGGCTGAGATGGAAAAAGGACCGGATGCCGGCAGCATGAAAATCTTGCAACGGTATTTTATCGTCAACCTGGTTTGGACCACCGCACTGGCCCTGGCCGTCCTGGTAGGCATATTTGCCTTTCTCTCCCTTATCGACCAATTGGAAGACGCGGGGCAGGGAAACTACGATGCGTACCAGGCAATCACTTATGTAATCCTGACTCTGCCGCGCCTGGCCTACGAGATCATGCCGGTAGCTGCGATGATCGGGGGCATGACATGTATGGCGCTGCTCTCCAGAAACAGCGAACTCGATGTAATCAGGCTTGCCGGCGTATCGGAATATTCACTCGCCGGTTTTCTGGCAAAGGCGGCTCTGGTGATCGTGCTGTTCTCCATCCTGGTCGGCGAACTTGTCGTCCCCGCAAGTGAGATAAAAGCCAGGTATCAACGCTCCATCGCGTTGACGGAACAGGTAGCCATGCAAACAAAATACGGCTTCTGGGCCAGGGATGGAAACAGTTTCATTAATATACGCAAAATATTGCCCGGCAACATCATCGAGGAAATTTACATCTATGAGTTCGACGACCAGGACAGGTTGCGCAGCAGTATCACTGCCGATAATGCCCGTTATATCGATGACAGCTGGGTACTGGAAGGCGTTGACAGAACCATTATTGACGGTTCAGGGATCAGCCGGGAGCAATTCAGCAGAGCAGCCTGGGAATCCCGGGTCGATGACGGATTGATCAACCTGGTCATCATCAACCCCTTGTACATGTCCCTGTGGAACCTCTCGGAAAGCATCCGGGTTCTGAAATCCAATTCACAGAGCACCGCGACTTATGAGCAGGCGTTTTACGGCAAACTGGTGCGCCCGTTCACAATCCTGGCCATGATTCTCCTGTCTATCCCACTGGTTGCCGCGCGTAACCGTTCGGACGGACTGGGCCAGCATGTATTCACCGGCGCCTTGATCGGCGTGATCTTCTATTTTGTCAATTCCGCGTCAGGCCATATCGGTATAGTCTATGGCGTACATCCGATCATCAGTTCGGCGCTCCCGACCCTGCTGCTGTACCTGGTCCTGCTCAGGCTGTTTTACCGGCAAAGACCAGTACTGTCCCCGACAACCGATCATGAAAAGTCAGACGTTCCTTATCGGCCAGGGCCCAGAGAAACCCGGCACCCAATGCAGACAACGATACACCTGCAAGAAAAAACCTGATGGTCAGGTTTTTCCAGCCGGGCGACACGCCGCCTCGGGTTGTCAGGTATATATGCCAGGCGCGCATCCCAAGGGTTTGTCGTCCTGTTTTCCATTGCCAGACGAAATAGAACCAGGAGATGAGCAGCAGGTAAGCGGAATAAAACGGGTTGCCGGCGACAAAGGCATTTCCCCCGGTAACGGCAAGCGCCGGCAGGGTTGCAAAAAACAACACGGAAAACAGCAGGCAGCAGTCATAGGCAATGGCCATCAACCTGCGCCAAAGACTGCAATGTTCCCTTTGTCCGATTACCACTTGTGGTTGCATTTGGTTATACTGTACCCGTAATTTTTGGAAAGCCCGCTTCACCCTCGCTATGAAGGTTCCGGGTTATTATAGAGTCATGAATGTAAATATGTTGTACCAATTCCTGCGCCGCGTCCTGTTCCTGACCTGTCCTGCAGTCGCCGTGTGCCTGGTCGCCGGCGCGCAGCTTGCGGCATCCCCTGCTGCGCAGAAATCGTCCGGACCGGGCAGGTTGGTGGATATCGGCGGCTACCGGCTGCACATTTATTGCGTGGGTGAAGGTGTGCCCACCATCATCTTCGATTCGGGAGTGGGCGGTTTCTCGCTGGAATGGTCCAGGGTCCAGAAAGCCCTGGCGCCTCGGACCCGGGTCTGTTCCTACGACCGGGCGGGCTATGGCTGGAGTGATCCGGGCCCCTTGCCGAGGACCAGCAAACGCATCACCCGGGAACTGCATACCCTGTTGCTGAGGGCCGGAGTGGCCGGGCCTTATATCATTGCAGGTCACTCGTTCGGAGGATACAACGCGCAATTGTTTGCAAGAAATTACCCGAATGAGACGGCGGGCCTGGTTCTGATCGATTCCTCCCATCCGGAACAGATCGAACGGCTGCCGGGCCCGGAACCGGGAACGGTCAAACGGGTCAGGCCCGGGTCAAACAACTATGTTGTGTCCTGGTTTTTCCCGCACCCCAACTTTCCCGATGAAAATGCGCTGACAGCCCAACGCATCATGCAGAGTTGGCGGCACAAGATGACCTGGCGCGAGGAAATGACGGTGTTTTCAGTCAGCGCAAAGCAGGTAAAGACTTCCAGGCCTATGCCCGAAGTGCCGGTTCTGGTGCTGACCCGCGGCCGTAGCTTCTGGCCGGGCTACTCCAACGGCGATGAAACGGAACGGGTCTGGATGGAGTTGCAGGATGAGTTGTCCCAGCTTGGCACTAACACGGTGCACCTGATCGCGGAACGTAGCGGACATGTAATCCATCTTGACCAGCCGGGGATCGTTATCACCGCAGTGCAGACCATGCTGGATGCGAACTTTTCCCGGAAGTAACCGGAGTCAGCAAGAGAACGACGGTTAGCCTACTGCCTGACTGGATCTATTGGCGCTCCCTAGGGGAATCGAACCCCTGTTTCCGGCGTGAGAGGCCAGCGTCCTGGGCCGCTAGACGAAGGGAGCGGTAATAATCAGGTATTATAATAAGTCCATGAACAAAATCCACGACAAAGTCTCGTACCTGCGTCCGCAGCCGGCAATTTTTCCTCGTGAAGAGCACAACATCTCGACGAAAAATATCAGTGACGGCGCGCTGAAAGTATTGTACCGCCTGAAAAATGCCGGCTATGCCGGCTACCTGGTCGGGGGTAGCGTGCGCGATCTGCTGCTGGGGCGAGAACCAAAGGACTTTGACGTCGTGACGGACGCTACACCCCAACAGGTAAGAGAACTGTTCCGCAACAGCCGGCTGATTGGACGCCGTTTCAGGCTTGCCCACGTCCGCTTCGGCGATGAGATCGTGGAGGTTTCCACTTTCCGGGCGCCCCACCATGATGATAATGGCGCAGGACACATCGTCGATGGCCGGATTATACGCGACAACGTTTACGGAACCATCGATGAAGATGTATGGCGCCGTGATTTCACCGTCAATGCCCTGTTTTATAATATCGCAGACGAATCGGTAGTAGATTACGTTAACGGCATGGACGATATAAAATCCTGCTGTATCCGGCTGATCGGCGACCCTCGCCGGCGTTTTACGGAAGACCCGGTGCGGTTGTTACGGGCAGTGCGGTTTGCGACGAAGCTGGGTTTCAGGATCAGTCCGGATACCGGGACGCACATATCCGAACTGGCATCCTCGTTGAAAGAAATCTCTACCGCACGTTTGTTTGAAGAATGTCTGAAAATGTTTTTTAACGGTTATGCCCTGCAGACCTTTGAACAATTGCGGCACTATGAACTGTTCAAGGAATTGTTTCCGCAGACCGAAGAGGCGCTCACGCATCAGCACGGCGGATTTCCCTATACGTTCGTTGCCAACGCACTGCGCAATACCGACAACCGATTAGCGCAAAACAAGCCGGTTACACCGGGATTTCTACTTGCCGCTCTGTTGTGGTTGCCCATGGACAGGCTGGCGCGCAACCATATGGCCCAGGGCATGAACGAAATGGACGCCATCATACTGGCAGGGGACATAGTTATCTCCAGACAAACCAGCACTATCGCGGTCCCGCGCCGTTTCACAAGTATGGCGCGGGATATCTGGCAAATGCAGCCGCGCCTGGCGCGGCGGTCGCACCGCCGACCACACCGGCTGCTCGAAAATCCCCGGTTTCGGGCAGCTTATGATTTTTTACTTCTTCGTGCGGAATCCGGAGAGGGCGTCAACGAACTGGCAGAATGGTGGACCGAATTTCAGCGGAATAAGCCTGGCCAAAAGAGCCATTCCAGGAACAGGCGCAACAGGCGCAGGCGGCCCAGAGGACGTAAGGTATAAGGCATGCAAAGTTATATCGGGTTGGGCAGTAATCTGGATAACCCGGAGTTGCAATTGGAGAAGGCCCTGACTGCGCTGCGCGATATTCCGGACACCAGCCTGGTAAAATATTCCTCGTTCTACCGTAGCATGCCGCTCGGCCCGAGTGATCAGCCGGACTTTATAAACGCAGTAGCGTTACTCGACTCCGGCCTGACGGCAGGGCAACTGCTCAGTCAATTGCAGTCGATTGAAAATCGCCAGGGACGGGTGCGAAACGGACAGAGGTGGGGACCGCGCATCCTGGACCTTGACATACTGCTGTATGGTGACCAGGTCATCGACGAACCTGAATTGACCGTACCTCACCCTGGAATCAGGTATCGTAACTTTGTCCTGATGCCGTTGCTGGAACTGGCTCCCGACCTGGAAATTCCGGGGCTTGGCAGGGCGGATGAATTATCGGACGCAGCGGGTAACGTGGGGATAACAAGGCTGAGCCTGGCTGGTACTCTTTCAACCTGATATTGCCATGTTCAGAGCCACACAGCAGCGCCAAGACAAGGCGCAGCCCGCCGGGAATGGCGAGTCCTTGCCAAGGGCTGCAACGCCGTATTGGCGCTGCTGTGTGGCTCCCTGCGGGCGGGCCGGGAAGCGGTCGCCCGCGGCGTTGCGCCGCTTGGCAAGGGCGCGCCATTCCCCGCACGGCGCGCCTTGCGCGCAACCGCTTCCCGACCCGCTGAACATGGTAATATCAGGTTGAAAGAGTACTAAAATGCGGGTTAAAGATAAATTCAGGTATATCGTTGTGGAAGGCCCGATTGGCGTCGGCAAGACCGCGCTGGCAAGACGCCTCGCAGACACTATGGACGACCTCCTGTTGCTGGAGCGCAGTAGCGCCAATCCGTTTCTGCCGGAGGTATATCGTCCCCCGGGCAGCGCCGCCCTGCCGGCCCACTTACATTTCCTGTTCGAGCACGTCAAGCAGGTGCGGGGACTGCGCCAGGCGGACCTGTTTGTGGCCAGCAGGGTTGCCGACTTCCTGGTCCAGGCGCACAGGTTGTTTGCCGAGGCCACCTTGACCCGGGACGAACTGGATTTGTACTACGAGGTTTACCACATACTGGTCGAAGATGCCCCCGTTCCCGACCTCGTGATCTACCTGCAATCGACCGTCGACGTGATGGTAAAGCGCATCCGCTCGACAGGAGTCCCTGAGATGAAGATAGACAAGGAGTACCTGCAGAATATTGCGGACGGATACACCGGCTTTTTCTATCATTACGACGCATCGTCCCTGCTCATCGTCAACACCGCGGACATGGATTTCACCAGTGAGCGCGGCGACTATGATATGTTGCTGGATTACATGGACAGGCTCAGACCGGGACGGCATTATTTCAACCCGCAGGGACTATGACCAAAGATATTACCATTGCCCGTTTGCACGGGATGAAACAGGCAGGCGAAAAAATCGTCAGCCTGACCGCGTACGACGCGGGCTTTGCCGGAATACTGGATGCGGCCGGCGTTGAGATCGCCCTGGTAGGAGACTCGCTGGGTATGGTGCTGCAAGGCGGGGAAGACACCTTGGGCGTTTCCATGGATGACATGGTTTACCACAGTAGCATGGTTGGTGGGGTCTGTCGCCGCGCTCTGGTCGTGGTCGATATGCCGTACCGGAGTTATGAAACACCCGCAGCGGCCTGTGAGAATGCCCGCAGGCTGGTGGAACAGGGCAGAGCCGAGGTGGTCAAGCTGGAAGGCGGAGAGGAGCAGGCACAGACCGTGGCGGCCCTGGTTGACCGGGGCATCCCGGTTTGCGGCCACGTCGGCATGCAACCGCAGTCCGTCAGGGAGTATGGGGGATTCAAAGTCCAGGGCAGGGAGAAAAAGCAGGCCGAACGCATCATGGCCGGCGCTTGCGCCCTGGAGGCTGCCGGCGCCTGCATGGTGGTGCTGGAATGTATTCCCGCGAGCCTTGCCGAACGCATCACCATGGAGTTGACAATCCCCACTATCGGCATAGGCGCCGGGGTAAACTGTGACGGACAGGTGCTGGTGCTCTATGACGTGCTGGGCATCTCGCCGCGCAGCCCGCACCTGGCAAAGAATTTCCTGGAAGGGGCAGAGAACATACCTGCCGCCGTGCAGGAATACGTGCGTGCGGTAAAAGCCGGGGAGTTTCCCGGGCCGGAACATTCGTTTAAGTAACAGGGGCTACGATGTCTGACCTCCAGACCGTGCACAAGCATATCACCGCGCCCTTTACCGGGACGCCTATCATGGAGACCGTGTCGAACCTGCATGGTTTGCGTACTGTTA
>JAPPLI010000122.1 GCA_028819495.1 Gammaproteobacteria bacterium | reverse complement strand
TTAACATGGATGTACAGGATAAACAGGATTATTATGAGTTTTTTCCGTGGGTGAAGCGTTTGAATTCGAGCTTCGGATTGCCGAAATTAATCAGAAGACCCACTTCAATATTGGTGGCTTTCAGATAGTTTATTACCTGGGCATGATGTTCAGGTTTCAGCGCTTTTACGGCCTTGAGTTCCACGAGTACCTTTCTTTCGATTAGCAGATCAGCATAGTAATTGCCGATAGCCTTTCCACGGAAATGTACTATGACAGGTTTTTGGGTCTCAACAAAAATCCCTGTTTCAGCAAGCGCTATAACCATGGCCTTTTCATAGACCGATTCCAAAAACCCGCTCCCGAGTTCATTGATCACATCAAATGCACACTTGATGACAGCATGCGTCAATTCCATATACATTCCAATATTATCCTGTTTATCCTGTACATCCATGTTAATTCACATCCATTACATTACATCCATGTCAATAAAAAAACCCCGGCACAGGCCGGGGTCTTTGTCGGGGTCGGACTCGCTTACGAGTGAGCCTGGAACGGATGATCCGCATCACCGCGCTTGCTCAATACCTCGGAAGCCTTGGGCTCGCGGGCAACCGCGCGCTTGATCGACATCTTGGTGGCTTCATAGTTGTAGTCCTGGATTTTGCCGTCATCCTCAGCCAGCCAGTGGATGAACACGCCGACGCAGATAAAAATGTCATCGGCTTCATCGGCAGGGATAGTGCCGTCTTCAACACAATCCATCACCGCCATGGACACCGCGCGCTGGGCCGGACCGAACATCTGCACGGCCTGCTTTGCGCCCTTGATGGTGACCTTGTTGAACATGACAGTTGAAGGTTTACATGCCAGGTTCGGCGAAACAACCGCCAGCAGGGATGTAAAACCGTCTTTGTTGTTGGTAAGCGCATTGCAGGCGGCGGTTTCTGCAGCACTGCCCCGGGGACCCATAATCAGGTCGATATGGGCGACCTCATTACCATCCCCCACCAATGCTTCACCAACGAGTACTCTATCAATAACAGCCATTTCATTACCTCCTTCTTCTTCGGATTTAAAAATGCTACAAAGTTTCTCAAAAATTTTAAACATGATACCTCCGTACATAAGGTCTATCAACCACTCCCCGCACCGCCAGTCACATCCGGCAACTCAGCCGATCCCAAGCCGGAACAGCAGCAGGCTGGCTACGGTCAGATCTGCACAGGTTCCCGGATTAAGCTCCGATGCCTTGAGTTCCCTGTCAAAGTTCATTAGTACTTCTCTCGCATCTTCCGGGTTATCATAGCTCATAAACCGCTCCAGTACAGGTTTTGTTCTCTTTCTTACCTGCTCGGCAGTTTCGATTCCGTGTTTTCTGCGGATATGAGAATCCGGAAAACTCGCCATGTACATAAGATAACAGGCAACAACCGCCCATTCAACACTATTCCAGCGATCAAACTGGTTTTGCAGGCATTTTACCCCCAGATCCACCACTTCCCGGTATCCGTTCGCATATTGAAGCGCTACAAGATCCCGGTCCCGGGCGGCCTCCATGGCGGAATAAATGTCGATTTCCAGGGGAGAGTTTACGTCATACCTGTCCGTTTTGCCAAGACCGCCCGGGTTTGCCAGGCGAATGGCAGCGAATATATCCTGCGCCTCCTGCCGCCCGAGAGATTTCAGGGTCGATTTGACGGTGCGCCGAAAGTCCGCCTGCCGGCCATGTTCCTGAAACACCCGGATAATGGGTGCAATCAGCAAAACCATGCCCAGGTTGGTATTGCAACGTACCTCAGCCCTGGTGGCTTCGACACTGGACAGGATTTTTCTGCCGATACCAAGACGCCGGTCGCATAGGATGGGAGTAACGGCTTGTGCGCTTTTGATAAAATCTGCACATTCCATACCATGACCCGCGCCGTGACGTCCCACGTTTCCCGGCTTCAGCGCGTTGATATCGCAGATGAAACAATCATAAACCAATACGGAGAGCTCATTCATTGCAAGGGGATTGCCTGAATTCCGTAGACAGGTGGGGTCAGAGTAAAATCACCACCGGTTCTGCTGCTGCCAACGTTCTTGGCGATTTTACTCTGACCCCGGAATTTACAGGATTTTACTCCGACCCCATGATCCGATTAACTGAATATCCCGGTGAATGAATCGTTCAGCGCCTGCAGGTTGATGTCTCCCGCCTGGAACGAACGTCCTGTCCTGAGCGAACTCACGGTCACCCGGGCCGGGCTGAACAACATGGGATCAAGCTTGTAGAAATCAAAGTCGGCGTTTTTGAACACCTCCGCAAACGGCCTGCCGTAGTCTTCCGACGTATTGCTCGGTAACCGGTGGGCCAGGTCCTGTGCCTCTTCATCGCCGGAACTGACAAATAAATGCACATGGCCGCCGAACAATATCGCGTCATTGGTGCGGCTCATGGCCGTGAGGAAGTCCGGCGAGGGGGGACACATGGGCACGGTCCCCATGCCGTCCACAATTTCAGCCAGGGGAAAACGCAACGTGTGGGCCTTGTGCAAAGCGGATTCAAACACCCGGGCGATAACCTGTACCGAGCCGGCCAGGCTGGAAGTAGGCGTCAGGATCAGGGTGAGGTTTTCCGGCGTAACCTGGCAGCGTTCGGCAATCTTGTCGGCAATCTCAACCGGCGGCATTTTGTCGACTTCCAGTACGATGCAGGTGGTATCCGCCTTGTCGCGGTATCCGATCTCATCGAACAGCGGCTCCCTGCTGCCCAGCGCCCTGGCCGGGCCGGAACCGAGCGCGCTGAAGGTGCCCTTGCCCTGGCCGTGGGAGAGGCTCCAGCCTGCGTACTGGCTGGCCAGGCAAGCGATCACGGGGTGGCTGGTATGGACGTCCACGTGCCAGGGCCAGTTTTCATAGTCCCGCGAGGCCCGCAACCTGGCTGTGGCCAGCCCTCCCAGGCAGATTTCGGCAATCTGCCGGCCGGCCTCGATGCTGCCGTGACCATTGATCCCGGCGTCTATCAGCAAACTCCCGTTTGACATACGGCTGGTACCCAGGCCCAGGCCGTTCGCAAAGCTGACCAGTTGCTCCACCTTGGGAGCGATCAGGGTGTTGATGCTCAGGCTTGTGTTCCCGGTGTCAGGACTGTTCATGTTTCCTACTGACGCAATATTCGTATTCATATCGTTACATCCCCGGCTCGAACGTATTAATGATTTCTCCGACCAAAGCGTAATCTCCGTTACGGCATGGCCACAAATGCGCATGGCGATGTACGGGAGACAGTCATCCGGTCGGTGTGGTGAAACCTCAGGTTACCTGCTCTGCGCCAGTTACGTTATACCTGCGGCAAGGGGGCGCATTGTATATCAGGACGCGCAAAATGTCCAAAAGTATCCAGGTTAGCGGGAACTGCTGATATGTGCCCGGTTATTTTCAGCACAGGCAACCAGGAGCCTTGTCCCGTTATCCCGCCCGGCAAGCTGGTTCACGGCCCGTTGTGCCGATTTGGCGTCCGGAAAAATCGCAAAACCGGTGGGGCCCCAGGAGGTCTGGCCTATGCCGGTTGCATTGTGTTCCAGCAGGAATTCCAGTGTACGCCTGACGTTTTCACTTGCGTAGGAGCCCCCCTGGACAGCGCTGAAATATTCACCGATGCTTGCCTGGATACTGCTGACGGACGCGCCGAACCGCTCGCAGTCCTTTTCAATGATGCCCGGCAACATCTGCATCAATACCTGCCGGCAAATTTCCGCGCAAGTTCCCGGGGGCATGTCCGGCAGGGATTTGAAAGCTTCCACCTCATCGGTTCCGCTGATACCTTCAGCCCGCGTATCCATGACCAGCACAAACCGCCATTCTTCCGGGAAGTCATGACGGAAAATCGTAGTCGGCAACCTGCGTCCTTCCGACCTGCCGCTGTCAAGGATGAAGCCGCCTTGCGTGAACACGCCCAGTCCCACCCCGGAACGCCTGCCTCTGCCGGTAGCGGCGGCAATTTCTTCAACACCGGTATCGATGCCGTACAAGCCGGTTATTGCAGTGCCCAGCGCCAATGCCATCTGCGTGCCTGAACCCAGACCCTGGTGCCTGGGAATGCATTCTTCAACCTCTACCCGGACACCGGTATTAATGCGAAAGTAGTCCAGGACGGTTTGCGCAATTCCGGCGATATGTTCGCCATCACCGCCGCTGACATCTATCCGGTCGCTATGGCCGACGTTCACCACCGTAGTAAAACCCGTTATACCTACGCCGATACTGCCGAAACGCCTCCGGCTGCCGCCATTCAGGTCCAGGAAACCCAGGTGCAGCCGGGCCGGCGCGGCAACCCTCACTGTTTCTGCGGCGGCGATATCGTTTTGTGTCGTCTTCTCAAGCACGGGATTATTCACATGGATGTACAGGATGAACAGGATAAATTATTTAATGAAGGGACGGAAATGAAATAAATGCGAAGTCCTGGCACGGTCCGGGAAGGCGCTACTGAACCATTCCAATATAATCCTGTATATCCTGTACATCCATGTGAATAATCCCGACGGAAGAT
>JAPPLI010000218.1 GCA_028819495.1 Gammaproteobacteria bacterium | reverse complement strand
CAGCAATCTGGCCGCGTCGATCTCCGTCGCCATCTCCGCAATCATGGCCTGGATTAGCTGGTGTTCTGCAATATACTTGCCGTGCTGTTTCCTGTTGCGGGCGTATTCGATGGAATCATCCAGGGCCGCCTGCGCCACGGCAACGGCCATCAGACCGACCAGGGGGCGCCCAGCCTCCAGCAGGCCCAGCATCTTCCCCAGGCCCTTGCCAGGCGCGGTCAACAGGTTGGCCGCAGGGACACGTACATCGCTGAAGAACAACTGCGCCGTGGACTGGCTGTTCAGGATCATCTTGGGAATGTTCCGGCTGGTATAGCCATGAGCCCGGTCCACCAGCAGCAGGGCCAGTCCCTCTTTTTCCTTGCCGCTCTCGACCTGCACGACACAGATATTGAAATCCGAGTAGTGGCCGTTGGAAATCCACAGTTTCTCCCCGTTGACCACTAAGTGATCGCCGTCACGCCGGGCACGGGTTTTGATCTCCGCAATGTTCGATCCGACGTCCGGTTCACTGATGCCGATGGAACCGAACTTTTCACACTCTGCGATGGCCGGCGAGCAGCTTGCTGCATTCCATTTGCAACAGGGCGACTACCGCCAGGTCTGCCGAGGCGCGGGCCAGTTCCTCGAACAACAGGCCGTAGGTGATCATGTCTAGTCCGAAACCGCCGTCTTCCTCCGCCATGGGTCCATTTATGACGCCGAAGGGCTGAAGTTGCCGGATCAGCGACCGCATCTCCTCCCTGGGCACAAAACTGTCTTCGTAAGCTTCCAGCGCCGGCCGGATCTCGGATTCGGCAAAACGCCGGAACGAATCTAGCGCCATCTGCTGTTCCTGCGTAAGTGAAAAATCCATGGATGGTATTATAAAGGAACCTCTGATTAAGTCAGAGGTTCCTGCGATACAGGGACGTATCGCCAAATTCAATGACGATAAGTCATTGAATTTGTGAGCAAAATAAAAATCGCATTTTTGTTTTGCGTACTCTGACAAGTCCGGGATGGACTTGTTCAGAGCTTCTTAAAATACCGGTTCAGCCAGTCGCTCCGGCATGATGAACAAGACGGCCGGTTTCCATCAATCGGCCGTGTGTAAGGTGAGATGATTATTCGCCGCCGAACCGGTAATTCCCCTGGATCATGATTGTCCTGGGCGGCTCCAGGTATCCCAGGTAGGTTGTTTGAAACAGGGAAGCCAGGAAACTCTGTGAACTGGATAATACTTCTTTATCCGTCAGGTTGCGGCCCACCAGCGCCAGGCTCCACTTGCCGTCTGTTGCTTCAACACCAATGCGCGCAGACAGTTTTGCGTAGGAATCCTGCAAGCCTGCCGGTTCCAGCGAGGCATCGGTATAGAACTCATCACTGAAAGACACATTCAGGTCGGCAATCGCATTGATGTTATCGGCAACCGGAAACCTGGTATTGGCATAAATATTACCGGTCCATTCAGGCGCGAGCGGTAAGGACCGATCAGACTGGTCGCAGGGACTGGTCATACCGCTGGCAAAATTACAGGTTCCGTTCACGAAACTGTCGTATTCCGCATCAGTGTAGGCAAATGACCCGCCCAGTAACAACCAGTCTCCGGCCTGCCAGCGCCCATCCACTTCCACACCCTGAGATACGGCAGAGGCGGCGTTGGTTACTCGCTGTACGATAACCGCGCCGGACGGTGTGAATGAGTTCACCTGCAAATCGTCAAACTCGGTGCGGTAGAAGGCCACATTCAGTTCAACGGAATTATTGAGCAAACGGGACTTGAAGCCGGCCTCATAGCCTGTGGCCTCTTCATCCTGGTATTCCTGATCTTCGGGCGCAAAGGGCATCCCGCTCGGTGCGGTTCTCTGGGCCGAAGTAAAACCGCCCGACTTGGCGCTCTCGCCCCACTTGGCGTACAGCATGATATCTTCATTCACGTCCCACTGCAGCGCCACTTCCGGCAACCAGTTGTCGCTGCTCCGGTCTACAAATAATCCAACCGATGAGGGGTCGGTGTTACACAGGCGCAATGGTCCGGGTAAAGGTTGAGGTATCAATAAACCAGCATCGACAAAACCAAGATGACAGCGCGCATCATAAAGTGACTGCTTGTCTTCGTCGGTGTAACGAACACCGCCCGTGATGCGCAGGTAGTCCGTAGCATTCACGGTAACCTGCCCGAACATCGACCATAACTCGGACTCTTGCTGGAAAGATGCCGCGGTATCTACCATCACGTTAGCGCCGAACGGGCCTGCGGCGCTCAACAGACCACCCAGTAATGCCGGACCGTACTGTGCAGGATTTATGTTGTAATTTTCCCATTTCTGGTAATAACCCCCCACCAGGTAATCGAGCATACCGCCTTTTTCCGAAGTCAACCTGATTTCAACGGAATCCTGTTCAAAATCCTCATCGATGCCCGCAACCACGAATGCATCCGCTGTCGTGTCCAGGTCGAGAGAAATATCGTATTCGAATTCCGAATGGCCGCCGGCAACGGTCAGCACATGACCGGGGAGTTGCCATTCAAGGCTGGCAATGATGGTATCACTCTGTGTGCGTTGTTCCGGACAGAGTTCCGGCTGGGCTCCGGTCACCGTGATGGGATCAGGCAAACCGTTGCGGTCAGGGTTACAGCCGTTTGAGGAACGGGTCCAGTTCAGTACACCGTCATCGGGCTCGGCGAACCCGGTCCCGGCGGCAAAGGTGCCTGCATCATCATCGAACAATTCACCCGTATTGCCTTCCATCTCCTTCTCTGCCCGCTCATACTTGACAGTCAGGGTCACCTCCTCACTCAATTCCCACACCGCGCTGATACGCAACAACAACTCATCGGTATCACCTTCGTCCTTACCGGTAAATGAATTATTGAAATACCCGTCACGGCCGGAAATCTTCAGGGCTGCCCTGAGGCCCAGCGTGTCGGAGGGGGAGCCGCCGGCGATGGCAACCAGGGACGGGCCGCCGTGTTCCAGTTCATAGTCCGCGGTCAGGTCCAGGAAGGCCGCATCGCCCGGACGGGTCTTGTTGGTGACGACACTGATCGCGCCGGCAGTCGAGTTAAGGCCGTGTATGACGGACTGCGGGCCCCGGGCCACCTCGACGCGTTCCGCATCGAGGAAGGGGGATTGGTACTGGCGTGAACGCGGCATGTAAATCCCGTCGATGAACATGGCAACGGACTGTTCGAAGCTGCGCTCCTGGCCGGTTCCCAGGCCGCGAATGGTGATGGCCTGGGAAGTAACCCCATAACCTACCTGTAAATTGGGTATGGTGTCCGCAAGTTCGGCGAGGTCGGTGATGCCCATATCCATCATTGTTTCACCCGACACGGTTTCGATGGAAAGCGGAATATCCTGGGAACTTTCTGCACGCTTGGTTGCGGTGACGATGATCTCTTCAAGCTGGGCATAGGCATTGGATACCGGCAGGACGGCAGCCAGCAGCAGCGGAAAGAAATTTTTCAAGTAACGGACGGAAACAGTATTCATTGTTGGTTATCCCCTGAAAAACGCAAATGACCTGCCGGTATCAGGCAGGCCGCTATTAACAGTATGCAGTTCAACAACAAAGTATGTCATATAACACACAGGTAACGGTTGTCAGTACGTTCAATTCGCTTATCATAAAATGAAATTATTCATTCCTTACACCGCAGGGCCGGGAATAATGGGGCTGCCGTCACTGAAACGGGAGAAGCGGAAGCGGGTGAGGTCGTAGCCCGGCGGTTTGCCCTGCACCAGGCGCGCCATGACCCGGCCTGCGCCCGGACCAATGCCGAATCCGTGGCCGCTGAAACCGGTGGCCAGGTAAAAGCCGGGATTACCGGGAACCTGGTCCAGCACCGGGACGAAATCAGGCGTCGCCTCGATCATCCCCGCCCAGGACTCCTCGATATCCACCCCTGCCAGGCTCGGCAGGTGTTCGACCATGCGCCTGCGCAATTCACCTGCCGCCCAGGGCGAAGGCTCGGGGTTGAGCACCCGGGTGCGCTCAAACGGAGTTACCTCATCCGCCTGCCACCTGCGTTGCGGGAACAACCTGGCGACCAGGTCTTTGCCCGGGCGCAGGCGCAGCGCATGGCGGATCTGCTTGAAGGCAGGCAGGAACTTGAAGAAATACCTGAAGCTGTCCGCACCCGGAAAATGTTCCAGGGTATCGCTCAGCGCCAGGGTATAGCCTCCGTCCTGGCGGCGCCTGAAGGCGAATTGGTGCGACCCGGCGCAACCGGGAAAGACTTCCGGCGCGCTCCCGGTGCGCGCCACCGTGTTCCGCACCACGAGTTGCGGTAGTGAAATCCCTAGGTTGCCCAGGAAAGTGGTGGACCAGGCGCCGGCCGCGCAGACTACGGCGCCGGCGCGCACACGCCCCAGTTCCGTGATCACGGCGCAGGTTCTGCCTGCTTCCGAGTCGATGCTGCGCACGGCGCAATTTTCGATAATGCGGCAACCTGCGGCCCGGGCGACCCTGGCAATAGTGGGAACAGCCTGAAACGGCTCAGCCCGGCCGTCGCTGGCGGTATAGATGCCGCCACACCATTTGTCGGCGGCGCCGGCAAGCAATTTCCGCAACTCGTCCCGGTTTACCGCGCGGGTATCAAGACCGTGCTGCTCCCCGATCGTTAGCCACTGTTCAAATTCCGCCTGTTCTTCCTCGTTATCAGCCAGGTACATCGTGCCGCCGCGCCCGAAGCCGACCTGGTTGTCCGTTTCCCCTGCCAAGCCTTCCCAGAGCTTGATGGAATCCATCATGATGGGCAGTTCCGCCTCATCCCGTC
>JAPPLI010000159.1 GCA_028819495.1 Gammaproteobacteria bacterium | reverse complement strand
AGCCGGGCAGTTGTTGAACGGCAACATGTTCGAGTACCTGGTGCCCATGGCCGGGGAAATGCCTGACATTGAATGTGACCATATCGAGACGCCTACAAAGGCTACACAACTGGGCGCAAAAGGCTGCGGCGAAGCCGGTATCATCGCCGTCTGCGGCGCCATCATGAACGGGATCAACGATGCGCTGGAACCGTTCGGCGTGGAGGTAAGTTCACAGCCGTTCACGCCGGAGAGAATACTGAGGGCGTTGGGGAAGATTGGTTAAATTACAGCCGATGAAACCTGAACAAATCAAAACTGACGCCATCGTGCGAGGACACATTTTCCCGGAACCGGTTAAGGTCATCACCACGGTACCCATGGACGATGCGATTAAGTTGATTGGTAAAGGAATAAACACCGGCCAGGTCTATGAGCCAATCCTGTCTCCGGAGCAAATTGCTGAACTGGACGTGGCACCGGAAAAGGAGCCGTTTGACGGCAATGCCCACAAATTCCGTCTAGGTGTCGAAGCCATGCGCTTGGCTATCGCCTACGAGCATGATCCCTATTTCTCTCTGTCGATTGCCAGGGTTGACCCGCTGCCGCACCAATTGGAGGCAGTGTACGACTATTTTCTGCGCCTTCCCCGCATTCGTTTCCTGTTAGCGGACGATCCGGGCGCCGGTAAAACCATAATGGCCGGACTGCTTATCAAGGAGTTGAAAGCCCGTGGCCTGATCAAACGTATTCTCATCGTCGCGCCGGCTAATCTTACCTTTCAGTGGCAGCGGGAAATGAAGGATAAGTTTCGTGAACAATTCTCGGTAATACGCAGCGATATACTTCGGGCAAACTACGGTACCAATCCCTGGCAGGAGAATGATCAGGCAGTCACCTCCGTATCCTGGATTTCCCGCGTCGAAGATGCCCGTGAAAGCCTGCTCAGAAGTCAATGGGACCTGGTGGTGGTCGATGAGGCGCACAGGATGAGCGCTTACAGTGAAAACAGGGAAACCCTGGCATACAAACTGGGCAAATCCCTGTCCGACATGACCGACCATTATCTGTTGATGACCGCAACCCCGCATAAGGGCGACCCGGAAAATTTTACCCTTTTCCTGCAACTGCTTGACCGGGATGTATACGGCGATATCAGCAGCCTGGAGAAAGCCATGCAGGAGCATGAAGCGCCGTTCTACCTGCGTCGCGTGAAAGAAGCGCTGGTCACGTTCCCGGACCCCAACAATGGTGAGGTTAAGTCACTGTTCACCAAGCGTATTGTCAAGACCATCAAGTTCAAAATCAATAATGATGAGTTGGCATTCTACGACGCCTTGACCCGGTTTGTTGAAAACCAATCAATCCGGGCCGCGCAACAAAACACGGCGGCGGCGCGCGCGGTGGGCTTTACGATGGCCATGCTGCAACGCCGTTTTGCGTCCAGCCTGTACGCGGTCAAGCGTACCCTTGAACGCATGCGTATCCGGCGGGAAAAGATCCTGGAAGACCCGGAAGCGCATTGGCGCGATATGATTAGCCGGCGTTTGCCTGAGGGCTTCGATGAACTGGAAGAGCAGGAACAACAGGACATTATCGAACAACTGGAAGAGGTGATCCTGAGTCCTGATCCGGATGTGCTACGGGAGGAAATACGCGAATTAAGGGGGCTGGTTGACCAGGCACAGTCCTTGGAGGCCAAAAATGTAGAAACCAAGTTGAACCAACTCAAAGACTGCCTTACTGATCAAGGCGTATTCGGCGACCCGAAGATGAAACTGCTCATCTTCACCGAGCACAAGGACACCCTGGATTATCTTGCCGGTGACGGCAAGGAAGGACGACCTTTCGGCAAACTTCGTGACTGGGGTCTGGAATTGACTACGATCCACGGCGGTATGAAGATCGGAGACCGAGACACTGTCGGCAGCCGTATTTTCGCTGAACGGGAGTTCAAGGAGGAGGCACAGGTCATGGTGGCAACTGAAGCGGCAGGAGAAGGCATCAACCTGCAATTCTGCTGGCTGATGATCAACTTCGATATCCCCTGGAACCCGGTGCGCCTGGAACAACGCATGGGGCGCATACATCGCTACGGACAGGAAAAAGATTGCCTGATCTTCAACTTTGTCGCTATCAATACCGTAGAAGGCAGGGTGCTGGAAAAACTCTTCGATCGCATAGAACACATCGAAGAGGCGCTGGACCCAGGCCGCACCGGCAAGATCTTCAACGTCCTGGGCGATTTGTTCCCATCGAACGAACTGGAACGTATGCTGCGGGATATGTATGCCCGTAACCAGACAGAGCAGGTCGTCCTCGACCGTATCGTAAAGGAGGTTGATACGAAACGCTTCGCGGAGATTACTAATTCCACCTTGGAAGGTCTGGCAAAGAAACACCTGAACCTGTCAGCTGTCATCGGCAAGGCGGAGGAAGCCAGGGAACGGCGCCTGGTGCCGGAAGTCATAGAAGATTTTTTCAAGGATGCCTGCGAGGGCGCCGGCATACGACTCACCCAGAGCCGTGGCCGCAATCACGTGTATCGCGTGGGACGCTTGCCGCGCAACCTGATCGCTATCGGCGCGGAACTGGAACCTCAATTCGGTCGGCTCGGCAAGGACTACCAGGATATCGTCTTTGACAAGGAGATGTTGAACAAGGACCCGGCCTGGGAATGGGTCACGCCCGGCCATCCTTTATTTGAAGCATTGCGCGCCAACGTCCAGCGCGAGGCTGCTGACGACCTGGCACGCGGCGCGGTCTTCTACGATCTAAATACTGATAAAGCTCGCCGCCTGGACGTGTACCAAGCCACTCTCAGCGATGGCTGCAACAATACCCTGAACCAGAAGCTCCTGGTAATAGCAACGGAATTGGACGGGAGCATTTCTATCCACAACCCGACGATCTTCCATGAGATTATTCCCGCCGAAGATGGCGCCGGCGTACCGGATGACGACGGGCTGCCAGAGAAAGACGAACTGGAAAAACACCTGCTGGACCAAAGCCTGAACCCTTTACTGGCCGAAGTGCGAGAACAGCGTGAGCAGGAGACCAACAGAATACAGCAACATGTGGAGACCAGCCTGAATCAGTTGTTAACGCGGGAGAACCTGAAACTGGCGGACATGGTTATGCAAAGAGAACAAGGCATCACTGAAGCAGGGCTGGATGGACGTATCAAACAGGCCGAGGACCGGGTGGATGAGCTGAGTCTGAGACTGCAAACACGCCGGCGCGAGTTGGCGCAGCAAAAGCAATGCGTTATCAATGCCCCGCGCCACATCGGCCGCGCTTGGGCGCTCCCCCATCCTGAACGAAACGATGCCCACCTGGCGCCGATGCGCCGCGATGATGAAGTTGAGCGCATCGCTGTCGACGTTGCCACACGGGCGCTTGAAGATGATGGCTACATCGTCGAGAGTGTCGAGTCCCAGAACCTGGGTTACGACCTGAAAGCCCGCAAACCCCACCCCGAAGATGTAAAAACGTTTGTGGATATCCGCTTCGTCGAAGTCAAAGGCCGTGCTTTCACTGGCGAGATTGCACTCACGCAAAACGAATATAAAACTGCAGAACGCCTGAGAAAGGACTATTGGTTATACATAGTCTACCAGTGCGGAACTGACAATCCCGAACTGGTTATCCACAACGACCCGGCCACCTTAACCTGGGAACCGGTAGTAACGGTGGAACATTACCGACTGAGGTGGGGAGATTAATCTAAACGAATTCCGACAGAGCAGGGTCGCGCGGGATCTGCTGTGAGGACAGCTACCACTCGTCCTGCTACCACTCGTCCTTGACGACTGGTGGCTGTTTGTTATTCTCGTTACTGACAACGGCTTCCAATTGTTCAACCAGTTCAGGGAGATCATTCTGAATAGTCTCCCAGAGTATATCATCGTCGATATTATGGTAACCATGAACAAGCCGATGTCGCATCCCTATGATATTGTCGAAATCAATATGCGCCAACTCATGCCGTTTTGTCTGTGACACCTGATAAGCTGCTTCGCACAGGATCTCCACCAGCCTGACCATTGCCAATGAAAACATGCGGTCGCTATCCAAATCACCACGGATTTTACCACTGCTTAATTCAATGGCCTCGCGTGCGGCGTCCAGCATGTGAAGCAGCCGGGTATTATCATCAATAAACATAGCACGTCAGCTTTCTTCCACACGCCGCCAAGCCCTGACTTTTCTTACGTCGCTGAAAGGTCAACCAGAATCTGTGCATCGCCAACCACCCTGTCTTGAATATATGGACTCAGATCTCCCAATGTGCGTAGATCAACTTTGCGTTGTCCAAAGAAGGAAGACAGGGCTTTCTCCAAACCGACTATCTTAAACAGTCCGACCTGGGCGCCCGGTTTGAACTTGACCAGCAGATCAATGTCGCTATCCGGACTGAAATCGTCACGCAGAGCAGAGCCATACACAGCCAGTTTAAGAATATCATTGTTCTGGCAAAACGCTGTTAATTGTCCAGTGTCGGGAAGAACTACTTGCGGATTCATGCCTTACCCACCCGTTGGAATAGCTATACAGGCATTTTAATCACCGAATACTTTATTCGCAATCACTTCGGTTTTCGTGACTCTCTATTTCACAAAAAAGAACAGCCGCGTTAGCAGCGGCTGTCGGGCCGTGGCTCCCTTCTTGTCATGACAAGGCATGGGCACACCAACGGTGGGGTTGAACAAAGCTTATAAAAAGACTCGACATTGTGTCAAGATGAAGATGAGTGATAGCGCTGACACGAGCGACAAGAGAGCCATGACAAAAAAATTAAGGGCACCTCTAAAAATTAGAGGCGCCCGTGCAGCATAAGGATATGCTGCC